>NZ_CP109073.1:1200000-1500000 GCF_035917415.1 Streptomyces sp. NBC_01803
GACGGCGGCAGCGCGGCACACGCCCGGGAGTTCGCCCGCCGGACACTGATCCGGCACGAGTACCGGGGACGCCACGAGGATGTCGTTCTCGTCGTCTCCGAGCTGGTCTCCAACGCCCTGCGGCACGGCCACGGGGCCCCGGTGCTGCGCATGGTCGGCACGCCGGGCCGGGTCCGGGTCGAGGTGAGCGACGACAGCCCCGCGCGCCCGGTGCCCAGGGCGCCGGGTCCGGCCGGTGGCGGGCTCGGCCTGCGGATGATCGACCGGCTCGCGGCCGACTGGGGCAGCTCCCCGCTGGCCAGGGGGAAGGTCGTCTGGTGCGAGCTGACCTCAGCGGACCAGGAGGGGAGCGTCGGCGGCCGGCCCGTGCCGGGGACCGGCTCGGTCGTGTAAAGCTCTACGGTATGCGCGGTGCCCCCCAACGCCAGCAGCCGGACGAGCACACCCAGCGGGCCGGAGCGGATTCCTCCCCGCCCGCCCCTCACCTACTGGTGCAGAGCGTTGTGGACTACGCGATCTTCATGCTCGACACCGACGGCCACATCGTGAGCTGGAACCTGGGCGCCGAACGCATCAAGGGCTACACCGCCGATGAGATCATCGGACAGCACTTCTCCGTCTTCTATCCGCCCGAGGACAAAGCCGCCGACAAACCCCGCCGCGAACTCGTGACCGCCACCGCCGAAGGCCGCTTCGAGGACGAAGGCTGGCGCATCCGCCAGGACGGCACCCGCTTCTGGGCCAACGTCATCATCACCGCCCTCTTCGACGAAACCGGCCGACTCCGCGGCTTCGGCAAAGTCACCCGCGACCTGACCGAACGCCGCACGGCCGAGGAGGCACTGCGGGAGAGCGAGGAGCGTTTCCGGCTGCTGGTGCAGAGCGTTGTGGACTACGCGATCTTCATGCTCGACACCGACGGCCACATCGTGAGCTGGAACCTGGGCGCCGAACGCATCAAGGGCTACACCGCCGACGAGATCATCGGACAGCACTTCTCCGTCTTCTATCCGCCCGAGGACAAAGCCGCCGACAAACCCCGCCGCGAACTCGTGACCGCCACCGCCGAAGGCCGCTTCGAGGACGAAGGCTGGCGCATCCGCCAGGACGGCACCCGCTTCTGGGCCAACGTCATCATCACCGCCCTCTTCGACGAAACCGGCCGACTCCGCGGCTTCGGCAAAGTCACCCGCGACCTGACCGAACGCCGCACGGCCGAACGGGTCCTGACCGAGCGGCGGCGGCTGCTGGCGCATCTGGTGGAGGCGCAGGAACTGGAGCGGCGCCGGATCGCGTGGGACGTCCACGACGACTCGATCCAGTCCATGGTGGCCGTCGGCATGCGACTGCAGCTCCTGGCCAATCGGGTGCCGCCGGAGCTCTTGGGGCAGGTGCGCCGACTCGACGAGTCGGTGAGCGGCGCGGTCGGCCGGCTGCGGGACCTCAGTTTCCGGCTGCGACCGCCGGGAATCGACCGGCACGGGCTGGCTGAGGCGCTGGGGGCCTATCTGGGCGAGGTGGTGACCGGGTGGGGCCTGCGTCACGCGTTCGAGCACACCCTGGAGTGGGAAGTGCCGACCGAGACAGCCATCACCATCTTCCGCATCTGCCAGGAGGCACTCATCAACGTGCACAAGCACGCCCGCGCGAGCATGGTCAAGGTGTCGCTCGCGCCGGCCGGCCACGGGGTGCTGACGCGCGTCACCGACGACGGCGTCGGTCTCGCCTCGCCGCTGGATCCGCCGACCGGGCGCGAGCACTTCGGCGTGATCGAGATGCGCGAGCGGGCCGAGACCGCCGACGGCTGGTGGACCATGCACGGTGAGCCCGGCGGCGGCACCACCGTCGAGTTCTGGCTGCCCATCCCGCCGCCCGGTGACCCGGCCGGGTCCACCGCACCATCCTCTGACGGTCAGTCATGAATACAGCGAAACAGGAGACTTCGGAGCGGCTGCGCGTCCTGGTCTGTGACGACGACGGGATGATCCGCGAGGCACTGAGCGAAGTGCTGTGCGAGGAGCCGGACTTCGACGTGGTCGGGGTCGCGGCGGATACCGACGAGGCCATCGCGCTCGCGGCGCTGCACCGGCCGGCGGTCGCCGTCGTGGACGTCAGGATGCCGGGCGGCGGCGGGGCGAGGGTGGCCCGCGAGATCATGCGGCGCTCCCCCGGCACCCGCATCCTGACGTTCTCGGCCTACGCCGATCTCGGCGCGATCGACGAGATGCGGGACCTCGGGGTGACGGAATACCTGCTGAAGGGCGTCCCCAACACGGAGATCGTGGCCGCCGTTCGCCGACTCGGCCGCTCCGGCGTCGCACGCTGACCCGACGGGCCGACGCAGTGTCACGTGCGTCGCTCGTATCGCTCATGACACAGATACGTCATCGGCATGCGTGCGTAACACTCCTGACGGAGCCTCTTGGAGCACAGCCGGCCACTTCCACACCTCCCCCCACATGGCCGGAACGTACGGAAATACGCGGCTCCGGCGTCCGCGCTGTGGAGTCGCGGGCAAGGAGCGACAGATGGTGGCGGAAGCTTCCCGCCGCGACTTCCTGAGATCGGTGGGAGTCGCGGGTGGCGCCGGAGTGCTGTACTCCACGATGGGCGCGTTGGGGCTGGCACCAGTTCCCGAGGCCCACGCGGAGGCGTACAGCCCACCGCGACGCGGCGACTTCACTCTCTCCGGACGCACCAGCAAGAAGGTGGTCATACTCGGGGCCGGCATCGCCGGCCTCGCCACGGCCTATGAGCTCCGCAAGGCCGGGTACGACTGCCGCGTTCTCGAAGCGAAGGACCGCCCCGGCGGCCGTAACTGGACGGTCCGCGGTGGCACCGGGGAAACCGACCTCGACGGCCGGACCCAGCGGGCGTCCTTCTCCGACGGCCAGTACATGAACGCGGGCCCGGCCCGCCTGCCGCAGTCCCACGTGACGATGGAGTACTGCCGCGAACTCGGCGTACCCCTTGAGGTGTTCACCAACCAGAACGCCAACGCCTACATCCACCACGAGAACAGCGCCGCGCTCGCCGGACAGCCGGTGCGCTGGCGCACCGCCAAGGCCGACGTCTACGGCTATGTCTCCGAGCTGCTCGCCAAGGCGACCGACCAGGGCGCCCTCGACCAGACCCTCACCGGCCAGGACAAGGAGCGCCTGCTGGCGTTCCTCCAGAGCTTCGGTGCCATCAAGGGGCGCGCGGACAACTGGGCCTACACCGGCACCGACCGCCGCGGCTACTCCGTGGAACCCGGCGCCGCCTTCGAGGCGGGCACCCCGCTCGGCCCGCCACCCTCCCTCTCCGACGTCATCGCGAGCGGAGTGGGACAGCGCTTCTCCTTCGAACTCGGCTACGACCAGGCCATGCTGATGTTCCAGCCGGTCGGCGGCATGGACGCCATCCCGCGCGCCCTCGCCCAGGAGATCGGCGACCAGCGCATCACCTACGGCGCCCAGGCCACCTCCGTGCGGAACCTGGACGACGGCGCCGAGGTCACCTGGCGTGACGCGCACGGCCGGACCAGGACCGAGCTCGCCGACTTCGTGGTGGCGGCGATCCCGCCCCAGGTCATGGCGCGCGTCGAGCACAACCTCGGCACGGATGTCACCGCCGCGCTCCGCTACGCCGTGCCGACCCCGGTGGGCAAGATCGGTCTGGAGTACCGCAGTCGCTGGTGGGAGAAGGACGAGCACATCTACGGCGGCATCACGCCGACCGACACCGATCTGTCGACCATCTGGTATCCCTCCTACGGCTACCAGGGCCGCCGCGGCACCCTCATCGGCTACTACAACTTCGGGGCGAACGCGGTCGCCTACAGCGGCCTGTCCCACGCCGAGCGCGAGGCCCGCGCGGTCAGTCGCGGCGTGCGGATCCACGGCGACAAGTACCGCACGGAGCTGGACCATTCCTTCAGCGTGGCGTGGCACCGCACCCCGTTCATCGAGGGCGGCTGGGTGGGCTGGCCCTCCCAGAGCGGCCCCGAGTACCGGCTGCTCAACGAGCCGGCCGGGCACGTCTACTTCGCCGGTGACTGGCTCAGCCACGTCATCGCCTGGCAGCACGGGGCGTTCACCTCCGCCCGCCGGGTCGTCACGAACATCCACGAGAGGGTGATGGCCGCGTGAAGCGACGGACCAGGATCATCACGGCGCTCGGCGCCAGCGGCGTGCTGCTGGTCGGCGCCACCGCCGTCGCCGACGCGCGGGACTGGCTGCCGCGCCCGCACGAGGTGCGCGTCATGCTGCCGCAGGGGCAGAGCAACCCGGCCATCGCCAACGGCGTGGCCACCGGATCCGAGGTCGCGTTCTATCAGAGCAGCGGCCTCGGCCCCACCGCCCTCAACCCCTCGGCCCCGGTCAACTCGCCCGAGCGGTGGACCGATCCGGCGCTCACCGAGGGCGCGCAGGGCGTCACCGTGACCGAGGCCCAGGCGTTGGTGGTGCTGCGCAACATCGTCAGCAACCTCCAGGCGGCCGGGTTGAAGCCGGAGGACGTCGTCACCATGAAGTGCTATCTGATGGCGCCGCCGGGCGCGGCGACGGCCGACTACGCGGGCTGGAACCGCGCGTACCGGCAGTATTTCGCGAACGTCGACCTGGTGACGGAGGAGGTCGTGCCCGTCCCGATGGGTACCTCGGCGCCCGAGCCGCCGCTCGTGGAGAACGCGGCCCGCCCGGCGCGGGCGACCATGGAGGTCGTCTCGCTGGCCGTGCCCGGCTGGCTCGTCGAGGTGGAAGTGACCGCCACCTACGACAACCCCCGCTGACCCACCGTTGTGATGATGTGGGTGCGGGGCCGGCGACCCCGGCTCCGCACCCGCGTCCCCCCGGCGTCCGCCCCGGTACGCCCCGCATCCGCCCCCCCGGGGGCCGCGCGGTCGCCCGTCCGGGTGATCCGGCGCCCTCACGCGACCGCCACAACCGCTCACCTCGTCCGGGGGACCTTCTCATCGGCCACTTCTCGGGCCACCGACCTCCCCGGCGGGACGGCGGGTTGATCCGACGCGCCCGGTCGACGAGGTCCTAGGCTGCCGACTCGCCACCCCCACATCGCGCACCTTCTTCTTCTGGGAGACCCGTTCCGTTGGACACCTCAGAAACCCCAGCCGCCCCTCCCCACGACCTCTCGCGGCGCGGCTTCCTGCGCGCCGCCACGGTGACGGCCGGCGCCGCCGTGACCGTGCCCGCGCTCAGCCCGGCGGCGGCCACCGCCGCCGAGGGCGGCGCGGCCGGCTCGTCCGTCACCCTCTCCTTCACCGCCGCCACCAACGGCGCCGCCACCCTGTCCCCGGCGGGGGACCGGCTGATCGCCGAGGTGCAGAACGTCCTGTGGTCCGTGCCGCGCGACGGTGGCGCGGCCACGCCCCTCACCGACGCCGAACTGGAGCCCAACCGCCCGCAGTTCTCGCCGGACGGCGGATTGCTGACGTTCTGCGCCTACCGGGGCGGCGGGTTTCACGTCTGGACGATGCGGCCGGACGGCTCGGGGCTGCGGCAGCTCACGGACGGGCCGTTCGACGACCGGGCGCCGAGCTGGTCGCCGGACGGCACGCGGATCGCGTTCTGCTCCGAGCGCGGCGGCGACACCGTGACCGGCAGCCCCTACCGGATCTGGATCCACGACACCCGTTCCGGCGAGAACACCCGCGTCACCGGATTGCCCGGCCAGGCCGGTCCGCTCCAGGACGGCGCCTGGGAGGATTTCGACCCGGCCTGGTCGCCGGACGGACGCCGGATCTTCTTCGTCCGCGCCGCCCTCACCGGCATCCCGCCCGCGCTCCAGGCCAGGACCGTCGTCTCCGTCCCGGCCGACGGCTCGGGTCCGGTGGAGACCGCGCACACCGAGGCCGCCGGGTTCCAGGTGATGGCCCCGGCCCTCTCCCCCACCGGGCGGCTCGCCCATCTGCGGACCACGGCGGCGCCCGCCACCTCCTGCGTCCTGGTGGTGGACGGCACCCCGCTGGAGGTGGGCGGCGACGTGGAGCCGGTGCCGGTGCGCTGGATCTCCGCCGATGCTCTGCTGGCCACCGTGGACGGCGAGTTCCGCGTCGTGCGCCCGGCGGCGCCGGGCGAGCGGGACGCCATCCCGTTCACCGCCGCCCTGCCCGTGCGGCGGCACCGGTACCGGGCCAAGACCTATGACTTCGCGGCCGGCGGGCGGCACACCGTGCGCGCCCCGCATCTGCCCGCGCTCTCGCCCGACGGCCGCGAGGTGGCGTTCGCCGCGCTCAACTCCCTCTGGATCGCGCCGGTCTCCGGTGGAACCCGGCCGCGCAAGGTGCTGGACGCCGATCCGACCCGCTATGTGCTGGGCCCGACCTGGACGGCCGACGGCCGGGCGCTGGTCTACGCGGACGACCGCGACGGGCTGTTCGCCGTCCGCCGCCGCGACCTCGCCACCGGGGAGGAGACCGAACTCGCCTCGGGCGGGCGGGTGTTCCCGGCGCTCTCGCCGGACGGTTCGCGGCTGGCGTGCCTCGACATGTCCGGCAACCTCGTGGTGCGCGACCTCGCCTCCGGCACCGAACGCGCCCTGGCCGCGCCGCTCGGCGGTGGCGGGCTGCCCGGCCGCCCGAGTTGGTCACCGGACGGCCGCCGCGTCGCGCTGTGCGACCGGAACCGCCTCAACCAGCGCTTCCGCGAGGGCTACAACCTCATCCGCGTCGTGGACACGGACACCGGCGCCGCCACGCTGCACGCCATCGGCGCCCACACCTCCCTGTCCGACCGCTACGACTCCGGCCCGGTCTGGTCGCCGGACGGCCGCTGGATGGCCGTGGTCGCGGAGTCCGCGCTGTGGCTGCTGCCCGTCCGCGCGGACGGCGGTCCGGACGGCGAGCCGCGCCGGCTGACGGACGAGCCCGCCGACCACCCCTCCTGGTCCGGCGACGCGCGCACCCTGCTGTACCTGTCGGCGGGCCGGCTGCGGACCATCGGCGTGGACGGCGGCCCGCCCAGGACCGTCCGGCTCTCCCTCACCTACCGCCGGCCGGCCCCGGCCGACGTGGTGGTCCGGGCGGGCCGCTTCTGGGACGGCACGGACGAGACGGTCCGCGAGGACGTGGACGTCGTGGTGCGGGAGGGGCGGGTCACCGCCGTCGAGCCGCACCGCGCGGGCCGCACCGCCGGCCGGCTCGTGGACGCGTCCGCCCGCACGGTCATCCCCGGTCTGTGGGACTCCCACATCCACCCCTGGCAGAGCACCTACGGCGGACGGCAGACCGCGCTCCAACTCGCGTACGGCATCACGACGTCGGTCTCGCTCGGCGGCTTCGCCTACGAACAGGCCCGGCTGCGCGAGGCGATCGCCTCGGGCGCCCTGGCCGGGCCGCGCCTGCTGGCCACCGGGGAACTGCTGGACGGCGCCCGCGTCGCGTACAGCATGGGCCGGGCACACCGGACCAGGGACGGTCTGCGCCGCTCGCTGGAGCGGGCGGAGGCTCTCGACTGGGACTTCGTGAAGACGTATGTCCGCGCACCGGGCTGGGTGATGGCGGAGGCCGCCGCGTTCGCCCACGACCGGCTCGGGGTGCGGACCGGAAGCCACCTGTGCTCGCCGGGTGTTCAGCTCGGGCAGGACCTGACGACGCATCTCCAGGCGACGCAACGCCTTGAGTTCGGGCACGCGACCTCCGTGACCGGGCGCGCGTACCAGGACGTGGCGGAGATCTACACGGCCACCGACTTCCGGCTGATCGCCACCCCGTTCACGGCGCTGGCGCTGCTGGGCGCCGATCCGGCGCTGGCCCAGGACCCCCGGGTCACCACCCTGATGCCGCCCTGGGACATCACGCTGGTGCGCGGGCAGGCGGCGGTGCCGCCCACCGCCGCCCAACTGGCCGCGCTGGACACGGAGACGGCCGTCTACCGCCGCCTGCTGGCGGGCGGCGGCCTGGTCGCGCTGGGCACCGACCAGCCGCTGGTCCCGGTGGGTCTCCATCTCCATCTGGGGCTGCGGGCGTTGCACCGCGCGGGCCTGTCGCCGTTCGAGACGCTGCGGACGGCGACCGCGCTGCCCGCGCGGGTCTTCGGCGCGGACGGCGACCTGGGTACGTTGACGGAGGGGAAGCTGGCCGACATGACGGTGGTGGACGGCGACCCGTTCACCGACTTCGACTCCCTGGTGCACACCGAGTCCGTGCTGCGCGGCGGCGTGCCGTTCGAACAGACCGATCTGGTCGGCGCGTTCGCGGACGTCAGGGTGGCGCGGGACGCGGCCGACTGGGCCGCCTGGGCGGAAGTGGGCCATCTGATGCGCCGCGAGAGCTGCTGCGACCCGGGCCACTGACGGCTTCGCCGGCGGGCGCGCCCGCCGGCGAGGGCGCGCGGTTCGGTCCCCCCGGCTCGGATCCCCGGCTCCGGCGAACCTGCCGGAAAGCCGGGGATCTTGGCGGCGATCGTGCCGCTGATCGCCTCGTGGTGGCCGAGGAGGCCGACCTCCTCGTACGGGGCGTCCGGGAACCCGGCGTGGTAGACGCGATACAGCGGGCCGGGTCCCGTTCCGGTCGCGTTGAGGAGCTCCCGCCAGCGGCGGACCGCTCCGACGACCTCGCCCGACCGGCCCGCCGCCAGTAGGCCCCGGCCCACTCGGTGGCGCGGGCCGGGGTGATGGGCTCGCGCGCGGGGCGAGGAGGCGGACGACGGTCTCCTCGTACCGGGTGAAGTGCGCCGGGTCGCGCCGGCCCCGGGGGCAGGTGGTCGAGGTCGTCCGGGCCGAGGACGCCGTCGCGGATGTCGCGCGGCATGTGGTGGACCTCCATGACGGCGCCCGCGCCGCACTCGGCCATCAGCGAGCGGCGATCCGGTTCAGGAAGATCCGAAGAACGGGCCCGGCCCGCCGACGCGCTGCACCGGCCGCAGTCCGGCCCCGTTGTCCGGCAGCGTGTGACCCTCCTCGCAGACCAGCGCGGTCCGGACCCGGCCGCCGCAGTCCGCGTGCCGCAGCTCAAGCGGCGGGCCCTCGGCTCCGGCCAGATGCCGGTCGCCCCACCGCATGAGCGCCAAGAGCACCGGCTGCAACTCCTGTCCCGCAGAGGTCAGATGGTACTCGTGGCGGACCCGGGCGCCCGGCTCCCGGTACTCCCGCCGGTCCAGCACGCCCGCCGCCACCAAGTCGCGCAGCCGCTCGGCCAGCACGGCGCGCGGCACGCCCGTGGCCTCCCGGATCGGCCCGAACCGCCGTACTCCGAGGAAGACTTCGCGCAGCACGAGCAACGACCAGCGCTCGCCGACGACTTCCAGCGCTCTGGCCACCGAGCAGATACGTGGCGGCATTCACACTCCCCTCTGGATTCGCTTTCCGAACTCAGATGCTACCGTCGTCGCATGTCCGCCGACGAGAGCGCCGTGCCCGAGTCCTGGGGCAGCCCGCGTAGCAAAACGATCACCTGGTACGACCCTCGGGTCACCGCCGAGGCCGGCGCCCAGATGTCGGGCCTCGACCATCTCAGGGCCATGGCGGCCGGCGAGCTGCCGCCGCCCCCGATCGCCGAGCTGTTCGGCATGCGCTTCCACAGCGCCGAAAAAGGCGAAGTGGTCTTCGTCTGCACGCCGGACGAGAGCGCCTACAACCCGATCGGCCTGATCCACGGCGGCCTGGTCTGCACCCTGCTCGACACCGTCGCCGGCTGCGCCGTGCAGTCGACGCTGCCGGTCGGCACCGGGTACACCTCGATCGAGATCAAGGTGAACTACCTGCGCCCGGTCCACTCCGGCGCGGAGCTGCGCGCCCACGGCTGGGTCACCAAGCCGGGCCGCCGGGTGGCGTTCGCCGAGGGTGACGTCCGGAGCGCCGACGGCAAGGTCCTCGCCACCGCGTCGAGCACCTGCCTGATCCTGGGCGGCTGAGCGAGCCGTCACACCCCCCGGACTCCGGCCCCGGACCCACGAACACCCCGGACCCGCGAGCACCCCGGACCCACGAGCACCCCGGACCCACGAGCACCGGGCCGACAACCTCACGAGCCGCACGCAGCATCACCGAACGCTCTGGGCCCGCCGCCGGCACCCTGCTCGCCGAAACGGTCCGCGCCGCCCGACCGGCCGCCTCGGCCCGCCGCGCCGGCCGGTGATCACGGCCGGCGCCGAAACGGCGGGCCTGCCCGATCCGGACCTCACGGTCTCCCTCGCCGCCCCCGGAATCGCTGGACGCCCTCACCGCGACCCGCCGGCGGAGCCGCGTCCTTCAGCGCGCCCTGACGCGAACCGGCTACCACCCGGGCATCACCGCGGCCGTCCCCGACCTCGAACGACGGCGTGCCTGGCGCCGCCGGGCGGTCGCTCACGCGCCGGTCGCCCGGACGACGTCGAACGCCGTCAGCACGTTGTCCTGGTCCGGGTCCTGCGTGCACGGCACGCCGAACACGCCGAGGCCCGACAGAGTGCCGTCGGCCCGCGACGCGACCATCGTCAGGATCAGCGCGCCGACGCTGACCTCGCCGGGCCCGCGCCGCGCGAAGGTGACATCCGTGGCGGAGAGACGGCCGTCGGTGCCGAGCGCCGTGTAGGGCGGACCCGGTGGGAGGACGATCCGGTCCAGGTTCAGCGACCCCAAGGACGCGAAGTCGTCACGCCGCGGGCCGTCCACCGCCAGAGCGGCCGTCCCGGCGGCGTCGACCGTGGTGGCGTTCACCATCCGGAACATCTGATGCGTCATCTCGTCGTCGAACGTCGCCGAGACACCGGCACCGAAGCTGACTGGACGGCCGACCTCGACCGTGGCCGGGCCCTCGGGCCGGAAGGTCGCGGTCACCGGCTGCCGACCGATCAGCGGGAGGGCGCACTCATAGGAGAGCGTGACATCGCCGGGCTGGGGGCCGGGGTCGCCCGGGCCAATCTCGAACGTGGCCAGGACATTGTCCTGGCCGGCCTGGAGCGCGCACTCCGACTGGAACGTGCCGAGACCGGTGAGGCTCCAGTCCGCCTGGCGCGGCGTCAGGGTCAGGGTCAGGCTCCCCGCGATGAGGGAGGCGGGACCGGGCTCCGTGAAGATCACCTCGGCCGAACCGCCGTCGATCGGTATGACGGTCGGCACATACGGCGGCCCGGGCGGGACATCGGCCGACGGCAGCGTCAGGGGCACGTCGAGGGGAAGGGAACCCTCCGGGGCCTCCACCGTCAGATGGGCGACGGCCGAGCCTTCGAGAGTGACGGCGTTCACGATCCGCATGGCCTGGCTGGTGGTGGCGTCGAGCGTCAGCTCGCCGTCGACGCCGATCGTCACCGGCTCACCGGTCACGATGCCGGTGGGAACATCCACCTCGAATACGGCGGTGGCGGGACGGGCGCCCACCAGCGGCATCGTGCACAGATATGGGAGCGACCGGGAAACGGGTTCGGCGTGCGCGGCACCGGCGGTGAGCGGCAGCGACGCGGTCGCGAACAGAGCGGTGGCCAGCAGCCCCGTCGCACCTCTGAGGACCCGTGATCTCTTTCTGGATAACTCCATGAGCGCCTTTCTTTCCCTGTTCTCGGCGGAATGGCACGGGAACGGGCGGAAAAGGCTCCGGCCCGCGCCCGACAAGCTAGGAGTCGCGTTTTCCCGTGGTCAAGACGCGCGCCCGCGATCCCTCGGTCCGGATTGTCGAACGACGCATTCCTGTGCGCCGGTGAGCAATACGGTCCGGGCCGGTGTGTCGTCACCGTGCCGGGCCGGTGTGTCGTCACCGTGCCGGGGCGATGCCCGACTGGCTGGCCTGTGCCGGGAGCGCGTGCTCCCGGACCGGCAGGCACGACGAGACAGGCGGCGGACACGGTGCGCGGACCGAAGGGTAGCGCGGCGAGGTGCCCCCCTGCCTCACTCACACAGCGGACGGTCAGGCGAGCAGCGACCGGTAGAACGCCAGGTGGCGGCGGGCCGCCTCCGCCCAGGTGTGGCGGGCGGCCAGGGCCCGGCCCGCCGCGCGGCGGGCCGGGTCGGGCGCGCCGAAGGCGTGGTCGAGCTCCGTGGCGAGCGCTTCGGGGGTGGCCGCGAAGCGGGCCGCGTCGCCGAACACCTCGCGGAGCACGGGCAGATCACGGACGACGAGCGGAACGCGGGCGGCCAGGGCCTCCATCGCGGCCAGGCCGAAGCCCTCCTTGACGGAGGGGAACGCGAAGGCGTCGGCCGCCGCGACCAGCGTGGGGAGTTCGTCGTCGGGAACCGCGCCCAGGATCAGCGGCTCGACGCCCAGCTCGGCCGCCCGTGCCTCCCAACGGGTCCGGTAGTCACGGTAGTCGAAGAGCGTCTCGCCGCCCGCGATCACCAGCCGCACGTCCGGGCGGCGTTCGCGCAGCAAGGCGTACGCCTCCAGCAGATCCAGCGAGCCCTTGCGGGGTTCGATACCGCCGACCGACAGCACGTAGCGGCGGCCGATGCGGCTGCCCCACGCCGCCCGGCCGGCGCCGTCCTCGGCCGCGGCGGAGAACCGTTCGAACGCCACGCCGTTGGGGATGACCTCGGCCTTGAGGCCCCAGCCGTCGGCGAGTTCGGCGGCGACCGTGCGCGAGACGCAGACGTGCGCGTACGGGGTGGTGAGGGCCCGCTCGTGGCAGGCGGCCAGCTCGGGGGTGGTGAAGTGGTCGATGTGGTGGACCGTCCGGACGCACCGGTCCACGGCGTTGGCGCTGATGCAGTCCTGGGCGTGCGTGATGTCGTACGGCGCCGGGTCGAACGCCGCGCGCAGCGTGGCGATCGAGCGCAGCACGCGCTCCCCGACCGTCTCCTCCGACGGGCCGTCCGGGAAGGGAACGATCCGCTGCCGGACGGCCGGGTCGACGCGGCGGAAGAACGCCTGGTCGCCGCCGCGGCCGAGAGTCCAGACGGTGACGTCCTGCCCGGCCGCGGCGAGCGCCTCGGCCAGCGCCAGGGTGTGGACCACGCCGCCGCGCGGCTTCGTCGAGTAGCTCAGCAGGGCGATCCTCACGACGCGGTCCCCCGGTACGTGGCGGGGCGCCGCTCGTCCAGGTGACGCAGGACGCGGCGGGCGCGCTCGATCTCGGCGGCGATGTCCACCTCGGCCACCGCGAGTCCCGCCTTGGCCCAGGTGCGGGCGAGGATGTCGCCGCCCGGGCCCACCACCTTGGCCTGGCCGAGGAAGCGCATGCCGCCCATGGCGCCGGTCTGGTTGGAGGAGGCGAGGACGACCTGGTTCTCGGCGGCACGGGCCTGGTCGTAGAGGTCGAACAGCTTCGCCTGCCGGTCCTGCGCCATGCGGGGCGCGCGGTTGGTGATGCTGGTGGGCCAGGCGGACAGGCAGGCGAGGATCTCGGCGCCGTCCAGGGCGAGGCTGCGCGCCGACTCGGGAAACGTCTTGTCGTAGTCGATGAGCATGCCGACGCGCCCGGCGGGGGTGTCGAACGCGTCGAAGCGGTCGCCCGGTGTGTAGGCGGCGGTCTCGCCGGCCGGGAGGTGGACCTTGCGGTGGCGGCCGAGCACGCCGTCGCCGCTGACGCAGACGGCGGCGTTGTACCGTTCGTTGCCGCCGTCCTCGCAGTAGCCGACGCAGACGACCATCTCGGCGGCCAGGCGGGCGATTTCGTGGATCAGCGGGTCATCCGGCTTGAGCGCGGGCGGCAGCGCGTCGGGATCGGGGTGGCGCAGGTCCGCGAGATAGCCGCCCAGCGCGGCGTCGGGCAGGACGAGCAGCCCGGCGCCCTCCTTGCGCGCGTCGTCGATGAGTTTGGCGACGCGCGCCAGGTCGAACTCCAGGTCGCGGCCGAAGTGGGCGGCCACGGCCGCGATCCGGATCACGTATGTCTGCCTTCCAGTGCCGGTGGGGACGGGTTGCCCTGCGGGGGGTCCATCATGCCGGGGATCCGATGGGGGCGACGGGCGTGCCGGACACGGCGTTCTCCGCCACGTAGGCGTCCGGGCGCCGGTCGCGCAGGTGGGCCATGGCGCGGCGAGCGGTCTCCAGGGCCTGGGTGACGTCGAGTTCGGCGGTCGCCATCCCGGCCGTGACGCCGGTTTCGGCGAGGATCTCGCCGCCCGGATCGACCACCTTGGCGCTGCCGACGAAGCGCAACGAGCCGAAGGTTCCCGACTGGTTGGCCGACAGCCACACCATCTGGTTCTCCAACGCCCGCGCCCGGTCGAAGAGATCGAAGCGCCGCTTCCAGCGGTCCTCGGCCAGGTCGGCGGATGGCTGGGTGCGGGCGCCCGGCCAGGCGGAGACGCAGACGCCGATCTCGGCGCCGTCCAGGGCCAGTGCGCGGGCGGATTCGGGGAACGCCTTGTCGTAGCAGATCATCATGCCGATCCGGCCGACCGGGGTGGCGAAGGCGTGGAAGCGGTCCCCGGAGGCGTAGCTGGCGTCCTCGCTCAACGGCTGGTGCACCTTCCGGTGGTTGCCCAGCACGCCGTCCCCGCTGACGCAGACGACGCTGTTGTAGCGCCGACTGTCCGTCCCCGCCTCGCAGTAGCCCGCGACGACGGTCATCTCGCCCGCGAGCACGGCCAATCGGCGAATCTCCGGGCCGTCGGCGGCGAGCGCGGGCGGGCCCGCGTCCAGCTCCGCGTCGTCGTCCAGGCTCAGCAGGTAGCCGCCGAGACACGCCTCGGGCAGCGCCAGGAGCTGGACACCGTCCGCGCGGGCCCGGTCGATCAGCCCCTCGACGACGCGAAAGTCCTCCTCCAGGTCGCGGCCGAACTCGGCGGCGACGGCGGCCATGCGTACGGTGCTCATGCGGTCCCCATTCCGGTCACCGTCCCGGTGACCGCTTCCGTGATTTCTCCGTCGGGCCAGCGCAGCCCGACGCCCCGGCCCGGTGTCAGCTCCCCGCACACGCCGCTCACCGCCGGACCCGCGCCGGGCGCGGGGGCGCCGGGCCGGTCGGTGGTGAGCAGCGCGAAGCCGGGGAAGCAGGTCAGCCAGTCCCCGACCGACGCGCCCGCCGGCCGCGGCACGGCCGCCACGTCGAGCACGGCCGCGCAGCCGCCGGCCTCGGCCAGCATGCCGAGGGTGCCGGCGATCCCGGCCATCGACACGTCCTTGGCCGCGGCCGGGCGCGCGCCGACCGGGGCGTCGGACAACGTGCCGAGCAGCGCCCGGAGTTCACCGGGCGTCCGGTGGGTGGTCGAGTCCCACTGACGGCCCCGGTAGCCGGGGCGCCAGCCGCCGGCGAGATCGGCGGTGAGCCGCACGGCGTGCCCGGGACGCCCACCGCCGCCCGGCACGGGGTGCGCGGTGCGGCCCAGGGCGGTGACCGACAGGGCGGCCGGGACGCCGAGTTGAGTGTGCCCGCCGAGCACCGGCACGCCGTACGCGGCGGCGGCCCGGGTGAGTCCGGCCAGCACACGAGCGGCGTGCGAAGCGTTGCGGGCACCGAGGGCGTCGAGCAGCCCGACGGGCGTCGCGCCCATGGCGGCCAGGTCGTTGACGTTGACCAGGACCGAGCACCAGCCCGCCCACTCCGGGTCGCGTTCGACCATCGACGGCACGATGGCGTCGCAGGCGGCGATCAGGTCGCTGCCGGGGACCGGCGCGCCGTCGTCGCCGACGAATCCGGGGCCGCCGGGCGCGAGGCCCGACAGCAGCGGCCCGAGCGCCGACTTGGTCGCACCGGCCTGGGCGGCGATGCGGTGGATCGGGCTGCGCATCAGGACGTGCGGCGTCCCGGCGGCGGTCACCTCGCGCACGGTCTGCCAGCCGAGGCGGGTGAACAGCCGCTGGTTGCGCGGCTGCACGGTCGCCTCGAAGCGCAGCACGCCCTCGCTCTCGGCGCGGGCGCAGGCGGCCCGCACCAGGGCGGGGCCGATGCCGCCGAGCCGGCGGGCGGCGGGCGCGACGGCCAGCCGGCCGCCGTGCCACCAGCCGATGTCGGGCCCGTCGTCGACGGGTCCCAGCCGCACGCCGCCGAGGACCGTGCCGTCGCGGCCCCGGGCCACGAGCACGATGGTGCGCGGGTCGGCGTCGCGGCCGTCGAGGTCGTCCCCGGCGAACAGGCCCTGCTCGTGGACGAAGACGTCCCGACGCAGCGCCCGGTAGGTGGCCAACGTGGCGGCGTCGTCGGCCTGTTCGACGGTGAACCCGGGCTGGCGGGCCAGCGTGGCGCGGTCGCCGAGCAGCAGCAGGACGTCGTTCCCGTCCGGCGCGGCGGACCCGGCGCCCCCCGCCACGTCGGCCACGTCGTGGGAGAGCGCCACGGGCGGGAAGGGCGGGGCGGGCGGGGACAGCGAGGAGGGGGACGGGGACCTGGAGGTCATGGCGCTCACCCGCCCGCCGTCGCCAGGACGCCGCAAGCGCCGCAGGCCGCGCAGCCCGCCTTCTGGTCCGCGCCGGTCATGCCCGCCGCGCGGAGCCTGGCGGCCACGGCGACGGTGACGCGGCGCAGCAGCTCCGGGTCGGGGGCGCCGACGCCGTCGCGGGCGGCGAGGGTACCGCGCATCGGGCGGAACGGCACGACGAACGGGTAGACGCCGCGGTCGATCAACCGGCCGGCGCCCGCGATGAGTTCGTCCGGGTCCTCGCCGAGGCCGACCAACAGGTAGGTGGAGACGCGGTTGCGGCCGAAGACGCGGACCGCCTCGTCCCACGCGGCGTCGTACTCGGCCAGGGGAACCGTCGACTTGCCGGGCATCCAGCGGCGGCGGACGTCCTCGTCCAGGGCCTCGGCATGGATGCCGATGGCGGTCGCCCCGGCGTCGCGCAGCTCGCGGATCCAGGCGAGATCGCCGGGCGGCTCGCACTGCGCCTGGATCGGCAGTCCCGGCACGGCGGCCAGGACGGCGCGCACGGCGCGGGCGAGGTTGCGGGCGCCCCGGTCGGGGCCGGCGGTGGTGCCGGTGGTCATCACCATCTGCCGGACGCCGTCGAGCCGGACGGCGGCCTCGGCGACCTCGGCGAGCTGGGCCGGGGTCTTCGCGGCGACGGTGGCGCCGGAGCGCAGGGACTCCTCGATGGTGCAGAACCGGCAGCGGTCGGACTCGGCGTAGCGGACACAGGTCTGGACGACGGTGGTGGCCAAGACATCCGCGCCGTGCAGACGGGCGATGTGCTCGTAGGGGACGCCGTCGGCGGTGGTCAGGTCGTAGAACTTCGGCCGCCGCACGGGAGTGAGGGTCAGGCCGGTGTCGGTGAGAGATCCGGTCTCGTCGCCGAGCCAGACCCGGCCGTCGCGAACGGTGTAGGGGCTGTCGGGGTTGGTGGGAAGCGCGGCGTTGGCACCGTCGACGAGGACGTGACCGTCGTCGCTGGGCCCCGCGCCCTCGGGCCGCTTGACCTGGGCGTCGTCCAATCGGACGCCGCGCAGGGCGAGTTCGGCGCGGGTCGTGATCCGCACATCCACCGGCGTGCCGGTGCCAACGCTCATCGGGCCCCCCTCAGAGCTGGTAGGTCGAGTTGATGATGGCGCCCTTGCGGGCGTAGTGGATCAGCGCGTCCTGGACGTCCAGCGGGTGGGTGGGGATCACGCCCTCGATCAGGTCCTCCTCGCGCGCGCCGTGGAGGGAGAGACCGAAGCGGCAGCAGAAGACCTTGCCACCCTCCGCGATGAAGGTCTTGAGCTGGTTGTTGATGTTGTGCTCACCGGGGAACGCGGAGTTGCCGGTGGTCGGGAAGCCGCGCGTGGCCAGGCAGTTGAGCGAGCCGGGCCCATAGAAGTAGATGGCGGTCTCGAAGCCCTTGCGCAACGCGCGGGTCGCCTGAAGGACGGCGACGAAGCTGACGGACGACTCGTGGGCGATGCCGTGCACGAGCGTGAAGTACGTTTCGCCGTCCTCCGCCTGGTAGTCGGGGAAGACCTTGGTGCTGCCGTAGATGGTGGAGCCCTCGGGCAGCGAGGGGTGCGGGATCTCGGTGAGGGACTTCTTCTCGATGTCGCTGAGTTCGACGGTCTCGGACATGGCTGACTCCTCGGGACGGTGTCGGATGGGGTGGAGGCGGGACGGTCGGTCGTGCCGGTCAGTCGGTCGTGCGGGTCAGTCGGTCGTGCCGGTCAGTCGGTCACTGTCAGTCGTAGAGCGCGGCGAAGGTGTCCCGGAAGACGAGTCCGCCGAGTTCGCCGTCGTCGGTCGCGGCGCGCATCCGGGCGTACTCGCCCGCGAAGTCGCCCCACGGTTGGTCGCTGGCGAAGAGCACCCGGTCGTGGCCGATGCCGCGGCGCTCGATCTCCCGGGCCAGCCAGCGGGGCGTGAAGCCGATGGCCCAGGAGAGGTCCGTGTAGACGCGCTTGCCGGCCTCGATCCAGTCGAAGAAGCGGGAGCCGGCGAGCTTGATGTGGCCGCTCATGCCGCCACCGAAGTGGACCAGGTGCACGGGCACCCGGTCGGCATACCACTCGACCAGGTGACCGACCTCGTCGATGTCGGAGGCGGCGCCGGGCGAGGTGTGGACGTGGACGACGAGCCGGTGGGCCTCGGCGGTCCGGAAGATCCGATCCAGCAGCGGTCGGCAGTCGGGGTCGGTGGCGCGTCCGCCGAGGAGGAAGCTGAGCTTGAGGGCCCGCACTCCTTCCTCGCCGGCCAACGCCAGGGCTCGGGCGGTGCGTTGCTCGTCCTCGGGGCGCGGGGAGACCCACAGGCCGGCCCGGACGCGGTCGTCCGTCTGCGCGGCCTCGATCGCGAGCTCGTTGAAGGAGAACGCGATGGCGGGGTCGGGCACACCGTAGTTGGGCAGGACGAGGGCGCGGGTGGTGCCCTCGGCGTCGAGGTCGGCGATGAGTTGTTTCACGGTGGCGCGGGCGGTGGTGTCGGGCTTGACCGGCGGGCCGCCGTAGAACGGATACGCGGGCAGGACGCCGATGTGCCGGTGGGCGTCGGCCACGCCGGGGGTGGTGGTCATCGGTGCGGCACCTCCTTCAGCCGACGGGGAGCGCGGAGGCAAGGGACGTGGGGGCTCCGGTCAGCGCGCCGCAGACGTCGGCGAGCCGGCGGGAGGCGTCGATGTGCCCGGCGAGGAACTCAGCGTCCCGGCCCACCGCTTCGAAACGACCCGACCCCCAGGAGAACTGCCAGGGCAGGCCCAGGAAGTACAGCCCGGGGCAGCTGGTGGCACCGCGCCAGTGCATCGGGTAGCCGCGTCCGTCGAAGACCGGGATCTCGATCCAGCGGTGGTCGCGGACGAACCCGGTGGACCAGATCACCGAGGTGACGCCCGCCCCCGTCAGGTCGAGGGCGCGCGGCTGGGTGCGCGGATCGGGCCGCCACACCGGCACGTAACGGGACTCGTGCGGCGCGGAGACGCCGTGCGCCGTGATGTGGGCGTCGATGGCGTCCTTGATGGACTCCGCGACCGCGTCGGCGTGGTCGAGGTTGTCCGCGAGGTCGTCGGCGAACGTGAGCGACGCGCCGTCGACGCCGGTGAGCCGCCCGTACAGCCGCATGCCCTCGCGGGCGAAGGCCCGCAGGTCGATGTCCCGGCCACCGTCGCGGCCCGTCACGTAGTGGTTGACGCGCAGCCGCACCGCCTCGGCGCCGGCGAACTCGTCGATGCCCTTGGCGTAGTGGCCCATCTCGTCCAGCCAGGCCACGCAGTCGCGGCCCCGGTAGAAGCGGGCCACGCGCGGCGCGCCGCCCACCGCGAGGTGGACCCGGCGGCCGGCCAGGTGCAGGTCTTCGGCTATCTGGCAGCCGGACTGTCCGGTGCCGACCACCAGCACGTCTCCGTCCGGGAGTTGGCCGGCGTCGCGGTACTGGGAGGAGTGGAGCTGGTGCACCCCGGACGGCAGCCGCTCGGCTAGGCGCGGCACGGACGGGCCGTGGTAGGGGCCGGTGGCGACGACGACCTGATCGGCCGTCAGGTCGCCCGCCGTGGTGGTGAGCCGGAAGGCCCCGGTGCCGGTGCGCCGGAGTCCGGTGACCCGCACGCCCTCGGCCAGCGGGGGCGCTGCGAAGGCGACGTAGTCCTCCAGATACCGCACGATCTCGTCGCGGACCATGAAGCCGTCCGGGTCGGGGCCCTGGTAGGGGAAACCGGGCAGCCGGCACTGCCAGTTGGGCGTCACCAGACAGAAGGAGTCCCAGCGTCGCTCGCGCCACTCGTGCCCGACCCGTTCGGCCTCGATGACCACATGGTCGATGGCGCGCTCGGCAAGCCGGTAGCTCATCGACAGCCCGGCCTGTCCGCCGCCGACGACCGCCACCTGGTAGTGGGCGCCGACGAGCGCGGGGCCACCTCCCGGCCCCCCACGGGACTGCAACGTGGGGGCACCTCCCGGCCCCCCATGGGGCTGCAACGTGGGGGCACCTCCCGGCCCCCCATGGGGCTGGGGGAGGGTCACCGCTCGCTCCCGTCCGGGCCGGTCAGCGCCTCGACCACCACACGGTCGTCGGCCGTGGCGCCGGGCGAGGCGGCGTGGGCGGCGGCGGTCGCCTCGATCTGGGCGAGCTGCTCCGCCGCGGAGGTGCAGGCGAAGCCGTACGTGGCCCGCACCCTCTCGCCGGCGATGGTCAGGGCGCGTCGGCTGCGGTCGACGAAGTCGTCGACCGGATAGCCGGTGCCGGACTCGAAGAAGTCCTGGACTACGGTGGACGGTGAGTAGCAGCGCTGGATTCCGCCGTCCGGCCAGCGCACCCGGAAGTACATCTCAGGCATGAATGTCCTCCAGAACGGAGCACCGTGACCCGCGGGGAAGAGCGGTCTCGGTACTGCTCGTGGGGACTACTTCAGCCACCGCCGATTACCGATCGAAGTCATCCGGAATAAAGACGTGTTGCCAAGATCTCACCGAGGGTGACACGGCGTCGGGCCCGGCAGAGGAGCCTCCCTTCCTTGCCCAGGGGGAGGTCCGCCGCCGGGCCCGACCGCCCGTTCCGGCCCGACCGGCTCCGGCTCAGGCGGACTTGAGAACGCCGCCGTCGATGATGCAATCGGTGCCGTTGATGTCGTTCGGCGCGGCGGTGAAGACGGCCCACCGCGCGGAGGCCGCGACCCGCAGGAGCCGGCCGACCGGATCGCCCTGATCCTGGACGGCGTCAACACGAGCGCCGCGATCCTCGGCCCCACGGGCGCGGTCCGCGCCGCGATCTTCCTTCGCCCGGGAAGCCGTCCGCACGGCGACGGCCCCGGCCACCCCGGCGGACTGAGCCCCCGGGCCTGACCGGTGCCACGGCGCCCGTTTCACCAGACGCGGCGGCGCGACAGGGCGCGGGTGGGGTGGCGGAGGCGGTGCACCAGGGCCCGGCGCAGGTCCCGGTCCTCGTCCGTCTCGACGGCCATGTCGAGCTGCACGATGTCCACCCCGGCCGACCCCAGCAGCTCGATGCGCGCGGCCACCCCCTCCGGCGAGCCGACGAAGGCGCCCGCGACCGAGCGGCGGATGTACGACGCGACCTCGTCGGGCCCGGCGGTTCCCCGTTCCCGGTCCCGGTCGAGCTGCACCGCCCCGGCCCACCGGGCGCGGTCGGCCCCCGAGGTGAGCCGCACGGCCTCCCGCGCGAGCCGCCGCGCCCGCTCCTCCGCCCCGGCGTCGGTCGCGGCCAGCACCACCGTGATGTGGCGCCAGATCCGCAGTGTCCGGCCGTGCGCCGCCGCCGCGGCCCGGATCTCCTTGATCCGGGCGCGCGTCGCCGGCAGCGGCAGCGCCCGCACCGCGTAGACGTCGGCGTACCGCGCCGCCAGCTCCAGTCCGGCCGGTGAGGACCCACCGAAGGAGAGTAGTTCGGCGCGGGGGCGCGGCCACAGGCCCGCCATGGCGTCCCGGACCGTGTAGAACTCCCCGTCGTGGTCGAAGCCCCGCCGCTCGGTCAGGGAGCGGCGGAAGACCTCCAGATACTCCCCGGCCCGCCGGTACCGATCCTCCTTGCCGAGGGTGTCGCCGTCGCGCAGCACGTCGGCGTCGCTCGACCCGACGATGAGGTGGGCGGCGGCCCGGCCCCCGGAGAGGCGGTCCAGGGTGGCCAGGGAACGGGCCGCGGCCGTGGGGGCCGTGGTGCCGAGCCGGTGGGCGACGGCGACCCGGAGCCTGCTGGTGGCGGCCAGCGCCCACGCCGCCACCAGCCAGGGATCGGGCCACGAGCTGGACTGCGTCACCAGGGCGCTGTCCAGGCCGTCCGCCTCGTTCTCCCGGGCGGTGCGCGCCACGTGCTCCGGGTCGGCGGTGCGCTCGCGCGGGTCGGGGGCGAGGCGCAGCGCCTGGCGTTCCCCGGGCGTATCGCCGGCGACGGGGGCGGCCCGGATGCCGCCCCGCAGGTCGAGTTCCATGCGCCTCGTCCCTCCGCTCAGGACCCGGCGGGGCCGAGCCGGGCCAGAGTTTCCAGCACCTTGGCGCGGCTGACGAACACCTCGGGCGGCAGCGACACGTAGAGCTGGATGGTCGTCACGCCGGGGCGGTGGTACCGCAGGATGCGCTCGCGGCACTCCTCGGGCGAGCCGCTGATGAACAGCCCGTCCACGACCTCGTCGGGCAGCGCCTTCTGGGCGCCCTCCGCGTCCCCCTCGGCCCAGAGCCGGTGGGACTCGCGCAGCAGCTCGCCGTGGCCGAGCCATTCGTGGAACTTCCGGTAGGGCTCACGGTTGAGAATCCAGGCGAGGAACGGGCGCGTGGCGCGGTGCGCGTAGGCGGCGTTCTCGGTGGGGCAGACGAAGACCTTGACCACCAGCTCCTTGCCGGGCGGCTGCGGGCCGACCGCGTCGAGGACGGTCGGCACATCCTCGGGGAAGAGGAGGTTGGTGATGGCGCCGTCCCCCTCGGTGAAGCCCAGGCGCAGCATCCGGGAGCGGAGGGCGCCGAGGATCACCTTGGCCGGCTGGGCCGGCGGGTGCGGCAGCCGGTAGCCGGTGATGGAGAACGTGTCGAAGTCGCCCGCGATGTACTCGCCGCGCAGCGCCCGCGTGACGAACCGCAGCACGTCCCTGGTGCGCTTGAACGGCTCGTCGAACGGGATGCCGTTGATGTCGGTGACATGCGCGGGCACCGAGGCGCCGATGCCCAGCAGCAGGCGGCCCGGGGCGAGTTGGGCCAGGGTGGCGGCCGTCTGGGCGAGGACCGCGGGGCCGCGCGTGTGCACCGGCACGATGCCGGTGGCGATGCGCAGCGTCGGGGACCAGGCGGCGGTCGCGGCGAGCGGGGTGAACGCGTCGGTGCCCCCGCCCTCCGCGCTCCAGACGTCGGTGTAACCGAGGTCCGGCAGGCGTTCGATGATGAAGCGGTGCCGGTCGATGGTGAGTCCGGGCAGCGGCAGGGTGATCCCCCACTTGGGCGGGACGGCCTCGGCGCGGGGAAGCTGGTGCGGCTCGGTCATGAAGCGACTGACGTCCTCTCGGGCGGAGCGGGAAGGCGGGGGCGGGCGGTCACGAGCTGACCCAGACCGTGGTCAGGTCGATGAACCAGGACTGCGGCTGGACGAGTCCCCGCACCTCGGGGGCGAGCGCCCTGGGATTGCGGTCGTTGACGACGAACAGCCAGGGGGCGTCGCGCGTCACGAGGGACAGCGCCTCCCGGTAGTCCGACCGGCGGCGTTCCGGGTCGGTGTCGGCCGACGCGGAGGCCAGCAGCTCGTCGACGCGCTCGTTGCTGTAGTGGCCGGTCCAGAAGGGGCTGTCGCCGCCGATGAACAGCGGCAGCAGCGCCTCGGACTGGAAGAGCGTCGTGGACTGGGCGATGGCGTCGGAGCCGAGCGCCACCTCGCCCTCCGCCTCGGCGCTGATCAGCGTGGACCAGTCGGTGGTGCGGATCTCGACGTCGATGCCGACGGCCGCGAGGTCACGCTGAATGGCCTCGGTGATGGGCACCGGAAGCAGGTTGCCCGAGCCGCCGGTGGGGACGGTCACGGACGTCTCGAAGCCATCCTCGTATCCCGCCTCGGCCAGCAGCCGCCGGGCGCGGTCGGGTTCGTACGTGTAGGTGTCGTTCGCCTCGTCGTAGGCGAAGGTGGCCCGGGGCGCGGCCTGGTGGGCGGGGTCGGCGGTGCCGTGGAGAAGCTGTTCGGCGATGGCCTCGCGGTCGACGGCGTAGTTGGCGGCCCGCCGGACCCGCGGGTCGCTCCAGGGGCCCTGGGAGGTGTCGAGGATCCAGTACCAGAGGTGGTCGTAGCTGTTGGTGACGACGCTCGCGCCCTCGGCGGTCAGGCTCTCGATGTCGTCGGGGTTGGGGTACTCGATCCAGTTGACGTCGCCGGAGCGCAGCGCCGCGGTGCGGGCGGCGGCGTCGGGGATGGCCCGTACGATCAGCCGGTCGAGCTTGGGCGCCCCGGCCCAGTACCGCTCGTTGGCGACCAGCTCGATCTCCTGGCCCTCGCGCTGCGACGCGAAGGAGAAGGGGCCGGTACCGACGGGCTGCCGGGCGAAGTCCTCAGTGCCGGTCTCGCGGATCGCGGTCGGGCTGGCGATGAGCACGTGGGCCAGGTCCTCGGGGAAGTGGCCGTTGGGCTCCGCGGTGACGAGCTCCACGCGGCCGTCGTCGAGCTTCCGGTAGTCGGCGATGCCGCCCGCGTACTCACCGGCGGCGGCGCCGAGGGCGTCGGTGTAGTAGTCGCTCTCCTCGTCGAGATAGCGGTCGAGGTTGAAGATGACGGCGTCGGCGTCGAACGGCGTGCCGTCGTGGAAGGTGACGCCGTCGCGCAGGGTGAAGGTCCAGGTGGTGTCGTCGTCCGCGACCTCCCAGGAGGTGGCGAGCGCGCCCGTGATCTCGGGCGGCGCGTCGCCCTGGGTCAGGTCGTAACGGGTCAGGCCCTCGTAGAGCTGGAAGCTGACCAGCCGCTTCCCCTCGAAGCCCGCGCCGCCGATGACGGTGTCGGTGTTGGGCAAGGTACCGGTCGCGCCGACGACCAGGGTGCCGCCGCTGCCGGAGTCGGCGGCGGCCGGGGTGTCGGAGCCACCGGAGCCACAGCCGGTCGCGGTCAGCGCGAGCAACGCGGCGGCCGGGAGGGCGGCGAGTCTGCGAAGGGGATGGCGGTGTGTCATCGTGCTGGCTTCCTTGTCAGGGGGGATCTCGCGGCGATGCCGGCCGGCGGAACGGTGCCGGTCGGGGGGACAGTGCCCGTCGGAGGAACGGTGCTGGTCGGAGGGGCAACGCCGGCCGGGGGAACGGTGCCGGTCGGAGGAACGGCGAGGCTCGGGGGGACAGTGCCGGCCAGCGGAACGGCGGAGCTCGGCGGAACGGCGCCGGTCGGAGGGGCAATGCCGGTCGGCGGAACGGCGGGGCTCGGCGGAACAGCGAGGCTCGGCGGAACAGCGAGGCTCGAGGGGACAGTGCCGGTCGGCGGAACGGTGCCGGTCGGCGGAACAGCGAGGCTCGGCGGAACCGTGCCGGTCGGCGGAACCGTGCCGGCCGGGGGAACGGTGCCGGTCGGAGGAACGGCGGGGCTCGGGGGGATGTCGGTGGGGCGGGACGGCGGTGGCTCGGGAGGGATGTCGGCGGCGGCCAGCAGGGCGCGGGTATAGGAGTGCTGGGGGGCGGCCCAGAGGCGCCCGGTCGGGCCCTCCTCCACGACCCGGCCGCCGCGCAGCACGACGACCCGGTCGGCGATCCGCCGCACCACGGACAGATCGTGGGAGATGAACAGGTAGGCCAGGCCGGTGCGTTCACGCAGGTCCCGCAGCAGGTCGAGGACGTGGTACTGGGTGGACCGGTCCAGGGCGGACGTGGGCTCGTCGCAGACCACCAGGTCGGGGCCGGTGGCCAGGGCGCGGGCGATGGCCACCCGCTGGAGCTGTCCGCCGGACAGCTCGCGGGGGCGGCGCTGGGCCAGCGCCGGGTCGAGGCCGACCTGACGGAACAGCTCCGCGACGGCCCCGGCCCGCTCCCGGCGCGGGATGTCCGCCGCGCCGAGCGCGAAGGCGACGGCCTGGCCGGCCCGCAGCGCCGGGTTGAGGGAGCCGCCCGGGTGCTGCGGGACGAACTGGAGCCGCCCGCGCGCCGCCCGCCCGCCCCGGCCGGTGAGCCGGTACGGGTCCCGGCCGTCGAAGCGGACCGTGCCGGAGTCGGGGGCGAGCAGGCCGAGCGCCAGCCGGGCGAGCGTCGACTTGCCGGACCCGGACTCGCCGACCAGCCCGACCGTCTCGCCCGGCGCGACGGTCAGGCTGACGCCGTCCAGCGCGGGCGGTGCCGCGCGGGCGTAGCGCTTGATGACGCGCTCCACACAGAGCAGGGGAACGGCGGTCGCCGGGGCGGTCACTGGTCCACCGTCCTTTCCGCGGGCGCGGGAGCGGGCGTCTGTCGGATGCCCGTGGCACGGCGCCGGTGAGCGCGCGGGTGACGGCCCGGCGCGGTCGCTCCGTTCCGGAGCTGCCGACCGGCGGCGCGGGGACGTACCGCGGAGCGCCGGTCAGTGACCGCCGGGGGACCGGCTCCGTCACCGGCCCGCCGCCGACCGGCACGAGGAGAGCCGTGGCACCGGCGGAGAGCGCGTACCGCGCCGGGGCCGACGGGGGTTCGGCCGAGCACGCTGTCAGTCATCGGTGGGCCTCCTCGCGGGTGGCGACCAGTTCGGCGGTGAAGGCGTGGTCCGGCCGGAAGAGGACCCGTTCGGCGGGTCCGCTCTCGACGACGCGGCCGTCGCGCATCACCGCGATCCGGCCGCCCACCCGGCGGGCCGCCTCCAGGTCGTGGGTGACCAGCAGCAGGGCCGTGCCGCGCTCGGCGCGCAGCCGTCCGAACAGGTCGAGGACCTGCGCCCGCACCAGCACGTCGAGCGCCGTCGTGGGTTCGTCCGCGACCAGCAGCTCGGGGCCGCAGGCGAGGGCGATCGCGAGCGCCGCCCGCTGCCGCTGGCCGCCGGACAGTTCGTGCGGATGGCTGCGCGCGATCCGCTCCGGGTCGGTGACACCGGCCGTGGCCAGCAGCTCCGGCACGAGGGCGCGGGCGGCCCGCCGGCCGGTGGCGATCCGGTGGCGCCGCAGCACCTCGGTGAGCTGCGGGCCGATCCGGCGCAGCGGGTCGAGCGCGCCGGTGGGGTCCTGCGGCACGTAGCCGACGCGCCGGCCGCGGACACGGGACAGGGTGCGCTCGTCCGCCGCGCGCAGGTCCGTCCCGGCCAGCCGGACGCTTCCGGCGACGCGGGCGCCCCGGCCGGGCAGCCCGAGGACCGTGCGCGCCACGGTGGTCTTGCCGCTGCCGGACTCGCCCAGCAGGGTCAGCGCCTCCCCGGCGCCGACGGTGAACGACACGCCGTCCACGGCCCGCACGGTCCGGTGACGGCCGACGTGGTCGACGGTCAGATTCTCGACGGCCAGCACGGGGTGGCCAGGCTCCGGCCGGCTCATCGGGGGTCCTCCCGGAGGCCGACCCGGCGGCGCAGCGCCTCGCCGAGGACGTTGAAGAGCACGGACACGACGAGGATCGTCAGGGCGGGCAACACGGCGACCCAGGGGTGCGTCAGCAGGGCCGGTCTCAACTCGTCGAGCATGGCGCCCCATTCGGCGGTGGGTGGGGCGACGCCGAGGCCGAGGAAGGACAGGCCGGCGGCGTAGACGATGGCGAGCCCGATGAGCGAGGACGCGTACGCCAGCACGACGGGGGCGATGACCGGAAGCACCTGGCGGACGGCGATCGCCGCGCGTCCGGCGCCGCTCACGCGGGCGGCCTCCAGGTATTCGGCGGATCGGATCCGCTGGACCTCGGTGAACGCGACGCGGGTCACGACCGGCGTCAGCACCACGGACAGGGAGAACACGGTGGCGCCCACGCCCGCCTCCAGCACGGTGGCGACGGCGATGGCCAGCAGCAGGCCGGGGAACGCGTAGAGCACGTCGAGGGAGCGCAGCAGGCCCTGCTCGGTAAGGCGCCCGCCGAGACCGGCCGCGATACCGAGCGCGCTGCCGAGCACCGTGGCCACCGCCACCGGCACCAGGCCGCCGATGAGAGACGGCCGGGCGGCCCAGATCAGCCGGCTGAGCACGTCCCGGCCTTGGCCGTCGGTGCCCAGCGGGTGACCGGGGCTGCCGGGGTCGAGCAGCCGGTCCCCCAGCGACCCGGCGGCGGGGTCGTAGGGGGCGAGCAGCGGGGCGGCCAGGGCCGCCAGGAGCAGCAGCGTGGCGAGCGCGGCCGGGATCAGCAGTCCGGCGTCCAGGCGTCGGCCGTTCGCCGTCTCCGTCTCCGTCATGGGGGTCAGCGCCACGGGGAGCGGCGCCACGGGGGTCGGGTTGGCGGGTGCGGTCATCGTCAGCTCCGCACTCTCGGGTCGATCCACGCGTGCGCGGCGTCGACGAGGATGTTGATCCCGACGAAGGCGACCGCGACCACCAGGACCCCGCCCTGGATCAGGGGGAGGTCGCGGGCCGCCAGGGCCTCGTAGAGCAGGCGGCCCACGCCGGGCCAGGCGAACAGGGTCTCCACGAAGACGACGCCCTCCAGGAGATAGGCCAGTTGGAGTCCGGCGATGGTGAGCAGGGCCGGGGCGGCGTTGTGCGCGCAGTGCAGCAGCACGGCGGGCCGGCTCAGGCCGCGGGCCCGGAGGCTGTCGGGGAGGTCACCGGCGAGAACCGAGCCGAGCGCGGCGCGGAACACGCGGGCGGTCAGACCGAGCGGCACCAGCGCGGCGGCGACGGCCGGGAGGACGAGGTGGCGCAGCAGGTCGGCGCCGCCCCCGCCGCCGAAGACGTCGTGGGTGCCGCCCGCGGGCAGCCAGCGCAGTTCCACCGCGAAGACGGCGATGAGCAGCAGCGCCACGGAATACTGCGGCGCGGAGACGGCCAGGGTGCTGAGCGCGCCCGACAGCCGTCCCGGCAGGCCGCGCGGTCGCAGCGCGCCGAGCGCGCCCAGCGCGACGCCGCCGATGAGCACGAGGACGAACGAGGCCCCCGCCAGGATCAGCGTCTGGCCGAGCGCGGGGAACAGGAAGTCGGTGACAGGGCGCTGGCCGGAGATGGAGACGCCGAGGTCGCCGCTGAGGGCGTGCCCGAGCCACGCGAGGTACTGGAAAGGCAGCGGCCGGTCCAGCCCGAGGCGTTCGGTGAGCTCGTGCCGCGCCTCCGCCGGCGCCCCGGGCCCGAGGAAGGTGCTGACCGGGTCGCCGGGGACGAGCGCGACGGTGGCGAACACGACGACGGTGACGCCCAGCAGGGTGGGCACCGACAGCAGCAGCCGGCGTGCCAGGAACAGCCTCATCCCGCCGCCTGCCGGGGCGGTGCGCCGGGCGAACCGGCGGCGGGGCGGTGAGCGGGGGCGGACATGGCTGGCTTCCTTCCGATGGCGGGTGCGGAAGGAAGGGTGCGGGCCGGGGAGCGGGGATAGCCAGTCAGGGATTCATGCTGTTACCCCTGCTCATAGGACCGGGCGGACCCGGTACGCCGCTGCCCCCTCACACGGCGCTCACATATCCTTGACCACGGAAACTGGCCCCAAGTAGTATTGACATATGACAAATTGGCGGACCGACTTCACCTTGGTCGGTATCGGCGGCTCGTGGCACCGCAGGTGCTTCGACGAGCTGTGTCGCCCGCGCGCCGGGCGCTGAACTTCCGGTCGTCACCGACAGCGCCCTTCCTCTTCGCCGTAACGCCGTGCCCAAGGGCACGGCCTCGCCATATCCGAGAGGAAACGCACGCGATGCCGCACTTCAGCGACAACGCCTTCCGCGCCCGCGGGGGTTCACGGTGGCCGCACTGACCGAGCTGGCGGCACAGGGCACCGGACGGCTGTCCCGTCCGGCCCTCGGCCGCCGCGCGTCCCGCGCCGACGCCCCCAGAGCCTCCACGCACCAGGCGCATCCGGCCCATTCGTCCTGCCAGACACTCCCGACCCCCCAAGCGGAGATCGACAACCCGCTGGACCTGATCGCCGGTCATCAGCTCCTCGCGGAGCCCGAGACCATGCCGGGCCGGCCGCGCGCCGAGTCGCCCGGCTGCACCTGCGGCCACCCCATCTGCGGGTGGAACGCCCGCCGGGCGGCGACCGCCACCCGCGTTTTCCTCATCGCGCACCGGCCCGTGGTCGGGGCCGGACTGCGCAGCGTCCTGGCCGCGTCCCCCGACATCGTGGTGGTCGGCGGTACGAGCGATCCCACGTCGGCGTACGGGGCGGTGCGGCGGGTCGGGCCCGACGTGATCCTCCTGGGCCCCGGCGCCTCGCTCGCCCACGACCTCGCGGCCGTCGCGCGGCTGCGAGGCTCCCAGGGGACGGACGGCCCCCGGGTGCTGCTGCTGCGCCGGGCCGAGGGGCCGGCCGAGGCGGCGCAGGTGCTGCTGGCCGGGGCGAGCGGCTGCGTCTCGCTCGACCTGGCCGAGGACCGGCTGATCGCCGCCGTCACCCTCGCCGCCGCGGGCGGGACCGTCTTCCTGCCCGCTCCCCCGTCGGCCCGGACCCACCCGGCGAGCCTGGTGGGCCACGCCGCCGAGCCGCCGCCGCAGCACTGCGGGCTCACCGACCGGGAGCGGGACGTGCTCGCCCAGCTCGCCCGGGGGCTCAGCAACGCCGAGATCGGCCGCGAACTGGCCCTGGCCGAGGCGACGGTGAAGAAGCACCTGACCCAGGCGATGCGCAAGATCGGCCAGTCGGACCGGTTGCGCGCCGCGCTCTACGCCCACCGGCACGGCCTGGCCCGCTGAGCCGGCGCCCGCCGCGCGCCCCGCCCGCTCCGCCCCCGGAGATCCGGGGGCGGAGCGGGCGGGGCGCGCGGCGCGGGGCGACCTTCGGAGCATGCGCCGTCGCCGTTCGTCGCCGCCGCCGTCGCCCTTTGGGGCTTCTGGCGCCACGGCGCGCTGCCTAGCGTGATCGGCGAACGAGATCAGTGCGTCCGTAACCCCCCGACAAGGAGCCCTCCATGAGCGACGGGCACAGATCTTCCGAACAGCCCTTCAGACCCGCGCCCCGCACCGCGCTGCTGGGCGCGGCCCTCCCCAGGGACGACTCCCCCCGTTCCCCCTACCGATCGATGCCCGACACCGAACGCTCGGCCCTGTGGCGCCAGCGGCTGCACGAGGCGGAGGCCGGCCTGACCCGCTATCTGGTCTCGCTGGGCGACGAGGTCCGGCTGACCGCCTGGTTCGCGCTGCAGGCCGAACTCTTCGCCGACCTGCCCGCCCCGGACGCCCCGCCGTACGCGTGGCAGCGGATCTTCTTCCGCGGACAGGCCCTGATGGAACGGTTCCTGGTGGACCGGTACGGCGAACAGGTCCTCGCCGACTGGGCCCGCGCCAACGCCGAGGTACACCGCGAGGTCGAGACCGACCACGGCCGGGGCGCGGCCGACCCCATCCACCGCATCGCCCGCCAGGCCGAACTCTACGGCTCGGACTACGAGTTCGATGACGACGACCAGCCCTCGGCCGAGCACGCGGCCGTCACCATCACGCACTGCGCCATCTGGGACTACCGCGAACAGGCCCGCCGCAACGGCGTCCGTCTGACGCTGGCCTCCCCGTGCACGTACTGCACCGAGGCCCTGTCCGCCAACATCCGCGCCAAGGGCTTCGTGCCCGCGCACCGGCTGCGCGGCGGACCCACCGGCCACGGTTGCCGGTGGGAGGCGACCGCCCCCCGCCAGGCGGGCGCCGACACCCCGAGGGAGGACTAGATGTGCGGCATCACCGGATGGATCGACTGGGACGCCGACCTGCGGCAGCGGGGGCCCGCCGTGCGGGCCATGGCGGACACCCTGGCCTGCCGGGGCCCCGACGCCGGAGGTGTCTGGCTCTCCCGGCACGCCGCCCTCGGCCACCGCCGGCTCTCCGTCATCGACATCGACGGCGGCACCCAACCCCTCACCGACACCGGCCCCGGCGCCGGCCCCGATGACCCGCGCGCGGTGCTCAGCTACAACGGCGAGCTGTACAACTACCGTGAGCTGCGGGCCGAGTTGAATGCCCTCGGGCATGTCTTCCGGACCCGCTCGGACACCGAGGTCGTGCTGCGCGCCCACCTTCAGTGGGGGACCGACGCGCCCCGCCGGTTCAACGGCATCTTCGCCTACGCGCTCTGGGACACCCACCGGCGCGAACTCCTCCTCGTCCGCGACCACCTCGGCGTCAAACCGCTGTACTGGCACGCCCATGCCACCGGCGTGCAGTTCGGCTCGGAGCCCAAGGCGCTGCTCGCCGGTCCCCTCTTCCGCGCCGAGCTCGACACCGAGGGCATCGCGGAACTGTTCGCCCTGCCGGCCGCGCCGACCCCGGGCCACGGCGTCTTCCGCGGGCTGCGTGAGGTGCGCCCCGGCCACCTGGTGTCGGTCCGCGAGACCGTCACCCGCGAACACCGCTACTGGGCGCTGGAGTCCCGCCCGCACACCGACGGCCCGGAAGCCACCCGGGAGACCGTGCGCGCGCTGCTCGCCGACACCGTCGAGCGCCAGCTTCTCAGCGACGTCCCGCTGTGCACCCTGCTGTCGGGCGGCGTCGACTCCAGCGCCATCACCGCGCTGGCCGCCGCGGCGCGGGAGCGGACCGGCCGGGGGAAGGTGACCACCTACTCGGTCGACTTCCCCGGCAGCTCCGACCGCGCGCCCGACGCCTGGCGCACCACGCACGACGCGCCGTATGTCCGGGCCGCGGTAAGGCACATCGGCACCCTGCACACCTCCGTCGTCATCCCCGACGACGACCTGCTGGTCGCCCGCGACGCCGTGCTGCGCGCCCGGGACCGGCCCGGCTGGGGCGAGATGGACGCCTCGCTGCACCTGCTCTTCCGCGAGGTGCGGCGGCGATCCACCGTGGCGCTGTCCGGCGAGGCCGCGGACGAGATCTTCGGCGGCTACCCCTACTTCCACGACGCGGCGGCGCTCGCCTCCGGCACCTTCCCCTGGCTGCACGACCGCACCACTCCGGCCGCGCTGCTGCGGCCGGACGTGCGGGCCCGGGTCCGGCCCGAGGAGTACACGGCGGCGGCGTACCGCGACACGCTCGCCTCGCTGCCGGAGTGGGCCGGTGACCACGGCGCGGAGAGCGACGCGGAGCGGCGCGTCCGCGAGGTGTTCCACCTCGCGCTGACACGCTGGCTGCCGCCGCTGCTGGACCGCGTGGACCGGGTGAGCATGTCGGTCGGCCTGGAGGTCCGGGTGCCATTCTGCGACCACCGGCTGGTGGAGTACGTGTGGAACGTGCCGTGGGCGCTCAAGGCGCCCGGCGGCCGGTCGAAGGGCCTGCTGCGGGACGCCGTGCGCGACCTGCTCCCGGAGCGGGTGACGGACCGCCCCAAGAGCGGCTACCCGTCGACCCCGGCCGTGCGGTACACCGAGGTGCTGACGGCGCGGGCGCACGAGCTGCTGGCCGATCCGCACGCACCGGTCTTCGAACTGGTCGACCGGGCGGCGGTGCGCCGGGCACTCGCCGAAGGACGCCCGCTGCCCAGCCCGCGCACCGCGCCCAACCCCGTCGGCGGCCTGGACCACCTGGTCCAGGTGGACGAATGGCTCCGGGCCTACCGGGTGAGCCTGCGGTGAGCGGCGGCTTCCCGCGCGCCGGACGCGCCCCCGGCCCGGCCGACGCCTACCGCCACGCGGCACGGTCGTGGACCACCGGCGTCGCGCTGCTGACGGCCCGGCACGGCGACGAGGTCTTCGCCAAGACCGTCTCCTCGCTGTGTCCGCTGTCCCTCGACCCCCCGCTGGTCAGCGTCGCGGTCGACCGCCGCAGCCCCATCGTGACCGCCGTCCGGGGCGGCCGGGGCTTCGCGCTGAACGTGCTGGCCGCCGACCAGGAGCCACTGGCGCGGCGCTTCGCCTCCCCGGGCGCCGGACGCGCCCTGGGCTGCTTCACCACCGCGCCGATGCGGCCCGGGACCACGGGCGTGCCCGTCCTCGAACGCTGCCTGGCCTGGTTCGACTGCCGGCTGCACGGCGTGCTCCCGGGCGGCGACCACGTCCTGCTCGTCGGCCTCGTCGCCGCCGCCGACGCCGTACCGGGAGACCCGCTGGTCTACCACGACGGCCGGTACCGGTCCCCCGGCCCCGGCCACCCCACCGACCACCCGAACCCGACCTCCGCAGGAGCCCGCGCATGACTCTGCTCACCGGCGACCGCTACCGGGCCCAGCTCGCCGACGGCCGCGAGCTGTACCTGGACGGCGAGCGCGTCACCAGCCCGGCCGACCACCCCGCGTTCAAGCCCGCCGTGGACGAGCTGGCCCGCCTCCTCGACCTCCAGCACGCCCCCGAACACCGCGACCTGCTCACCTGGGTCGACCCGGACACCGGCGACCGCCTCGCCCGCGGCTACCAACCGCCGCACAGCCTGGAGGACTTGCGCCTCCAGCGGCGCAGCGCCGAGTTCTGGCACGCCGAATCGCTGGGACAGCACGGCCGTTCGCCCGCGTTCATGGCGTCGATCGCGGTCGGCGTCTACGACTTCCGGCACCGGCTGGAGGCCAACCGGGCCGGCTTCGGGGCCAACGCCGAAGCCTGGTACCGGTACTGCGCCCAGAACGACCTGGTGCTGTCGCACGCGCTCGGTGACCCGCAGATCGACCGCTCCGCCGACCCCGTGGACGACCCGGACCTCGCCCTGCGGGTGCTGGAGGAGAACGAGCACGGCATCGTCGTGCGCGGCGCCAAGCAGCTCACCACCCTGGCCCCGCTGGCGCACGAGGTGCTGGTCTACCTGTCGGCCTCGTTCGCCCAGCGCGGCGCGGAGCAGTTCGTCGTCTGGTTCGCCCTGCCCCTCAACACGCCCGGCCTGATCACGCTGTGCCGCGAGCCGCTGGGCGGCGAGCCCTGGGGCCACGCCCACCCGCTCGGCGCCCGTTTCGACGAGCAGGACGCCATGCTGTTCTTCGACGACGTCCTGGTGCCCTGGGACCGGGTGTTCCTGCTCCGCGACGGCGACCTGGCGCGCACCGGCCTCGGCCGGATCAACGCCTGGAGCGCGTACATCGGGCACGTCCGGTTCCGGGAGCGGCTGCGCACGCTGCTCGCGACGGCGACCCTGGTCGCCGAGAGCATCGGCGTCGACGGCTTCCGCAACGTCCAGGAGGATTTGGGGCGGCTGGCCGGCTACGCCGAGCTGACCGAGTACTTCCTGGACGCCGCCGAGAGCCGCGCCACCACGACGGACAGCGGGCTGCTCGCGCCGGGCGACACAGCCGCCAGCCGCGTGTGGTCCGCCGAAGTGGCGGGCAGCGCCGTGGAGATCGTGCGGAAGATCGGCGCGTCGGGACTGCTGATGCAGCCCACCGCGGGCGACCTCGCCCACCCCCGGCTCCGCCCGCACCTCGACCGGTACATGCGCGGCCGGGGCATCGACGCCGAGCGGAAGTCGCGGCTGTTCCGCCTGGCCTGGGAGCTGACCGGCGACGGGTTCGGCCAGCGCCAGGACCTCTACGAGTATGTCCACCGCGGGGACTTGACCCGGAACCGGATCAACCTCTTCAAGCGCTACGACCAGAGCGCCACGCGCGAACGGCTGCGGCGGCTGGTCGAGCCCCCCGGGGCCTTGTCGCAGTCCCCGTCCCCGACCCAGTCCCCGACCGCGCCCTTGGAGGCACAGCGATGACGACATCAGCCGTCGAGGCCCAGGCCCGTACCCTGTCCGGCTACGCGGACGCCAGCCGACTCCGCCAGGAGCACGACCGGGACTGGGTACTGGACCACATCCCGGGCGAGCCCGCCACCCTGGTCGATCTGGGCAGCGGCATAGGCCAGTTGCTGGAGGCGGCGCTGCACCGCTTCCCCTCGCTGGAGCTGGCGGTCGGCCTGGAGCGTTCGCCCCACCGCATCACCGAGGCCGCCGCGCGCCTGAAGCCCCACGGCGGCCGGGTCGCGTTGGCCGAGGCCGACCTGAACGCCCCCGCGCCGGTGCCCCACCGACCCGACGTGGTGACGATGACCTCGGTGCTGCACTGGCTGTACCCCACGGAGGACCGCGTCCTGGCGTGGGTGCGCGAACACCTCGCGCCCGGCGGGCACTTCCTGCTGACGACCTACCACCCCGCGCGCGACGAGCACGGCCTGGGCGGCGAGGACGACATCGTCCGCGACGCCCTCACCGCCCTGGGCGTGCCGCGCGCGGACGTCCCCGCCCTGTTCGCGGGTGGCGGGGTGCTGCCCATCGCCACCCGTACCCGGACCGTCGAGGATCTGGCGGCCCTGCTGGAACGGGACTTCCGCACCGACGGGACGTGGGAGCGCGACGCCGTGGTCACCGTGGCGGACGCCGCGCAGTACACCCGTTTCCACGCCGCCACCTTCGGGGACTACTACAGCGGCCTCGTCACGCCCGCCCGGCGCGAGGAGTTCTTCCGCGCCGTCGGGGAAGCCGCCGCCCGGCGCCAGGAGGAGCGCGGCCGGGTCAGCGACATGCCCGTGCGACTCTGGCGGCTCACACCTCGCGCCTGACCGCGCGCCTCCGCCCCCTTGCCCGTCCCACCGCCCAGGAGCGTTCACCGATGTCAACTCCCCGCCCCAGCACGGAACTCGGAGCGTTCCTGCGTGCCCACCGCGAGCTGCTGAAGCCCGGCGACGTCGGACTGAGCGCCACGGCACGCAGGCGTACCCCCGGGCTGCGCCGCGAGGAGGTGGCCTCGCTCTCCGGCGTGGGGCTGGCCTGGTACACGTGGCTGGAGCAGGGCCGGGTGACCGCCTCCCGGCAGGTGCTGGAGGCGGTCGCCCGAGCCCTGCGCCTGGACCCGGCGGGCACCCGGCACGCGATGCGGCTCGCCGGATACCACGAGCCCGCCGGACCGGTCGGCGGGGACGGCCGCGGGCGGCTGACAGCCGCCGTCCAGCCGGTGCTCGACTCGTGGCCGGCGAGCCCGGCGGTGCTCCTGGACCAGTATTTCGATCTGCTGGCCTGGAACACGGCCTGGAGCGCCCTGTGGGGGGCGCCCGAGACGATCCCGGCCGAGCGCCGCAACCTGATGTGGCTGATGGCAGCCGACCAGCGGCTGCGCACCGTCATGCACGACTGGGAGCCGCTGGCGATGAACGTCTTCCAGCACTTCCGCGCTCAGGCCGGGCCCGCCCTCGCCGACGCGAGGACCAGCGAGGTCTACCGTCAGCTGGACGAGGACGCTCCGGAGTTGCGTCACTGGTGGGGCTGCCGCTCGGTCGCCGAGCTGACCGCCCGCACGGTGACGGTCGAGCCGAGGACCGGGCAGCGCATCCAGCTCGCGCTGTCCTCGTTCCACCCGGTCGACGACCCCTCGGCGCTCGTCCTGCTCTTCACCCCCGACTCGGCCGAGGACCGGGCGCGGATGGCGGCCCTGGCCGAGCCGGGGCCGCGCGCCGTCCCGACGCCGTCCTCCGCTACTCCTGACCGGCGGGCCGGCTGACCGCCGCCCGCGCGCCCCGGCCCACCAGCAGACCGCCGAGCGCCGCGAGCACGGCCAGTCCCGCGCCCACCGCCAGCACGCCGTCCGCCACATCGCCGAACGCGCCGACCGCCCAGGCGCCGAGGCCGGTGCCCGCGTACATGGTGGAGGTCAGCCACGCGCTGGACGTGGCCCGCAGCTCCGGCGCGGCCGTGCCCGCCAGCGTCTGCTGATCGGTCACGAAGCCACCGCTCGCGACGAACCACAGGGTGACCCCGGCCAGCGCCAGAACCAGGCCGGGACCCGTGGCCGCCACGGCGATGCCCGCCGCCAGCAGCAGGCCCCACAGGCCCAGCAGCGGCAGATCCGTGCGCCCCGCCGCGCGGAACCGGTCGCCGAGCCGCCCGCCGAGCAGCGACCCGGCCACGCTCCCGGCCCCGACCAGCACCCCGACGAGGCCCAGGGCCTCCACGGAGAGGTCGAAACGGTCGACCAGCAGCGCGCCGAGGAACGTGTACGCGCCCAGGTTGGCCGCGTTGAACGCCGTGTTGACCAGCAGCCCCTCGCGCAGCGCGGGCACCCGCCACGCGGCCAGCACGCCCCGGATCGCGCCCACCGGCACCCCCCGCCCTGCGGCGGGCCCGACCTGCCGCAGCAGCAGCGGCACGGCCGCGGCGGTGCCCAGGGTCAGCGCCCAGAACGCGGAACGCCAGCCCGCCACACCGGCCAGCAGACCGCCGAGCGGCACGCCCACGACCTGGCCGCAGGAGAACAGCGCCATGCCGAGGCCCAGTGCCCGGCCGCGCACCCGGTCCGACGTGGACTCCGAGATGTGCGCCCAGATCGCCGGCCCGGCCGCGGCGGCGGCCAGCCCGGCGAGCGCCCGGGAGACGACGAGCAGCGCCAGGCTGGTCGAGAGCGCGGCGGCGGCGTTGGAGACCGCGAACAGCGCGGTCCCGGCGAGCAGCGCGCGGCGGCGGCCGAACCGGTCGCTGAGCAGCCCGAGGAACGGTGCCGCGACCGCGTACGCCAGGACGTAGGCGGTGACGCTCGACGCGGCGGCTGCCTCGCTCACACCGATGTCGTCGGAAATGGTGGGCAACAGCGGTGAGATGAGAAAGGTCTCGGTCCCGAAGAGGAACAGCAGCACGAACACACCCGCGTAGCGGAGCCGGTCGAACCCCTCCACCGGACCGGCGGACGCGGGCTCGACACCCGGATCGGCACCCGGATCGGCGGCGGGATCGGCGGTGGGATCGACACCGGACTTCGGATCGGACTCGGTCGGGGAAACGCCGCTCAAGCGGATCACCACCTCGCGTATCGGCGCGGAGCCGCGTCCCGGCACGGCACGCGGCCCGCCGGGGCCGGGCGGCGCGGAGTGCGGCTCCGGCGGGGGGACGGGGCCGCCCGGCCAGGTCATCGTGGGCGGCCCCACGCGGCGGCAACCAGCCAGGCGATCATCCTGTGACCGCCACTCATACCCTTGCGTCCGGAGAGTGAGACGGGGGCGACGGCCGGTGGCGGGCGGTGGCAGGATGGCGCCCAAGGTCACGAGTGACAGCGACAACGGCCCCGGCCCGCTGTCCGGCAACCCTCCTTCCGTGGCGGGGTGCCCCGGGTGATGACCGGGCCGTGGACAGCAAGGTCCGCGGCAAGCGCGGTATTTCAGGGAGCACGCCATGAGTCGGCGAATGATCTAGGCCCGGGGACTTCTTCCCAGGGCCTTCACCCGATCCCCCGCGGTCCGGCGGCCGGCACCACGTGTCCCGCCCGGCCTTCTTTCCCCGTCCCGACACGGTGCGGCGACCCCGCCGCGGCGTCCGCCGGACGGATCGTCATGCCTTCCGGGAGACTCACCATGACCACCACCACCGCGCCCGCCACCACCGGCACCACCACCACCGCCGTCACGGTCACCGCGCCCGCCACCACCGGCACCACCACCACCGCCGTCACGGTCACCGCGCCCGCCACCACCGGCACCACCGCCACCACCACCGCGCCCGCCACCACCGCCGCCATCGCGCCCGTCACCACCGCCACCGTCACCGCGCCCGCCACCGCCACCACCACCACCGTCCCCGCCCCTCCGGCCGTGCTCAGCGCCGGAGTGCGGGTGCCGCTCGCGGACGGCGGCGAAGCCGAGTACGCGGCGCTCGACTACGCGGCCAGCGCCCCCGCCCTGCGCCAGGTCTGGGACGACATCGCCGCCTACGCCCCCTACTACGGCAGCGTCCACCGGGGAGCCGGACACCTGTCGCTGCTCTCCACCCGGCTGTTCGAGGAGAGCCGGGAGGCCGTCGCCCGTTTCCTCGGCTGCCGACCCGGCGACCAGGTCGTCTTCACCCGCTCCACCACCGACTCGCTCAACCTGCTGGCCGCCGCCACGCCCGCCGGGACCCGCGTGTTCGTCTTCGAGACCGAGCACCACGCGGCGCTGCTGCCGTGGCGCGGCCGGGACGTGAGCTTCCTGCCCGCGCCCCGTTCCCCCGAGGAGGCCGTCCGCACCACCGAGCAGGCCCTGCGGACGGCCCCGCCGGGACCGAAGCTGCTGTGCGTCACCGGCGCCTCCAACGTCACCGGCGAGCTGTGGCCGGTCCGCGAACTCGCCGCCGCCGCCCACCGGCACGGCGCGCGGATCGTCCTGGACGCCGCCCAGCTCGCCCCGCACCGGCCCGTGGACATCGCCACACTGGACGTGGACTGGGTCGCGTTCTCCGGGCACAAGCTGTACGCGCCGTTCGGCTCCGGCGTCCTCGCGGGCCGCGCGGACTGGCTGGCGGCGGCCGACCCGTACCTCGCGGGCGGCGGGGCGAGCCGCACTGTGTCCCGCCGCCCCGACGGCGGCGTGGCGGTGGAGTGGCACACCGACGAGTCCCGGCACGAGGCCGGCTCCCCCAACGTCATCGGCGCCTACGCCATCGCCTCCGCCTGCCGCACCCTCACCGGGGCCGGGTTCGACCGGCTCGTCGCGGACGAGGACCACCTGCTGGGCCGTCTGAGGACCGGCCTCGACGCCCTCCCCGCCGTCCGCACCCTGTCCCTCTTCGGTCCGGACGCCCCCCGGGTGCCCGTGGTGTCCTTCACCGTCGAGGGCTGGGACAGCGCGGAGTTCGCCCGGACCCTGTCGGAGCGCTACGGAATCGGCGTCCGCTCCGGCCTCTTCTGCGCGCACCCCCTGGTCCGCACCCTGCTCGGCGAGGAGCCCGCCGACTGCGACGGTCCGCTCCAGGCCATCCGCGTCAGCTTCGGCACCGGCACCCCGCCCGGACACATCGACCGCCTCCTCCGCGCGACGGCCGAACTGACAGCCGGGTGAGGCCCGTTGACAGCCGGCAAGCACGTCCACCCTCGGCCACGTCGCCCACCGGCCGGCGCCGCGCCGCCCACCCGCCGAGTGCGAGGACATCGCGCGGCCGGCGCTCTCGTCCATCGATCCGTCCTGGAGTGCGTCTCGCGCCGAGGCCCACGTTTTCCTGACTGGTCAGCAGGAGCGAAAGGAGGGCGTTGGTGACTCCCCTGGCCTCCCCCAGCGCGCCTCCGGTGCGGTAGAAGAGGCGAACAGAGTTCATCCGGCAGGCGCCTTCGCCACCGCGGCGGTGACGGCAAGCGACTGAGAGGGAGTCCGGCGATCCGCCAACCCCGTGCCTTGGCCCCGCCTCAGCGGCGAGCCCGCGCGGCCCGACGCGCGGCACGCCGACATCCCGGCACGGCTAGTACTCCACCTGCCGATCCGCGGCGCCATGGCGTGGAGAGGCTGACGGCCTTCGCGCGCACAGCGGAACTGGGGATGCCGGGCAGTGCCCGGCATCCCGAGGGCGGTTCTCCGTCACCACCTGGCCGGGTCGGCGACGAAGGCCGCCCGCGCCGCACCGAGCAGTGCCCCGGTGGCGGCGGGTGCCTCCTCGGGATGACCTGCCTGCCACTTCACGACGTACGAGCACAAAGGCGCGACCGCGACCCCCTCACGGGCGGCCATGCGATACAACTCGCGCACCAGCGCGCCCGCGTAGCCCCTGCCCGTGTGTTCGGGATCGACGACGGTGTGGACCGGCACGAGTGCCGGCTGCGGCTCCCGCAGGACGAAGTATTGGATGAAGCCGACGATCTCGCCGTCGAGACGCCCGACCAGGAGACCCTGGTCCCTGACGTCGCTGATGTCGATACCGATGTCGCTCATGACGCTCCCTCTTCGCCGTCAGTGGTGAACCGCTTGACGAAGGAGAGTGCGGTGTCGGCGACTTCGCGCCAGCCGCTGTCGATGGTCAGTGCGTGACCGCGCCCCTTCATCTCGATGATCTCGGTGACCGCGTTCTCGTTACGCTCCTGCCTCTTGTATGAGGCGTTGGCAATGGCCCACGGCACGGTGCGGTCCTTCTCGCCCGAGATGATGAGCAGCGGACCACGCTCGGGATTGAGGGTGTTGACCTTCACCTCGGTCCACGGATTGATGTTCGCCACCGCCGCCTGGAACAGTGGCTCCCCCGGCGCGGGCACCGCGAACTGCTCGTACAGCTCCATCGCCTCCTCCTCGCCGACGGCGTTGGCGAAGGAATAGCGGAACTGGTCGTAGGTGAGCGGAACGGCCCGGTGGTAATTGGCCGGGTTTCCCAGGACCACGCTCGCCGCCCGCAGCGAGGAGATCGGCAGCGGCAGCACACCGCGAAAAGGCGCTGGGTCGATGGCCACCGAGGCCGCCGACAGCCCCCGCCCGGCGATCATCTGCGTGATGAGCCCGCCGAAGGAATGCCCGACGACGACCGGCTTGTGCTTCAGCCGCTCCATCAGCCCGGCGAAGTGGTCGGCGACCTGCCCCACGCTCTTGCCCGCGAAGACCTCGGGATGGGCGTTGGCCTCCGCGACAGTGTCCGGGTCGTCGGGCCAACCCGGTGTCAGGGGCGCATAGCCCGCCGACTCGAAGACCCGCGCCCACCGTTCCCAGCTGCTGGGCAGCAGCCAGAGACCGTGAATGAACACGACAGGGATGCGGTCGCCCGCGTTGATGCGCTCGATGGTTTCGAGATCGGCCGATGCTGACACGACAGATGTCCTCACTTCGGAGACGGAGTCATATCGTTCCGACTCCCTGAATGGGTGGCGTCAGCCTCAAGCTAGGGCGAGTGCCCCAGGCGGGATGACCGCGTGTGCAGTGGCGGTATCCCGACAGCGCACATTGTCGTGGCCGTCCCCCGCCTCGCCTCCGCCTTCATCGGACAAACCTGTGTGAATCGGGTTCGCGTTGGTCGTGTCGAGGCGGGGCCCAGGGACGGGGCCGGCGGATCGCGGGACAGCGATCGGCCAGGCGACAGAACAGTCCACCGGGCACACGAACTCGTGACGCTCCGCGCACTCCTCGTGCGCGAGTGAGCAGGGTCGGTCTCCTGGAGCGCTCCAGTGCCGTCAGATGACTGAGGACTGGACGTCCGGACACGCGCACACTCGAACCAGGGTGAGTGCGGCCTCGCGGAGACCTCGGTTCGGATCCGATACCGAGATCCCGCTCGCCACCGGAGTATGTGAGCCGAGGAGTCTGTGTGCGACCTGTGCTGAGTACGGCTTCCGTTCCCGAAGCGGAGAGAGTCAGCGCCTGGCAGCGCGCCGTCCGCCACCTGCTGGCTCCGGTGCGGGTCACCCCTCGGCGGACCCAGCACGCCTTCGAAGGCAGTGTGGCGGCCGTCGACCTCGGCTATCTGCGCGTGCTGTCGGTGGAAGCGGACCCGATGCGACTGAGCCGCGACGCCCGCCTGGTCGCCGCGGCTCCCGAGAACCGCCTCGCCCTCGCCGTGCAGGCATCCGGAACCGCCTTGCTGCATCAGGATGGGCGAAGCGCTGTGCTGAGACCCGGAGAACTGGCCCTGTTCCATCTTCGCCGTCCGTTCACCCTGGAACAGCGGCAGCGCTTCTCCCTGCACCTGCTCCGGCTGCCCGAACAGTCGCTGGGCAGCGCCGCGGGCGGAGTGGACCGGATCACCGGACGTGCCATCACGCCGGCCGGGGGCGTTGCCGCGCTCCTCGCGCCGTTCGTGACGGGGCTCGTCGCGGATGCCGCGCGGATCACGGCACCGGTCGGCGACCGGCTGGCAGGGAACGCGGCCGATCTGCTGGCCACCTTGGTCGACGAGCTGGCGGGGGCTGGTGACAGCGACCGCGGCAATGCCCGCGATCACCTTCTTCCGTTGATCCGCCGCTACATCGACGAGAACCTCCGTGATCCCGAGCTGTCTCCCGAACGCGTCGCCGGGGCTCACCGCATCTCGGTCCGGTATCTGCACCGTCTTTTCGAAGCGGAGGAGACCACGGTACGGAAGCTGATCCAGCGGCGGCGTGTCGAGGAGTGCGCCCACGAGTTGGTACGGCGTGGGCGGGCGGCGCCGACCATCTCGACGGTCGCGCGGAGCTGGGGTTTCCAGAACCCCGCGCACTTCAGCCGTGCGTTCAAGGCGGTGTACGGACACTCGCCCCGCCATTGGCGCAGGGATGCGGGAACCACGCCCGGCCGAGGCACTGGATGTTGTCACCCGCCCGAGTCGTTTCCCAGTCCCCGGGGACGGACCGGGGGTGCTGCCGCCGCCACGCACACGGGGGCAGCCGTCGACTCCGCGAAAGCGCCGGGTGAGGTCGCTGAGGCCGGGGAAGCCGTCTGACTTCCCGCGAGCCGGTTCCCGTCGCTCCGCGATGTCCGACCGGGCGGCGGCATACGCGCGTGCTTCAGCCCGCGAGCAGCAGGACTCCGGTGTCCTCGTCCCGCGCCGCGGCCGAACCGTCGGCGCTTCGGACTTTGTGCCAGTCGCTCGGTGAGATGCCATACGCGGCACGGAAACTGCGGCTGAAATGGGCGGCGTTCACAAAGCCCCAGCGCTTGGCCACCGCGGAGACGGATGAGGTGGCCTGCCCGAGCCGGGCCAGCTCGCGCCTGCACTCCTCCAGTCGGCGTTGCTGAATCCATCTGCTGATCGTGGTGCCTTCGCTGACGAAGACCTTGTGCAGGTATCTGACCGAGACATGATGGTGCGCGGCGATCATCTCGGGTGACAGCTCGCGGTCGCCCAGGTTCTGGTTCACGAAGCTGCGAATTCGCCGCACCATGTCGAGGCGATCGGCATTCTCGTCCGCCGCGCCGACGTCCGCGTGTTCGGACACCGTCCGTTCGGACAGCATGGTGCCGAGCAGATCCGTCACACTGCCGGCAAGTCGGTGAGCGACGTGCGGCGAGTAGGACGAGACCGAATCGGCGATGGTCTCAAGAAGTGGAGCGAGTAGCTGAACAACGCCGTTACCGGACTGTCGGTGGACTCCGCCCAGGAATTCCCTGTCCTTTTCCGGAATGCCCAGCACAGCACCGGGGATCCGGAACACGTGCAGACGGAAGCCTTCGAGCTCACGCAGCGTGTAGGGACGTGCCCAGTCGATGACGAACACGTCGCCCGGCCCGCAGCGCTGGGCCCAGTCATCCTGAGCGAGCCCGGCCAAGCCCCTGGTGTGGATACCGACACACAGGGCGTCGGCTGGACTCGGCCCGATGGACCAGGTCGGTCCCGCCAGGTTTTGCGCACCGCCCTCGACTGTGCTGACCCGCAGGAATCCACATCGGTGTGACACGATCCGGCCCCTGAACGAGGAGCCCCTCCGCAGGGCGGTTTCCTTCGACAGCGAGGCCGGCGAGACGGACTCCCCCTGCGCCGGCCGCTCCTGATCGGCGACAGACGTGGTGATGAACGCCAGGCTCACGTGGCCCTCCCGGTGCGAAGTGGTTCAGCGGAACTTCGGCGGCCTTTCAGCGGCCGGCGGGCCCCATCGACGTACCAAGACCTCATGAGTGCGATTCTCCCGAAGGAGGCGTGCGCGGAGTTAAGTCATCTGACTGTGCGGGCGCCGAAAATGTTCGGCGAGCAGTGCCGTACCCATGTCGCCCCACGCCGTTCATCTTCGCCGGTCCGCCGTAGCAAGGGGAATAAGAGCCCGTTACCGGGTGTTTACCTCAATCCCCGGACACACGAATTCGTCAACGGCGCCCGGGCCGAACCCCGGATCCCCGAGGTGCCGGTCCACGCGGGCGCGGACGTCCCGGGCCGGGGTGTGTCGGGAACCGACCGTGGGCCCTCGACGTCACCGGCGGCCCGCGCGGTGCCGGGCCTTCCAGCGATGGCGCCCCGTACGAAGCGACCGTCACCGGCGGAGTGGCCATGGCGACAGCCCGGCTCCAGCGGCGCTCGACGGTCCCGTTCTCCGGGAATCCGGCCGTGTCGATCACAGGTGTCACGGGGGGCTCCAGCCGGTCACGGTGCCGGGACCCACCGCCGCGCAAGCGGCCGGCCCGGCAGCAGGTCCAGCCGCCGGACCCAGCCTGGAACGCCGGATGACTTACGTCATCGGCATGCTGACCGCCAAACGACGGTGAGGACGCGATATCGCCGAGAGACGCTTGACTCTGAGCGCAGATCCGTGCTCTCCGCGCGCACGTAGACTGCTCCTGTCCAGGTCAGATCACTGGTGCGGGAGAGCCTTGGATGCCAGACAACATACTGTTCGGTAGGGACAAAGAGCTGGCGACTGTCGATGAGCTGGTCGACGGACTACCGGAGCGCGGCAGTGCGCTGCTGATCCAAGGAGCCCCCGGGATCGGCAAATCCTCCCTCCTGGCCCACGCGGTCGCCCGGGCCCAGAGCTCGGGAATCACCGTCCTCAAGGCATCGGGTGTACAGGCCGAGACCCATCTGCCGTTCGCGGGGCTGCACCAGCTGACCCGGACCATGATGGATCGCGTCTCTGGCCTTCCTCCCGCCCAGGCGGACGCGCTGCGGAGCGCCTTCGGCATGGCGGAGCCGTCCTCCGACACCTCCGCCCCCCAGTTCTTCATGATCGCCCTGGCCACGCTCAGCCTGCTCGGCGAGGCCGCCGCCGACATCCCCGTTCTGCTGGTCGTGGACGACGCCCAATGGCTCGACACGCCGACCCTGGACGTTCTCGGCTTCATCGCACGGCGCGTGGGTGCCGAACCCCTCGGCCTGCTGCTCGCCCTCCGCGAAGGCCACACCGCCTCGCTGGCGACCCTTGACATCCGCGCACTCCATCTGAGGCCGCTGGAGCCGACCGCGGCCGACGCTCTGCTGGACGCCCGCAAACCCGGTCTCGGCCCAGGCGTACGCCGCCGCGTGGTGGACACGGCCGCCGGCAACCCCTTGGCGCTCATCGAGCTGCCGATCATCCTCGGCGCGGAGGCGACCTCCGAGTCCGTGGCATCGACAACGCTCCCCCTCACCACCAGACTCGAACGTGCTTTCGCCTCACGCCTGGCCGATCTGCCTTCCGACACGCGCAGCGCACTGCTCGTCACCGCCGCCGACGACGGCGACGCGCTGGCCGAGGTGCTCGCCGCCGTTTCGACGCTCACCGGCACGGAGATTTCCGTACGGTCCCTGGAGCCCGCCATCGCCGCACGTCTGGTGTTCGCCGACGAGTTCCACATCGGCTTCACCCATTCCTTGGTGCGCTCCGCCGTCCTGGGCTCGGCAACGCTCACCGACCGTCTCGCCGCCCACGGCGCACTCGCCGACATCCTGCACGGACAGCCTGACCGACAGGCATGGCACCGGGCCGCGGCCATCGGCCGTCCCGACGAAGCGGTGGCGCGGGAACTGGACCAGGTGGCCCTCAGAGCGAGAGGGCGTGGCGCCACCGCGGTGGCCATGACGGCGTTGGAACGCGCCACAGCACTGAGCGAATTCCCCGAAGGAAGAGCGGCACGCGTCCTGAACGCCGCCGAGCTGGGCCTCGAACTCGGCAAGACGGACCACGCGTCAAGCCTGTTGCGGCAGGCCGAGCCGCTGGAGTTCGGCGTGCGGGAGCGGGCGCGACTGCTCCTGCTGCGTGAGGGACTCGAAGTGGAAGTCGCGACGAGCATCCCTCGGCTGCACCTCCTGATCACGACAGCGGAGCGGGTCTCCGAGGCCGGGGATCCGGAACTGGCCCTGCGGCTGCTGCGCACAGCCGCGCGGCGGTGCTGGTGGTCGGACCCAGGTCGAGAACTGCGGGAACGCGTGGTGGCCGCGGCCGAGCGGCTGCCCGTTCCGGAACTCCACCCGGACCTCGTGTACACACTGGCCACGGCGACCCCGGTGGAGCGGTCAGGGACGGTGCTCGACCGCCTGGAGCGCCTCGAACGTCAGGGCGGATACGACTTTCTGGCCGCCGCCACCCTGGGCACCGCGGCCACGACAGTGAACGCGTACGACCACGCCATTGGATTCCTCCAGCACGCGGCGGCCGGGCTTCGTGCCCAAGGCCGTCTGGGCCTTCTGGCCCAGACTCTGGTGTCCCTCGCTTTGAGCGCGGTGCACACCGTCGATTGGGAGACCGGGCTCCCGGCCGCGGCCGAGGCGATGCGTCTGGCCGAGGAGAACGCCCAGCCTCGCTGGCTGGCCGGTGCGCGGATCGCGAAGGCTCAGTTCGCCGCGTTGCACGGAGATCTGGACACGGCGCTCGCTGTCATCGGCGAGGCGGAGGGGCGCGGGCTGTCCGTGGCCAATCCGTCCGGTCTCGCGTTCATCCAGATCACGCGCGGCCTCATCGGCCTCGCCGCCGGCAACCACGCGGAAACGTTTCACTGCGTCTGGCGAGTATTCGACCCGGCCGACCCTGCTTACCATCCGTTCCTGCAGACCATCGCCATCGCGGAGTTGGCCGAGGCCGCGACGGGCGATGATCAACGAGCCATGGCAAGGGCCGCGTTGCGGCAGCTCGACGCGACCGCCGGATCGAGCGAGGCCCAACTGACCCGGATCAACCTGGGATTCGCCCATGCGCTGCTCTCCGAGGACGAGCACGCGGAAGAGCGCTTCCGAGCGGCGTTCGATCTGGACATGTCCCATGCGCCCTTTACGCGCGCCCGACTGATGCTCGCCCATGGCGCCTGGCTCCGACGGCAACGCCGCGTGATGGAAGCTCGCGCTCCGCTCCGGATCGCCCGGGAGTCCTTCGCGGCACTCGGTGTGGAGCCGTGGTGCGAACGCGCCCGCCAGGAGCTCCGCTCGGCGGGCGAGGGCAGCAAGCGTCAAAGCCGTACCGATTGGGACCTGCTGACACCTCAAGAGCTGCAGATCGCGCAGCTCGCGGCGGAGGGCCTCTCCAACAAGGAGATAGGTCAGCAGCTGTACCTGTCACCGCGAACGATCGGCGCGCACCTGTACCGCATCTTCCCGAAGCTCGCGATCACCTCTCGCGGCCAGCTGAGGGACAAGCTGAGCGCGGGCTGAGCCCGAGGACCCTCCCGTCCGCGCACGCCCGCCGGCACTCACAACGTGCGGCGCACGCCCGCCTGCCGTTCCAGGTCGCGCAGTTGAACCGTGAGGTCCCCTTCCACCGCGGCATGCGCCGGGCCGCTGCGTCCGATCGGGAGAACCTGCTCGCCTCGCATGTCCTCCAGCATGAGCGCGAATGCCGCGTACGTGGCCACCGCCGCGAGCAGCAGTCCGAACGCCCCCGAGACATAGGCCAGCCACTCGGCGCCGGTGAGGTTGTAGAGCGCGGCTACCGCGAACCGTGGCACGGCAACGCAGAGGACGAACCACAGGGCACGCTTGCGCCGCGCGACCGACGCCATGAGCAGGGCGAAGCACGCGAAGACGAGGTTCAGTACACCGAGCACCTCGGCACCACCCGGCGGGTTGACCGCCAGAACGAGGGAGCTCGCCAACCATGTCCCGGAGAAACAGGCCATCAGAGTCGCCGCGAGGACGTCCCTCGCTCCGAAGGCGAGGATGCTCACCAAGAACTGGAGAACGAACGCCGGCAGGATCGTCAGGGCGACCGCACGATGGGCATCGTCACCGAAGAACCCCAGTTGCAGGCTTCCCACGATCACCGAGGCGATGGCCACGGCGAAAAAGCCGAGCGGCATCGGGGACGCGATCGGACGCAGATTGATCCGCGTCATCGAACGGAGGTCCGGCTCGAAATGCCGGCCGGCGGGTTCGGGCTGTTGAGGATGCTGGTCTTGACTGGCGTTCATCGTGATCTCCCTGGGAGCCGTCGTCTGCGGAAGGGCTTGCTGGGCAGGGGGTTCACAGCACGAAGCACGGGTCGAAGATCTCCGTGCGCGGCTCTGGCGCGAAGCCGCGTGCCATCCGCCACTGACGGTGCTGCTCCGACTCGGCGACGGCCTCCGCGAGGAGGTCGGCCTGCCGGGCACCGGTTACGCTGGGCCGCGGCGTGGCCTGGTAGCCACCGAAGTGGGCGACGGGGCTCCAGGAGGGACTGAGGGGCTCGATCGCCTCGTCGAGTCCCTCGTACTCGGCCGCCGCGTGGACGATGCGTCCGCCCACCACGGTCAGGACCGACTCGATGTGCGCGATGTCCTGCTCGGGCACGGTGAAGTAGTCGTCGGAGAGGATCGCGAGGTCCCCGAAGTAGCCCTCTTTGAGGATGCCCTTGACGCCTTCCTCGCCGGTCAGACGGGCCCCGCCTCGCGTGTACAACTCCAGGGCCGTCTCACGCGTGAGGCGGTTCTCCGCGGGGTAAAGGGCGAGGTCGCCAACGGTCCGCCCGGTGACGAGCCAGTGCAGCGCGACCCACGGGTTGTACGAGGACACCCGTGTGGCGTCGGTGCCCGCGCCGACGACGAGCCCCTTGGCGAGCATGCGCCGCACCGGAGGAGTGTGGGCCGCGGCCTGGGCACCGTAGCGGTCGACGAAGGCGCGCCCTTGGAAGGACATGCGGTTCTGCACGGACACCGCCCCACCGAGAGCCGCGATCCGGTCCAGGCTGGAGTCACTGACCGTCTCGGCGTGGTCGAACAGCCAGCGGTTCCCGGTCGGGAACAGCCCGTCGGCGGCGAGCTTCTCGAACACGTCGAGGTCGCGGCGGATCGTCTCGTCATAGGTGGCGTGCAGGCGGAAGCCCCAGCCGTTCTCCATGAGCAGGCGCACGGCCTTCTCGAACTCGACCTCGTAGCCCTGGGAGAGTTCAGGACGCGGCTCGGTGAAGTTCTCGAAGTCGGCCGCCGCCCAGGTGAGGTTCTCGCCCGCGCCGTTGAGGCGCAGCCACGCGTCACCGTCCTCGGGGCGGACCATCTCGATCCACCGTGTGAGGTCGGCGATCTCCTGACCACCTGTCTGCGGGAACAGATGGTAGGCGATCCTCAGCGTCAGCTCTCCCGCGCGGGCGAGCTCGGTCACGATCCCGTAGTTGTCCGGGAAGTTCTGGAAGCCGCCGGCCGCATCCACCGCGGAGGTCAGACCGAAGCGGTTCAGCTCCCGCAGAAAGTGCTTGGTGGAGACGCGCTGGTGGTGAGCGTCGAGCGACGGCGCCTTGGCCAGCGTCGAGTAGAGGATCAGCGCGCCCGGCGCCGCGAGCAGCACTCCGGTGGGACTGCCGTCCCGGCCCCGGACCATCTGGCCGCCGGGCGGGTCGGGGGTCTCCGCGGTGAATCCGGCGGCCTGGACAGCGGCCCGGTTCATCAGCGCGGACTGGTACAGGTGCAGGACGAAGACCGGCGTATCAGGGGCCGCCGCGTTGAGCTCGGCGACGGTCGGCATCCGCCGCTCGGCGAACTGGTCCGCCGTCCAGCCGCCGACCACCCGTATCCACTGCCCCTTTGGTGTGCGCCCGGCCTGCTCCTTGAGCATCGCGAGCCCCTGGCGCAGCGAGGGCACGCCGTCCCAGCGCAGCTCCAGGACGTAGTTGAGCCCACCCCGGATGACATGCAGATGCGAGTCGTTCAGACCGGGGATCACCCGCCGGCCCAGCGCGTCGACCACCTTCGTCGCCGGCCCCACCAGGCCGGCCACCGTGCGGTCGTCGCCCAAGGCGACGACCGCGCCACCGCGGACAGCGACGGCCCGCGCCTCGGGGCGCTCGGGATCGCCCGTGTACACCTTGGCGTTGCGGACGAGAAGCTCGGCGGGCTCGACAGAGCCTGACGCCGGGACCATACCCGCGACCGGCATGCTGGTCACGTCGCTCACCTCCGGTGAGATCGTGGGGCCGTCACAGGCGCCCCGGGTTTCTGGGCAATGACCTCACCGTAGGAGCCGGTGTGGCTCCCGGGTTTACCGAGAGTGCACACGGGTTGCTCACGGAAGCACACAGGAGAAGGCAGCCCCGCGAGCCACAGGCGTGCTCGCGGCCGGAACTCCGGCTGAGCCACCTCAGCGGGGGTCAGGAACGGGCCGGCTCCGAACGGTGCAAGGCGGTGCGCGTGGCGAGACCGCCGCCGACGCCCAGGACAACGGCGAAAGCCAGCCACCATCCGCTCCAGGGCAGCAAACCCAGGACAGCGTCGACCGACCAGGCGCCGGGGCCGGTCGACGACAGGGCAGCGGCGGCGACGATCAAGAAGAGGGGGTACTCGTAGCCGTCGTTCTGGACCCACGGCCCGTGCGACCACTTCACGGTCAGAGCTACCGTCATCACACCGATCGCGCCCGCGGCGGCGAGCGGCGTGAGCGCGCCCGCGGCCAGCAGCGCACCGGAACCGATCTGCGTCGCTCCCGCGGCAACCGCGGTCAGCACTCCACCGCGGAAACCGTCGTGCCGGAACTCCTCGGTGCCGCCCGCGAGTCCCTTGCCGCCGAGATGAAAACTCACCTTCTGCACTCCGTGTGCTGCCAGCAGCAGTCCGGTCACGGCCCTCAGAATCAGAAGACCGAGTTCCATGGGTTGCTCCTTGTGTTGACGCCGGGAGGCCCCACGATAGGAAGCGGAGGGGGACGGCCACTTGCCCGAGCGTGTCCGACGCTGTCCTCAACAGGCACACCCCATCAGGTCAGAGCGTCGAATGCGTGGGTGACCTTGGGCACCGTGCCCTCCGCGAGCCAGGCTCGGGCCGCCTCCTCAGCGGCACGGTCATCAGCGGTGAGTCGCTGGTGATGCTGGGCGAGGTGTCCGGACCAGGTGGCTACGAGGTAGTGCTCGACGAACAGTTCCGGGTCGTCGCCGTCCCTGTAGAGGCCCCACGTGATGGCTCCGGTGCGGCGGCGCGCGCGTGCGACGGGTCGCATGGCAGCGAGGAAGTGGCCGGTTCGCACCTCGGGCACCCGGTAGGCGACGGTGATCAGAACCGGCCCGGCGTCGGGGCCGGGGGCGGACCTCACGGATGGCTCCGGCCAGTGGTCCGACACGGTGGGGTCCGAGTCGCCGACCGGCAGGGGCAGAGCGCGCACGGACAGCCCCCCGGCCAGCAGGACGGCCGCGGCAGTGCTCAGCGCGAGGGAAAGTCCGAGACGGTCGGCGAGCAAGCCCCACAGGGGGGCGGACAGGGCCATGCCACCCTGGAAGACCATCAGTTGTACGGCGAGGGCGCGAGCCCTCACCCACCCGGGCAGGCGTGTCTGCAGCGCCGCGCTGAGCACGGAGAGCACCGATATCCAGGCGAAGCCGGCCGCGGGCAGAAGAGCCGTCACCAGCCACGACACGCTGGACAGGGCAAGGACCGCGAGGACGGCCGCGCACACGACGGCGGCGATCAAGAGGAGAGCATTCGCTCCCCACGCGCGGCGCAGCCACGGCAGCAGGAAGGCACCAGCCACGGCTCCCAGCCCCACCGAGCCGAGCAGTAGTCCGTATCCGGAGGCGCCCAGGGCGAGCCGCTGTTCCGCGACGAGCGGCAACAGAACCCACAACGCCGATGCCGCTGGGACGAAAAGAAGGGTACGCAGGAGGACGCGTCGGATGTCCGGCGTGTAGCGGACGTAGCGACGCCCGGCTTCCACCGCGGCGAGGATGCCTTCCCGGCTCGCGTCGCTACGACCGCGGTGCGGGGCGCGCCAGGCCGTGAGCACAGCGGCGGTTCCCAGGTAGGAGACCGCGTTGAAGGCGAACACCCATCCGGTACCGGCAGCGGCCACGACGAAGCCGCCGAGCGCTGGGCCGACCGCACGGGCCAGGTTCATGCTCACGGAACCGAGCGCGGCGGCCTGCGCCAGCGAGGCCCGGTCGACCAGGTCGGGCTGGATGGCCTGCCAGGCCGGCCCCATCAACGCCGAGCCGCCTCCGATGATGAAGAGCAGCGCGAGCAGCAGTCCGGATCCGAGCAATCCGGTGAAGGCCGTCACGGCGAGAGCCGCCGAGGCCGCGACCATCGCGTACTGGGCGGCTATGAGAAGTCTTCTGCGGTCGAAGCGGTCCGCGAGGACGCCCGAAGGGAGCGCGAGCAGCAGCAGCGGAAGGCTCACCGCCGTCTGTACCAGCGCGAGCACCGCACCCGATTGGCCGATCAGCTCCCACTGGGCACCGACCGTCATCATCCAGGTGCCGGTGTTGGAGACGAACTGCGCGATCCACAACGCCCGGAAAACGGGCACGGCGAAGGGTCGCCATGCCTCACGAAATCCGGGTGCCGCTGGTGCGATGCCCGACTGGCGGGCAGCCACTCGTTCCGGCCCGAACTCCGCGTTCCCCACTTCCGGTCCTCTCTCCGGTCGGGGGCTCCGGCGTGCCCGGAGCCCCGCTGCACCCGCGACCGCCCGGTGGTCAGCCGGCCGCGTTGGCGCCGATGAAGTGCTTGGCGTAGACGACCCCGAGGCCGTAGGCGCCCGCGTGGGCCTTGACGATGTCCATCACACCGTTGTAGGTCTCGCCGCGCGCCCAGTCCCGCTGAAGCTCCAGCAGGACCTGGACCCAGGTGACAGGTACGGCCCCGGCGCGGATCATCCGCTCCAGGGCGTGCTCGTGAGCCTGCGGGGTGACGCCGCCGGACGCGTCGGCCACGACGTACATCTCGTAGCCCTGGCTCAGCGCCGACAGGACCGGCAGGACGAGGCAGACCTCGGTCCACAGGCCGGATATGACGATCTTCTTGCGGCCGGTGGCGCGAACCGCGTCGACCAGGTTCTCGTCCTCCCACGCGTTCATCGAGGTGCGGTCGATGAGCTTGTGATCGGGGAAGACATCGACGAGCTGGGGCAGCGCCGGGCCGGAGAAGGACTCGGCGGCCACCGTCGTGATCACGGCCGGCACGTCGAAGAGCTTGGCGGCCTTCGCCAGGCCCACCGTGTTGTTGATGATCGCGCCGCGGTCGCCGCTGCCCGTGCCGAAGAACATCTGCGGCTGGTGGTCGACGAACAGCATCATCGCGTTGTCGGGCGTGAGCAGATCCGGGCTCGGCGCGGCGGAGACGTTGTCGAGATCGAACTCAGGCATGACTGACTTCCTTAACTTTTATACCGTTTTGTGTCGTTGAGGGAGGACGGAGCGGCCGGTACCGAACACCGGCCGCACGCCGGCGGGCGGTGCTCAGACGCCGTGGAGAGCCTTGCGGAGCGTGTCCACGGCCAGCGTGATGGCGACCTCCGCGCCCTTGGTGCCGCGCAGCGCGTTGAGCATCACGAAGTCGTGGATGACGCCCTGGACCCGGATCGCGGTGACCGGAACCCCGGCCTCGCGGAGTTTGTCCGCGTACGCCTCGCCCTCGTCGCGCAGCACGTCGGCCTCAGCGGTGATGACCAGGGCCGGCGGCAGGCCGGCGAGCTGCTCGGTGGTGGCCCGCAACGGGGACGCGGTGATCTGCGCGCGGTCGGCCTCGGCGGTCGTGTACTGGTCCCAGAACCACTTCATCGCCTCCCGGCGCAGGAAGTAGCCCTCGGCGAACTGGTGGTACGACGGCGTGTCGAACGCCGCGTCGGTCACGGGATAGAAGAGCACCTGCGCGGCGAGCGCGACATCGCCGCGGTCCTTGGCCATCAGAGTCAGCGCGGCCGACATGTTGCCGCCGACCGAGTCACCGGCCACCGCGATACGGGTCGGGTCGAGGTCGTTCGCGGCGCCCTCGCGCACGACCCACTGGGCCACGATGTAGTTCTGCTCGATAGCGACCGGGTAGCGGGCCTCGGGCGACCGGTCGTACTCGGGGAAAACGACCGCCGCGCGGGCACCCACGGCCAGCTCCCGCACCAGACGGTCGTGCGTGTGCGCGTTACCGAACACCCAGCCGGCGCCGTGGATGTAGACGATGACGGGCAGCAGCCCCTCGTGTCCCGCCGGACGCACGACGCGCGCTCGGACGGAGCCCGTCGGACCACCCTCGACCGTCACCCACTCCTCGTCCACCTCCGGCTTCGCGACCGCACCGGACTGGACCTCGTCCACCGCCTTGCGCCCGTCCTCCACCGGAATCTCGTACAGAAACGGCGGCTCAGCCGTCGCCGCGGCGAACCCCGCCGCGTCCACCTCCAGAACCGGCCCGATCCTGCTCTGCGCGTCTGACATCACGGACTGCCTTTCCTCGTACGGGGCCCGGTACCGGGAGTCGGGCCCAACGTAGGAGTCGGCGGAATCGAGAAGTTTGCCCTGTGTGCACAACGCATGCCCGCCAGGGCACGGAGGACGTCGTGGCAGGCGGCGGGACCACCGCAGGTGATCGACGGGATCGAGGGGATCGCGCACCGGGTACGCTCTGCTCGTCGGATGGCCGCACCACGACGCGGGACGGTGGAACGAGACCGCCTCCTGGCACGGCTTTGCCCACACCGACCCCACTCTGTCCGGCGACCCCGACCTTGTCGCTTTGGACGTTCTCCACCATGGCGCACCCCCGCGCCGACCCTCGGTGACGGCCGCGCGGTCGTGGCTCTGTGCGAGGCTGCCGGCGCCAACGGAAACCGTCCCCCCGCGGACCCGGATCGGTCCGGGTCCGCGCGTCCCGGAACCGCGACGGCGGGGAGACCCCCACGCTTCGCGCTTCCGCTCGCCCCCCGCCCGGCTCCGGCTCAGCTCAGCGGTTCCACCCGCGCCGGGACGTGCTTGTGCCAGGGCGTCCAGAAGAAGGGGTCGCGGCGGTGGGACGCGGTGAGCTCGTTGGGAGCGACGCCCGTCCGGCGTCGTTCGCCGTCCTCGCCGGGGTGGTCGAGGCCGAGGCCGTTGGGGATGGTGATGTGGCCGGACCGGAGCGTGTCGGTGACCTCCACGACCGCCTCCGCCGAGCCGGTCTCCGTCACCACGAGGACCCGCGCGCCCGTCCGCACGGCCAGGCGTTCCGCGTCCTCCGGGCTCATTCGCAACGCCCCCTGCGCGTCGCGGCGGCGCCACGCCGGATCCCGCATGATCGTGTTCGCCGTGAACGCCCGGCGCTCGCCCGCCGCCAGGATGAACGGGTACTCCTCGCTCGTCCAGTCGCTGCGGGCGTCCACCAGGCCACGCATCTCGTCGAGGAGCATGGGGATCTCCGCGTGGATGCGGCGATCGGGGTACCGCACGTAGTTCCAGGCGTCGGAGAAGTCGTCCACGGTGAACTCGACACCGGAGGGACTGTTCATGATCGCGTCGAACAGCTTGCCGCCCAGCTCGTGATCCGCGCCCGTGAAGCCCGCCCGCCGGACGGCCTCCGGCTGGGCGATCGCGGCGAGATGGCTGATCCCCCACAGCACCGTCGCCGCACCGGCCCCCGGCGGCAGCGTCGGGCCCAGCGCCTCGTACAGCAAGTGGGGGAAGAGCGGGCGCAGTTCGGGCCGAGCGACGAGCATGGTGAAGAACAGCAGGGTGAACGTGTTCGGTCCGCCGTCCACGGCCTTGCGCAGCGCCGCCACTGACTCGTCGTCCACCAGGCGGAGTTCGCGCACGACGTCCGCGATGATGTCGGCCTCGGGCCGGGTGCCGGGCAGCGGTTCGAGCACGGGCTGCCGGAGTTGGAAGGTGTTGCGCGGGAATTCCAGGTTGAAGAACGACGCCTCGTACTTCTCGAACTGGCTGCTGGCGGGCAGCACATAGTCGGCGCACCGCGCGGTCTCGGTGAACGCCACATCGATGACCACGCTCAGCTCCAGCTTGGCCATCGCTTCCCGGAAGCGGGGTGAATCCGCCACCGAGTGCGCCGGGTTGCCCGCGTTGATCCACATCGCGCGGATGCGGTCCGGGTGATCGGACAGCACCTCGTCCGCGATGGCGCTGGGCGGGAAGATGCCGCTGGCCAGCGGCGCGTTGGTGGCCGGCGTGTGTGTCGGGCCGTCCGTCCGCATGAGCGAGGCCGCGAGGGTGTCGGCCATTCTGGGCGCGACCGTCCCGTACGAGGCGGACAGCACCGCCCCGGCCAGGCGGTCCGCGACCACGCGCCACCGCCGCCGGGTGGCCATCCGGGGCAGCAGCGCCAGCAGGGGCCGCGCGGTCAGCCTCATGGCCGCCAGCGTGATCCGTTCCCGGAGCGTCGGCTCGGGCGGCAGCGGGTGGGCGCTGGACGGGTACCAGGAGCCCAAGACCGGGAACATCCAGGAGTGCACATGCATCCCGCCCGGCTTGGCGAAGTTCCCGGTGAGGATCCACAGGAGCTTGCTCAGGTAGGACGTCAGCGTGCTGTTGGGCGACTGTTCGAGCCCGAGGTACTCCAGGGTGGACACGCTGGAGGCGCGCGCGATGCGGCGGGTCGCGGCCCGGATCAACTCCTCGTCCACATCGCAGCGCTGGGCGTAGTCCGCGACCGGCACGTCGCCGAGCGCGGCCAGCACGGCGGGCGCGCCCGTGGTGTGCTCGGCCAGCCAGGCGTGGTTCACCAGGTCCTCCTGGACCAGGACGCCGAGCATGGCGGTCAGGCACCAGGCGTCGGTGCCGGGCTTGACCCGGAGGTGGAAGTCGGCCAGCTCCGCGGTCTCGGTGACGCGCGGGTCGAGCACGATCATCGAGCGCGCCGGGTCGGCGGCGATGCGGCGGAGGGTCGTCCGGGCGTGGACGAAGCTGTGGGACTGCCACGGGTTCTTGCCGAGGAACACCGCGACCTCGGTGTTCTCGAAGTCGCCCTTGGTGTGCCCGCCGAAAAGCTGTTCGTCGACCCACGCCTCGCCGGTCTTCTCCTGGGCCAGCGCGTTGGAGGTGAGCCCGCCGCCGAGCGCGGTGAGCAACGACCGGTCGTAGGCGGCGGGGAGGTGATTGCCCTGGCCGCCGCCGTACTGGAGGATCGTGTGCCCGCCATGGGTGTCGCGGACGCCGGCCAGTCTCGCGGCGATCTCGCGGATGGCGGTGTCCCAGTCGATCTCGTCGTACCGCCCGTCCGGGCGTCGGCGCATCGGGGAGCTGATCCGGTGCCGGCCGTTCTGATAGTGGTCGAGGCGCAGCGCCTTCTCGCAGGTGTAGCCGCCCGAGTTGGGGTGCGCCTTGTCGCCCCGGATCCGGGCGAAGCGGCGGCCTTCGAGCGTGATCTCGATGCCGCAGTTGCACTCGCAGAGGATGCACGCGTTCTTGCGTGCGGTGGTCGTCGTCGCGCGGTCCATCCCTGAACCGTCCCTTCCGGCAGGGTGATTATGACGATCGGCATAGAACTTGCCGAGGCACCAGCTTGCGGCTCGCCGGAGAGGGGGGCAACCCTCAGTCGTGCTCATCAAGCAACGCCCGCAAGTGGGCGGCGAATTCTTCACATACTCGGTCCAGCGGCCGGGTGCTGCGCTGGGCCCGGGCCAGCACCAGTGCGCCCTGGACGATGGCCAGCCCCGAGGTGGCCAGCCGGTCGGCACGTTCGGCCGGGATCCCGTGCTGCCACAACGAGGCGGAAAGAGTGGACTCCCACGAGGCGAACGCCTCCCCGGCCGCCGCGCGGGCCCCCGGCGCATCGGCCTCGGCCAACCCACCCGCGGCGACCGGGCAGCCGGCGGCGAAGTCGGTGTCGAGCAACTGCTGCCGGAACAGGTCGATGATGGCGGTGAAGGTCCCGACCGGCCCGCGCTCGGCGGTCAGCGCACTGATCGTGGCCCCCATGGCCCGCCCGGCCCGCGCGGTCGCCGTCTCGGCCAACTCGGCCTTGCCGCCCGGGAAATAGTGATAGAGCGAGCCCCGGGGGGCCTGCCCTTCCGCCATCACGTCCGCGATGGAGGTCCCCGCGACCCCCCGCTCCCGGAACAAGCGCATCGCACTGCCCAGCATGCGCTCACGCGCGTCCGACCGTCGCCCCATGGGCACCCCTCTCTATGACGTCCATCATAGTGACTCGGGGCCGACGACGTGACGCGACCGGCCCGCCCGAGCGGTCCGCGCGGGGGACTCGCCGGATGCGGGGGCCGGTCAGTTCCCGTCGAACGTGTCCGGGCCGGGCCCAGGCGGGTGCCGGTGTTCAGGGCGGTGATCTCCGCCAGGTCGCCGGCGTCCGGCTCGAAGCCGAACGCGCCGAAGTTCTCCCGGACGCGGGCCGACGTCCCGGACTTGAGGATCACCACGTTCCGGATGTGGAGATGCCAGCGCGGCACTCACCGGGCCAGGGGAACTGGCATGCGGGGAGGAATCACCGGCCATCGCGGTCTGCCGGAGACCGTCGCGGAACGCGTCCGGGACGGTCTCCGCCGACCTTCTGAAACAACGGTGATGCGCTGACCGCTTGAGCTCGCCCTCGTTCTCCGACGCGTGGATCCATCGCACGTCAGCGCATAGCGTGCGGCCCTGCTCGGGTCATACGCCCGAAGTGGAATCATGTGATCCGTCAGGACGTCCTCTCCTGTGAGAGTCGTGACATCGGACGGGAAGTAGTCAGCCTTGAGCAACGGGAGTTCACGCCTGTCTCGTGGCGCGGTGCTGCGGCTCGGCGCTGGGGCGGGACTGGCCGCCGCCCTGCCCACAGCCGCGCCCGCATACGGTGCGTCACCGGGCCAGGACGGGGTCCTGCGTCAGCTGAACGATCTTGAACGGGAGCATTCCGCTCGGCTGGGCGTGTTCGCACACAACACGGCCACCGGACAGACGGTGCTCCACCGTGCGCATGAGCGCTTCCCGATCTGCTCGGTGGCCAAGACGATGGCCGTCGCGGCGGTTCTGAGGGATCTCGACCGCCACGGCGAGTTCCTCGCCCAGCGCGTCCGGTACACCGAGAAGGACGTCACGGACTCGGGCTACGCTCCCATCGCCGGTCAGCCGGAGCGTCTCGCGAACGGCATGACTGTGGCCGAGCTGTGCGCCGCAGCTCTCGACTACAGCGACAACGCGGCGATGAACCTCCTGCTGCGACAGTTGGGAGGCCCGACCGCGATCACCCACTTCTGCCAATCCCTCGGGGATCGGACGACCCGGCTCGATCGGTGGGAGCCCGAACTGAACTCGGCCGAGCCGTGGCGGGTGACGGACACCACCAGCCCCCACGCCATCGGACAGACCTACGCCTGGCTCACGCTCGGCAGCGCGCTTGCCCCCAGAGACCGTGAGCGGCTGACTGGCTGGCTGCTGGCCAACACGACCAGCGGACAGCGCTTCCGCAAAGGACTTCCCGCCGACTGGGCTCTGGCGGACAAGACCGGCACCGGCGACTACGGCACCACCAACGACGTGGGCATCACCTGGCCACCAGACCGGCAACCTCTCGTACTGGCCGTGCTGTCCACCCAACAGGATGCCGAATCCCCGGCCGATGAACCGCTGGTCGCCAAGACCGCCACGCTGCTGGCGACAGCACTCACCTGACGGACGCTTGGACCGGCGCTGGATGTGGCGCGCCGGATGTGGCGCCGGATGTGGCGCGCGCGGAACGCGGAAGCGAGCCACGTTGCTGGCGCCGACGGAGGTGGGGCCGGACTCGGCCGTCCTGCTGACGGTCGACGCCACCCGCCGCCGCCGGCCGTCCCCTCCCCTCCCCGCTCTCTGGCGATGCCGCGCGCGCGGGCGCGCGGTGGGTCAGTCGTCCTGGGGGAGGGCCGCTACGAGGGCGGTTACCGCTGCCGTCAGGGACGGGACGTGCGCGAGGGCATCGGTGATCATGCCGATCCGGCGGCGCAGCCTGCCGAGTTCGGCATCGGGGTCGGCGAGGAGGGCCCGGAGTTCGTCGAGGGCCTCCATCGCGTCGTCGCGGTCGGCGGGCGGCACGGCGTCCCATTCACGGGCCAGCTCGGCTCGCAGGACGACGACCGCCTCGGCCAGTCGGGCGCGTGCCGGGGCGGCCGACGCGGTGGAGGCGTTGACGTGGCTGACGTTGACGTGGCTGACGTTGACGTTGTTCGACGCGCCGACCAAGCCGGCGAAGTACCGCGCCCCGAAGGACTTCTCACTGCTCACTGGCGACCTCTCCCTGGCTGGGCACAATCGGGGGGACGGCGACGTTCAACGCTGCCGGCTCCCCCGGTGGGGACGGCGCTCCCGGCGCCGACGCGTCACCCAGCGCGTTGCGGACGCCGGGGATCTGGCCGAGCTGGGCGAGCAGCGCGGGCGCGGTGGCGCCCACCGTGATCGCCGCATAGCCCCCGTCGACCTGGCCGCTGCCCCCGAACGCCATGGCGACGGCCGCCCCGAGCATCAGCCGTGTCACGGTGATGGCCAGGACCGGGCCGATGTCGATGTAGCTGGTGAACTTCGGCGGGTTCCGGCGGATCCGCCCGGTGGGCGTACGGCGGGCCGCCTGCCACTCACCGAGGCGGTTGAACAGCGCGACGATCTCGATCAGACCGCCCCCGCACGCCCCGAGGAGCGCGTACTGCCATAACTCCACGGATCCCCCTCCGCCCTCGTCCATGGCCCGGTCACCACGCACGCCGGTGACCCCGCCCACGATAGTCAACCGACCCCATTTCCGGGATAGTTCGTCTCACACAGCCGGGCCGAACAGCAAGGCTCCCGATGGCCGCGGACTGGTCCGGCCCCCGGAATCGCAGCTGGGCACCGCGGCGGCCTGCCGGCTGACCGGCCGTTCCCGGGCAACGCACTACCGAACGCCTCAAGCCCCGTCCGTCGACCGGGCGCGCACGCCGAGCTGCCGCCGCGACCCAGGCCCCGGCGCCGACGCGTCACCCAGCGCGTTGCGGACGCCGGGGATCTGGCCGAGCTGGGCGAGCAGCGCGCCGGGGCCCGCCGGGAGGCCGGGCCGGCGGGCCCCGGGGTCAGGTGCCGTTACTCCGTGGAGTCCGGCACCGGGTCGCAGGCGCCCTCGATGAAGGCGATGGAGCCCGCGCCCCCGATCTCCGTGAGGATCACCGTGTCCCCCTCCTGGAGTTCGTAGGCGAAGTCCTCCTCAGTACCCGTGGTGCTGGGCTCCTCCACCGACGCGCCGTCGCCGGGGACCGTCGCCCCGGCGACCCGGGGAGCGATCGCGGTGGCCCCGCCCGCGAAGTTGAAGAGGCTCACGGTGTCGACGCCGGGCGGAAGGGGCGGCAGTTCCTCGGGGGGGGCGGACGGGGAGCCGCCCGGGAACGGCCGGCACAGGTAGCCCTCAGGCGGGTTGTAGACGATAGCCACGCCCGCGTCCCGCAGGGTCTGCGCGAACTCGGTGACCTCCTGCTCGCCCTGCGGCCAGTCCGAGATGTGCACCACGATCCCGCCGTCCCCGGTCTGCTCGACCGCGTACGCCGGCGTGCTCGTCCCGCCCGGCAGGACGACCAGGGCGGTGGCCGCCACGGCGGCGCCGGCCAGGCCGAGGCCGGCCCGGGCCGGGGTGAGCAGCCGACGGCGTGCCGGGGCGCGCTCCCGCTCCTCGGCGACGGCCAGCGCCACCTCGCGCTTGAGTTCGCTCAGCAGACGGTCTTCGAACGAGGTGTTCATGACTCACTCCTCAAGGAGACAGTGCGGTTGACGGTTTCGGGCACCTCGGGCGGTGCGGGTGGTGCGGTGGCGACGCGCAGCGCCGTACGGGCACGGTGGAGCCGGACCCGGGCGGTGACCTGGCGGATCCCCAGCGCGGCGGCGGCCTCGCGAAGGGTGAGCTGATCGGCGACGATGAGCTCCATGACCGCCCGCTCCCCCTCCGGGAGGCCGGCCAGCGCGGTCAGGGCGCGGCGGCCCTCGTTCTCCGCGGCGAGTTTCTCCTCCAGCCGCGCGATGTCGTCGGATTCCAGCAGGCGGCGCCCGGCGATGCGGTCGCTGAGCACGGACTCACGGGCGGCGCGGCGGCGTTCGGCCGAGGCGATGTTGCGCGCCACGCCGTAGAGCCAGCCCCGCTCACTGCCCAGCCCCGGCCGGTAGGTGTGCCCGGAGTCGATCACCGCGAGGAAGACCTCGGCGGTGAGGTCGGCCACCGTGTGCGGGTCATCCACGCGGCGCGCGAGGAATCGCGTCACCGCGTCGACATGCCGCCGGTAGAACTCCTCGAAAAGCTCCGGATCCCGGGCCGCCTCGGCCGGGCCGCCGCGGCTCCTGGTGCGTATGTTCACCTGCGGGCTCTCCTGTCGTTGTCCCTGCCCTCACACCCTTACTTGGCGGGATGTCGGAGAAGCGTTACAAGCGCCGGTCAGGGGCGGGACGGGAAGGAGGCGTGGCGGACGGAAACCCGGGCTTCGATCCGACCGCTTGGACGCGCGTCACAAACATGCCCCGTCAGATGGGTCGTTGGCCTTGGGGCGTCCGTGGGGCGGGACTGTCCCGTGCCGCCAGTGCCTTCGCCAATTGTCCGCGCGACCAAACGGTGTCGGGCTCGTCGGCGCCCAGCCCGGTTTCACGCTGTCGCAATGTCGATCGGTGAAGAGTGATCGCGTCCTCGACCCGGCCGGCTGCCAGGTAGTGGTCGGCCAGGTTTGACTGTGAGCGGAGGGTGTCACGATGGTGCGGACCCACGTGGTGGATCCGTTCGGTGACACTGCGCTCCTGGGCTTCGATCGCCTCGGCGTAGCGGCCGGCGTGGTGATAGGTGTTCGCGATGTTGTGCAGGGATCGCAGTGTGTCCGGGTGGTCGGCGCCGAAGATGGCGGTGCGTTTGGCGCGGACGAGTTCATGCAGCGCGATGGCGGAGTCGAACTGGTCGTTGTTCTTGTAGGTGATCGCCAGGTTGTGCAAGGACCAGATCGTGTCCGGATGGTCCTGGCCCAGCGCCGCCACCCGGGCACGGTAGATCGCCTGGTGTTCAACGATGGCGTCGTCCAGCCGGCCCATCGCGTTCTTGGTGATCGCCTGGGCTTCCCTGGTCTGGAGGGTCTGCTGGTGGTCGGAGCCGAGTGTTTGTTCACGAGTCCGCAGGACGGCGCTGTGCATGGCAAGGGCTTCGTCCAGGTCGCCGGCCCCGCGCACCGCTTCGCCCAGCCGATGCCGAGCGGCCAGCGTGTCCGGGGCGTCGGGGCCGAGCCATCGTGTGCGTTCTTCGACTGCGCGGCTCAGCAGGCGTCGGGAGCCCTTCAGCCAGCCCTGGGAGAGCTGGAACTCTCCGACCCGGTGTGCGCAGTTGGCCAAGTCGAGTGACGCCTGCGGGATCCCGGCCTCGGCGATCAGCGGGTCAAGGGCGTCGACGTGATCCGCGAGCTCCGCCCATCGGGCCCAGTTGGGGATATCGGCGAGGTCTTGGCTGGGCAGAGCGCGGCGCAAGTAAGTCGCCGCCGTCACCCGGGGCTCGACCGTGAGAGCGGCCCGTACGTACTCCCAGAGCAGCCGATGCACTCCGACTTCGTCCCTGTTCGCGGTGATCAGCGAATAGGCGCGGAGGATGCCGATGTCCTCGCGGAGTTCGACCGATTCCTCCGCTTGGGTCCGCAAGAACCGTCTGGGTACGGAGTCCGGGGAGAAGCAACAGATCACGCCCAGGAGCTCTGCGGCACTCGGCCGCCTGGAGGACACAGCGTCCAGGCTGAGCCTGAATGTCCGGGCGACGCTCGAACGGTGGATGTCGCTCCAGGCCGCGGAGCCAAGCAACGTCTGCGGTTGTGAGGCCAACAGGTCGGTGTACTCGTCGAAGGAGAGGTCCTGTTCGCGGATGTGGGCGCATGCCTGGTCCAGCATCAAAGGGAGGTCACCGATGCGCTGGGCCAACCGCTCCGCGGCGTCCGCGTCGTCCAGTCCGGTCTCCGCGAGCAGAAATCGGACGCTGTCCGACCGGGCCAGGACCGGTAACGGTATCGTGGCCAGGCCGATCCGGTCCCAGTTGAGGTCCCATCGGCTCGTCACCAGGACAGGTCCCTTGCCGCATCGAGCCACGATCTCGGCGACGCTCTCGCGGTCTTCGACATTGTCGAGGACAAGCAACCAGTCGTCGTGCGAGTGCAGCCACTCCATGGCCCAGTCCGCGGCGTCCGTCACAGAGTTCCACTCGCGTATCTCCGGTCTCAGCCGGTAGGCGAGGGAGGCGAGACCCCGGAGGACCGCGTCGGGCTTCTCCGCCGAGACCCACCAGATCGTGCGCCGTGCTGACCTGTGGACCGCGTGCAGGGCCAGTTCGGTCTTCCCCATGCCCGCCAAGCCGACGACCGCGGCTCCCAGGGTGTTCCCGTCAACGGTGTCCAGCAGGCGTGAGATTTCCGCGAGGACCTGATCGCGTCCCCACAGCACGTCGACCGGCCTGCGGGGCAGCCTGGACGATCCCGCGGACGCCTCCACCTGAGACGCGGGCGGGGGACCCGAACGAATGAAGACATCCCCGTGAATGGCGCCTGCCTGCACGACAGGTCCGTTCACACCGCCTCGCAGGACGTTGCGCACTTCCACAGGCGGTGGCTGATCGGCTGCCTTCCCCGGGTCGTCCAAGAGACCTCCCCCTTACCTTCCAGCATGCCCATCCCGCAAGCGGCGCCATCCACATCCTCACCGTCAGTCGGCGAGGGCGGTGTCGCGCAGGGACGCGATGACGGCCCGGCCCTCGTCGACGACCGTGCTCAGCACCTCCACGAACTCCTGCCGTCCCTGCGTCTCCGGACGCGCCATGCGTTCCCGGACCCGCTCAGCGGACTCCTCCAACTCCTCCAGGTACTTCAACAGGTTGAACTCAAGGTTCTCAAGCACCCCCGTGCCCTTCAGGCCGATGGCCAACTCGAAGGCTTCCCGCACCTGCTGGGCCTCCGTGTCCAGCCCGTCGATCCACTCCTGCTGCGTCACCTCCAAAGACGTGGCACGGTCCCTGTGGCGCTGCACCCCCATGTACACCAGCGCCGACAGGCCCAGCACCGCGGCGGCCGGCGGGAAGGCGATGCCCGCCGTCACCATGCCGCCCATCCACGACCCGGTGGCGACGATCGGGGCGGATATCCCCAGGAAGGCCGCCGTCCGCTGCACGAGGTCCTCGGTCGAGGTGCGTGCCTGCCGGGGGCGCGGCAGGTCGAGCTCGCTGAAGTCGACGGTGTAGTCGGGCAGTCGGCCGGCGGCGTCGTCCGCTCCCAGCCGACTGCGCACCATGCGCACCGCCTCCTTCCGGAACTGCTCCAGCAGGTCCGCCCACACCGCGGCCGGCCCGTCCGGCTCCGCCTCGACCCAGCTCCGCTTCGCCAGGAACAGGTCCCGCTGGATCTCGTGGGCCTTCGCCGGCCGACGGACGTCCGTGGTGCGAATCCGTTCGTCCAGGGCGGCGTGCAGGTGCGCGGACAACCCGTTGAACGAGCGCGCGGCGCGTTTGACGTAGTCCCGCAGCCTCTTCTCCAGGTCCTCGCGGATGAGCGGTATCGCCTCCTCCACTTCCCGGGCCCTGGTGGCGAGTTCGGCCAGCTCGTTCTCCAGCGCTTCGATGGGCAGGCGCTCGGTCCGCAGCCGTTCGGCCAGCGACGAGAAGCGGCGACCGAGCAGCCCGCGCGCCTCGTCGGCGACCTTCCCCATGCGGCGGCGCCCGGTCTCCTGCTCGATCAGCCCGCCGAGGGTCTCGCGCAGCGCGGCCATGTGGCTGCCGTCGGTCAACCGCCGCGCCCGGCCCGGGTCCTCGATCAGCGCCCCGCGCGCCTCGGACGCCGGCGACGCCGGGACGAACCCCTCACCGATGAAGCCCAGGTCGGGGCGGCCGTCGACGGTGAACTTCTCACGCAGATAGGCGTTGTTGCGGTCGATGGTGGCCCGCCAGGCGGGGATGTCGCGCAGGTCGAGCTGGGTGGCCGTGTCGATGGCCGTGACCACCCACACGACGCGCTTCTTCGAGACGCGGTGGTGCTGGTAGAGGAAGCGGATGAGAGCGAGGTCGTTCTCGGACAGGGAGCGGGAGGCGTGCGAGACGTAGAGGAAGCAGTCGGCGTCCCCCATCGCCTGTTCGACGATGCGGTCGTGCACGGCGTTCGGGGAGCCGTAGCCCGGCAGGTCGTAGAGCTTGGCGGGGAGGGTGTACGGCGAAATCTGGATCTCTATCTCGGCGACGTCCCGGGTCCAGTGCGGTTCCAGCCGGTTGGTGATCTCGGCGTCGTGCATCGCGTATGCGGCCACGACGGCCGGCGGCGGGCGGTCGCCGATGTCCTCCCACTCGTCCTCGGCGGCATCCATGAACTGGACCCGCAGAAAACGGCGTTCGTCCGCGTCGCCGCCCGGTCGGTCCTCGGGGTCGACGGGCAGCACGGTCGCCGGGCACGCCGTGGTCGGCACCGGCGAGGAGGGCAGCAGCCCGACGAACTTCTCGGCGACACTCCCGTCCGGCTGTTCCACCTCCAGCAGCTTGAGCTTGTGCTGCAGCCCGCTGAGCAGGAAGCTCTTGCCCGAGGAGAACGCCCCCAGCAGCGCGACGTTGATCAGCGCGGAGGATGCTCGTGTCCGCAACTGCCGTACGCCGTCAGCGTCCTGAAGGGCCCGCGCCTCCCAGTCGGCGGGAGTCTCCGGAAGGGTCGCCACGCGGCGGAGCCACGCCTCGGCCCGGTCGAGCGTCTCACGGAGCCCGGCTCGCGTCTCTTCTATACCTGTCGTCATCGTCTCGCCCCCTTGAGCGAGTGTTATACCGGCAACGCCCCTCCACCGGAGCCGGTCCGGCAGAGGATCCGGCGGACTGTTTCCGAGGCGTGACGCTCCCGGGACAACGGTCCCGGTCGCGGCGGGCGCGGTAGGCGTCGAGGAGGGCGGCGCCCTCGTCGTCGGCGCGCACGGCGATTCCCGCGAGATGGACCGGGTCCGCGGCGGGGCGAGGGCCTCGATGTGACGGCTCGCACCGCGAGCCGTCACATCGACGTCCACCGGCGTGAGCGCGCCGGCCGACGGGCCGTCAGGGGCGGCAGCATCACAGCCGATCCCCCATCATTAACGGTCCCGCTCGTGGGCGAGGGCGGCGCGCGCGGCGTCCAGGGCCGCCGCGCGGTCGGCGGGGACCAGGCCGACCCGGGTGCGGCGGTCCAGCAGGTCGGCCTCGTCCAGGGCGCCCTCGTGCCGGACCGCCCAGAGCAGCTCGGCCCCGGTGACCCCGGCTCCGGGGGCGACCGGCTCGCGCAGCGCCGGGTCCGCCGCGCCCAGCGCGTGCACGGCCGGGGCCTCGGTGCCGTAGCGGCGCACCAGTCGGCGCGGGGCGTCCAGCCCGGCCAGCTCCGCCGGGGCGGCGGCCCCGACCAGGGGCAGCCGGGCGGTGCGGCAGGGCCCGGCGGTCAAGCCGCGGACGGCGACGGCCCGGTCCACGGCGTCCTGCGCCATCCGGCGGTAGGTGGTCAGCTTGCCGCCGACGACGGTGGTCACGCCGTCGGACGAGGCGAGCACCGCGTGCCGGCGGGAGATGTCGGCGGTGCCGTCGACGGCGTCTGCCGCGCCCGGCGCGAGCAGCGGGCGCAGGCCGGCGAAGGCGCCGACGACATCGGCGCGGTGGACGGGTACGTCGAGCGCCGAGCCGAGGATGTCCAGCAGGAAGCCGATGTCGGTTTCGGGGGCCTCGGGCACGTCGGGGACCGGCCCGTCGGCCGGCTCGTCGGTCAGGCCGACGTAGACCCGGCCGTCGTCCTGCGGCAGGACCAGCACGAAGCGGCTGGTCGCGCCGGCGACCGGGATGTGCAGCCCGGCGCTCAGCCCGCCCAGGGCGGCGGCGCGCAGCACCAGGTGGGTGCCCCGGGAGGGGAGCAGCCGGACGTCGCCGACCAGCCCGCCGGCCCAGACGCCGGCCGCGTTGACCACGGCACGGGCGCGGACCTCGAACGTCCGCCCGGTCAGCTCGTCGCGCAGCTCGGCCCCGTCGCCGGTGACGGTCAGCGCCCGGACCCGGGTCAGCACCCGGGCGCCGTGCGCGGCGGCGGTCCGGGCGATCGCGGTGACCAGCCGGGCGTCGTCGGCGAGTTGGCCGTCCCAGGAGAGCAGGCCGCCGCGCAGCCCGTGGGGGCGCAGGCCGGGGGCCAGACTGAGGGTCTCGGCGGCGGATATCCGGCGGGGCGCGGGCAGGGTGGCACGGGGCGTGCGGGCGGCGGCCCGCAGCAGGTCGCCGGCCTCAAGACCGGCCCGGATCACGGCCCCCTGCCGCCGGGAGACCAGCGGGGTCAGCGGCAGCACGAAGGGGTGGGCCCGCACCAGGTGGGGCGCGACGGCGCGCATCAGCAGCCCGCGTTCGACCGCGCTCTCGTGGGCCACGCCGACCTGTCCTGAGGCGAGGTAGCGCAGGCCACCGTGGATGAGCTTGGAGCTGAAGCGGGAGGTGCCGAACGCCAGGTCGTGGGCGTCCACGGCGACGACGGACAGCCCGCGCGAGGCGGCGTCCAGGGCGACTCCGGCGCCCGTGGCGCCGAGGCCGACGACGAGCAGGTCCACGAAACGGGCGCCGCCGACGGCCGGTTCGGCCAGCCCGGCCAGTTCGCGCGCCCGGCGCGCGGCGGTGAGCGAGGCGTCGGCGGGGGGTGCGGTCATGGGGCGAGGGCCCTCTCCAGGATGTGCGCCAGCTCCTGGGCGAAGGCGGCCTCGTCCAGCTCGGGGTCGGCGTCCTCGGCCATGGTGGGCAGGGACAGCGCGAAGGACTGCACGACCAGCAGCAGTGCCCTGGCCTGGCGCGCCGGGTGGCCGGGGCGCACCGAGCCGTCGGCGTGGCCCTCGCGCAGCGCCTCACCGATCAGGTCGAGCAGGGCCTCCTGGCTGGCGCCGCGGCGGTCCAGCACGTAGGGCAGCAGCAGCTCCGGATCCACATCGACGATCTTGCGGAACAGCGGGTGGGCGCGGAACGCCCGGAGACCGGCCACGACGCCCGCCACCAGCTCCCCCAGGACGGGCCGGCCGGGGCGCCGCCCGGCCGCCGTGGAGCGCGCGAGGGCGGTCCACTCGCGGGTCATCAGGTCCCTGACCAGCGTCTGCACGTCGGGCCAGCTCCGGTAGATCGTCATCCGGGACACCCCGGCGCGACGGGCCACGTCGGTGAGGGTGGTGCGGCGCACGCCGACGGCCAGCACGCAGTCGCGCACCGCGTCGAGGACGGCGTCGGCGGTGCCGTTGTGACGGTTAGGCGTCATGTGTCACAGTGTAACGTATCCGTCCCGGCGAGGACGCCGGAGTCCGGGGGCCGCCACGGAGAGGGGCAGCGATGAACGACAGAGCGATGCGGGACATGGTGTGGAGCGGCTGGGGCGACCCCGGCCGGGCGGCGCCGCTGCCGGACTCCGTGGCCGGCCTGCTGCGGGAGCTGCTCGGGGTGCGGCACGCCGCGCCCGCGGTGCCACTGTCCGGCGTCGCACTGCCGCCCGCCCGGCTGGCCGGCCCGGAGCTGGCGGACCTCACCGCGGCGGTCGGCGGACCGGCGTTCCTGCGCACCGACGCGGAGAGCCGCGTCCGGCACACCCGCGGCAAGTCAACGCCCGATCTGCTGCGCATCCGTTCCGGCGAGGCGTCCGATGCCCCGGACGCGGTCGTGCTGCCCGGGGACCACGCCGAGGTGCTGGCCGTTCTGCGGGCCTGCACGCGACACCGGGTGGCCGTGGTGCCGTTCGGCGGCGGCACCTCGGTGGTCGGCGGCCTGGCGCCCCGCTCCGGCGACTCCGCCGGCTCCGCCCGCCCCTTCGTCGCCCTCGACCTGCGCCGGCTGGACCGCCTGCTGGCCCTCGACCCGGTCTCCCGCACCGCCACCTTCCAGGCGGGCCTGCGCGCCCCGCGCGCCGAGGAGCTGCTGTCCGGACACGGCTTCACCCTGGGCCACTTCCCGCAGTCCTTCGAGTGGGCCACGCTCGGCGGCTTCGCCGCCACCCGCTCCAGCGGTCAGGCGTCGGCCGGCTACGGCAGGTTCGACGACCTCGTCACCGCGCTGACCGTGGCCACCCCCGAGGGCACCTGGGACGTCGGCCGGGCCCCGCGCTCCGCCGCCGGCCCGGACCTGCGGCAGTTGGTCCTCGGCTCGGAGGGCACGCTCGGCGTGATCACCTCGCTGACCGTGGCGGTGCGCCCGGCGCCGGCGTCCCGGGTGTACGAGGGCTGGCGGTTCGGCTCCTTCGAGGAGGGCGCGGCGGCCCTGCGCCGCCTCGCGCAGGACGGACCGCTGCCCACCGTGCTGCGCCTGTCCGACGAGACCGAGACGATGATCGGCCTGGCCAGACCGGACTCCCTCACGGGCCGACCGGACGACGCCGCCGGCTGCCTGGCCATCGCCGGCTTCGAGGGCACCGAGGAGGAGACCGCCAACCGCCGGGCCGCCACCCACGCGGTGCTCACCCGGTGCGGCGGCGAACCGCTGGGCGAGACCCCGGGCCAGGACTGGGAACGCGGCCGGTACGCCGGGCCCTACCTGCGGGACGCGCTGCTGGACGCGGGCGCGTTCGCCGAGACGCTGGAGACCGCCGGCTTCTGGTCGGCCCTGCCGGAGCTGTACCGGGAGGTGCGCGAGGCGCTGACCGGGACGCTGACCGAGGCCGGCACCCCTCCGCTGGTGCTGTGCCATATCTCGCACGTCTATCCGACCGGCGCCTCGCTCTACTTCACGGTGGTCTCGGCGCAGGGCGAGGACCCGGTGGCACACTGGGCACCTGCCAAACGGGCGGCGAACGAGGCGATCATCGCGGCCGGCGGCACCATCAGCCACCACCACGGCGTCGGCACCGACCACCGCGACTGGTATGCCCGGGAGGCCGGGCCCCTCGGCATGGTCGTGCTGAGCGCCGTCAAGGCCACGCTCGACCCGGCCGGCATCCTCAACCCCGGCGTGCTGCTGCCCGCCGGCTGACCGCCCTCCCCCTCCCCCCTCCCCCAGCCCGAAGAGGCCACGCCCATGCGAGAGTTCACCGCCGTCGTCAATCCCGCCGCGGGCGGCGCCGTGGGCGCGGCCGTGCTGGTGCCGCTGGCCCGGGAGCTGCGCGCGGCCGGCGCCCGTCTCGACGTGGAGTACAGCCGTGGCCTTGAGCACGCCCGGCGGCTGACCCGGGAGGCCGCCGACCGCAAGCGCACGGTGCTCGCCGTGGGCGGCGACGGGATGGTCGGCCTGGTCGGTGGCACGCTGGCCGGCACCGGGGCGGTGCTCGGCCTGGTCCCGGCGGGCCGGGGCAACGACTTCGCCCGCGCCCTCGGCCTGCCCACGGAGACGGCCGCGCTGGCCGAGGTGCTGCTGCGCGGCGAGCCGCGGCCGGTCGACGCCATCGAAGTGGAGTCGGCCGTCCACCCGCGCACGGCCGTGCTGGGCAGCGTCTACGCGGGCGTGGACGCGCTGGCCAACCGCTACGCCAACGAGACCCGGCTGCTGCGCGGCGCCGCCTCCTACTACGCCGGCGGTCTGCGCGCCGTGCTCGGCTGGCGGGTGACGGCGTTCCGCGTCACCGTGGACGGCCGGGAGCACGCCTTCCGCGGCTACTCCGTGGTGGCGGCCAACTCGGCGTTCTACGGCTTCGGCCGGAGGATCGCACCGGGGGCCAGGGTGGACGACGGGCTGCTGGACGTGGTGGTGCTCCAGGAGGCGTCCAGACTGCGGTTCTTCACCACGATGAACGACCTCAAGACCGGCGCCCACGTCAACCGCCCGCAGGTGGCGGTGCTGCGCGGCCGGGAGATACGGATCGAGGCGGACCGCCCGGTGCCCTACGGCGCCGACGGCGAGGTGAACGCGACGGTGCCGGTCACCGCCCGGGTCCTGCCCGGGGCGCTCAACATCCTGTACTGAGACGCCACATATGGGGTTTCGCGAGCATCGCGGTCCGGCGGTTGACGCCCCCCGACGGCGACCACACTCTGCTCCGTGCCCCAACAGTCAGCGACAACGCAACGGAGTGAAGGCTTCGGCTTCGCCACCGAGTTCGGCGACGGTCGGCCGAAACGACCCGCGCCGCGCCCGGTGGCCGGCGTTCCCGGTCCCCACCGGTCCCCAGCGGTCCCCACCGGTCCCCAGCGGTCCCCACCGGTCCCCACCGGTCCCCACAAGGAAGGCGGATATGAGTGCGGCGGTACCCCTTTCTTCGGCGAGGACCGGGACATGCTCCGGGGTCAGTCGTCGGGGATGCCGGTGCCGCTGAGGGCGGGGACGGTGTCCTCGCGGCGGGTGAGGGAGCGGGCGCCGCGGCGGAACTGGTCGAGTTTGTCGACGATGGTCTGGCCGACGGGGGTGTGGCCCCAGATGCTGATGCCCTGGTGAGTGGTGGGCCGCCAGGTCGTCTCGTCGATGGTGAGGGGGTTCCAGCCGACCTCCCATTCGAAGCCGGAGGGGGTGCGGGCGTAGTAGGAGAGTTCCTTGTCGTTGGTGTGCTGTCCGACGGACAGGGCCATGTCGAAGCCGAGTTCCCCCACGCGCTGGTAGCTCTGGGCGAGGTCGTCGAGGGTGGCGGCCTGGATGTTGAGGTGCTGGACGCGGGTGCGGATGGGGTCCAGGGGCAGGCCGCGGGTGGCGGCGACGGCGATGGAGTGGTGGCGTTCGTTGACGCGCAGGAAGCGGATCTTGAGCTTGACGCCGCTGATGGTCTCGTCGATGTAGTCGGTCAGGCGGGCGTCGAAGACCGTGTTGAAGTAGCCGCGGACCCGCGTCGGCTTGCTGGAGGTCAGGGCGATGTGGCCCAGGCCGGCCTCGCCGGTCACGAAGCCGGAGGCGCGCATCCGCAGCGGATCGGGCGCGGTGCGGGGCGTGGTGTAGATCTCCTGGGTGATGCCCTTGGGGCCGGGGAAGCGCAGCAGGCGTTCGACGCCGCGCAGGGCCGCGTCCTCGGCGGAGCCCGGGACGAGGGGGACGCCGTGGGCGCGGATGCGGGCCTCGATCTGTTCGAAGGCGGCGTGGTCGTCGATGTGCCAGCCGGTGGCGACGACGTCCTCGGCGGGGCCGCGCCGGAGCAGGAAGCGGCACTCCTGGTCGTCGAGGCGGAAGCGCGTGACGCCGCTGTCGAGGGCGTCGTGGTGCATGCCGATGGCGTCGGTGCCGAAGCGGTGCCAGTCGGTGAAGCGGTTGGTCTCGATGACGATGTAGCCGAGGTGGACGGCGCCGAAGACGGACGGGAGGGCGGCAGTGGTGGTCATCGGCGGCCTGCCAGGAAGTCGGCGCAGAGGCGGTTGAAGAGCTCGGCGCGTTCGAACTGCACCCAGTGGCCGGTGTTGGCGACCACGTACAGGTCGCCGTTGGGCAGGCGGTCGGCCAGCATCCGGCCGCCGCTGGGACGGTTGACCTTGTCCTGGGCGCCCCACAGCACCAGGGTGGGCACGGGCAGGCGGGCCAGGCGCTTGTCGCGGGTGAAGTCCATCCTCCAGAGGGTGCGCGGGGCGTTCGGGCCGGAGGGGCGGCGCAGCGGCGGGGAGGCGACGACCTCGGGGTCGATACTCGCCGCGTAGCGCTCGTCGATGACCGCGTCGGGGATGTCGGCGGCGTTGAAGACGAGGTACTGACGGATGAACTTCTCCAGCTTCTCCCGCGAGGGCCCGCTGCCCGCGTAGTAGTTCAGCAGGCTGTTGAGGCCGCGTGTCGGCAGCGCGCGGGTGGTGCCGATGCCGCCGGGACCCATGAGGACCATGCGGTCGACCCGTTCGGGGGTGTCCAGGGCCAGGCGCAGGGCGCAGGCGCCGCCGTAGGAGTTGCCGACCAGGTGCGCCTTGTCCAGGCCGAGCCGGTCGAGCAGGCCGCGGATATGGTCGGCGAGGTACCCGAACGGATCACCACCGTCGACGCCCTTGCCGCTGCGACCGTAGCCGGGCAGGTCGGGCACGATGACCCGGTGCTTCTTGGCCAACTCCCTGATGTTGCGGGAGTAGTTGGAGGCGCCGGAGGCTCCAGGACCGCCACCGTGCAGGAGCAGCACGGGCGGGCCGTCCCCGGTCTCGGCGACGAAGACCTTCTTTCCGTCGATGTCGTACAGCGATTCGCGCATCGTCGGCGGTGCGGTGTGCGTCGTCATCGTCTCGGTCCTCACGGGGCTGTCGTGGTGGTCGGGTGCGGTGCCGGGACGAACCCTTCCGGCGGCGGCGGGAGTTGGGCGCCGCTGGGCGCGGCGGCGTAGACGTAGGCGTCCGGTCGCAGGGCGAGGCTGGCCGTGCGGTGCTCGGCCAGCCAGGGCAGCAGGACGCCGTCGCTGTCGACGAGCGTGCCCTTGGCCGGCGGCGATCCCGGGGGCGAGATGGTGAGCGAGGGGACGGCCAGGCGGTTCCATGCGGGCTGGGGGGTGCTCGACGCGGCGTGCAGGAGCAGCCAGCGGCGGCCGAGCGCGTCGTCCAGCCGCACGCGTTCCCCGTCGGGCCGGATCACGAAGGGCTGGGGCACCTGGCGCCCGGCGGCCCCGGTACGCGGGCGGGCCTGAAATCCGGCGGAGTAGTGGGCGACGGGGATCCAGCTGGCGTCCTGCAGCCGGGCGTTGAAGCCGGGGATCCGGTCGAGGGCGCGCAGCGCGGAGTCCCGGACCGCCGACACCCACCGCCGCCGTTCGGTGATGATCCGCCCGACGAACACCGCCCGCCTGGTGACCTCCTTGACGTGCGGCTTGCGCTCGGCCTCGTAGCTGTCGAGCACCGTCTCCGGCAGCTCGCCGCGCAGCACGGCGTCGAGCTTCCAGCACAGGTTGGCCACGTCGCGCACCCCGGCGGCCATGCCCTGACCGATCCACGGCGGCATGGCGTGCGCGGCGTCGCCGGCCAGGAAGACCCGGCCCATCCGGAAGCGGGCGGCGAAACGCACGTGGTGGCTGTAGACGGTGGCCCGCAGGATCTTGATGCTGTCCTTACTGATCCCGTACCGCGCCACCAGCCGGTACACCGCCTCGTCGGTGGTCAGGCTCTTCTCGTCGTCGCCCGGCAGGATGGGGAATTCCCAGCGGTGGTGGCCCAGCGGGGTGGGGCAGTCCACGGCGGGCCGGGCCGGGTCGCAGTGGAAGCGCAGCCGGTCGTGGCCCGGCCAGGGCTTGAGCATCTCGGTGTCGATGACGACCCAGCGGTCTTCGTAGGTGCGGCCCTCGTAGCCGATGTTCAGCTGCGCCCGGGTGAGGCTGGAGCCGCCGTCGGCAGCGATGACGTACGAGGCGCGCAGGCGGTGGACCGTGTCCTCGGCGGTGCGGAACACCGTCAGCTCGACGCCGTCGGCGTCCTGGCGCAGCCGCAGGCAGTCGTGCCGCAGCAGCACCTCGACGTTCGGGTAGCGGGTGACCCCGTCGCGCAGGACCTGCTCCAGCGCCGGCTGGTAGATGAACATCTGCGGCGGGTGGCCGTGCCCGCGGCGGGTGGGGTGCGCGCTGATGAAGGACCGGCCGCGCGCGTCGACGAAGTCGATGGGCCGCTCGGTCAGCATGTCCCGCTTGAGCCGCTCGGCCAGGCCGACGCGCTGCCAGATCCGCACGACCTCCTCGTCCGTGGAGATCGCCCGGGCCCGGGAGAAGACCTCGGTGTCGCGTTCCACGACGACGACCCGCAGGCCCATCGCCCCCAGCAGGTTCGCGGCGGTGACGCCCGTGGGTCCGTAGCCGATCACCGCCACGTCGTAGGCACTGTCTTCGCTCACCATGCCGCCTCGCTGCCGTCTTCCCATTGCTGTAGCGTTCGCTCCAATTGTATCGATCGCTACGGTAAGGTGGGCGCCGGAGACGGTCAAGTGGGCCGGAACGAGCAGGAACCGGAACGAGCACCGAACCGGAACGAGCAGGAAGGGGCGCGATCGGATGACCAGGCCGCGGACGGAGCGCAGAAAGCGCTCGAACGGGGTGGAGTCCCGGCAGCGCATCCTCGACGCCGCCGTGGAGATCTCCGGCGAGCGCGGGTACGAGGGCACCTCCATCGCGGCGGTCAGCGCCACGTGCGGGCTGCCCGCCAGCTCGATCTACTGGCACTTCAAGGACAAGGACGACCTGATCGCCGCGGTCATCGAGCGCAGCTTCGAGACCTGGCTCGCGGCCGTCGAGCTCCCGGGGGAGGAGACGGGCACGCTGCTGGAGCGCGTCACCGCCGTGGCCACCGGAGTGGCCAGGTCCCTGATCGACGCCCCCGACTTCCTGCGCCTGGGCCTCATGCTCGCCCTGGAGCGGCGCCCCCAGGAGCCCCGCGGCCGGACGGTGTTCCTCCAGGTCCGCGAGATCGCCCGGCAGAGGATCAGCGACAGCTTCCGGACCCTGATGCCGGACCTCGACGAGGACGCCGTGCGCACCCTCACCACCTACGCCATCGCCGGCGCCGACGGCCTGTTCGTCCAGCGGGAGATCACCGGCGACGACATCGACCTGGTGGCGATGTTCGAACTGCACGCACGGCTGATCCACGACGCGGCCCTGCGCATGGCCCCCGGGAGCGCGTGATGGCCCTGACCGCCGAAGAGCGCGAAAGGGCCGCCCGGCTGCTGCGCGAGGCCGAGCGGCACGCCGTGCCGGTGGAGCCGCTGTCCGACCTGCTGCCGGGCCTGGACCTGGCCGACGCCTACGCCATCCAGCGGGCCAACGTCGCGCGCCGGCTGGCCACGAAATCAGTCGTCGTCGGCCACAAGGTCGGCCTCACCGCCGTGGCGATGCAGAAGCTCCTCGGTGTGGACGAGCCCGACTTCGGTCACCTGCTGGACGACATGGTCCACCGCGACGGCGGCACCGTTTCCGCCACCCGCTACTGCTGTCCGCGCGTCGAGCCGGAGATCTGCTTCCGCCTCGCCCGGCCCCTGCGCGGCCCCGGGGTCACCGCCCGGGACGTCCTGGAGGCCACCGAAGCGGTGGCGCCCGCCCTGGAGATCGTCGACAGCCGGGTCCGCGACTGGAAGATCACCCTGGTCGACACGGTCGCCGACAACGCCAGCTCCGCCGGCCTGGTCCACGGCGCCTGGACGCCCCTGGACACCGTGCCCGATCTCGGCACCATCGTCGTCGACCTGCTCCTCGACGGCGCACGCGTCGCGGCGGGCAGCGGCGCCGCGGTGCTGGGCCACCCGGCCGCCGCCGTCGCCTGGCTGGCCAACACGCTCGGCTCCTTCGGCACCGCGCTGGCGCCGGGGCACCTGGTGCTGCCCGGCGCCATGACCACCGCTCCGTTCGTCACAGCCGGCCAGAGGATCGAGGCGCGCTTCAGCGCCCTCGGCCCGGTGTCGCTGACCTTCACCTAGGAGGACCGCTCTCATGCCCCCCGCTCCCGCACCGTGGCCGGTCGCCGTCATCGGCTCCGGCAACATCGGCACCGACCTGATGATGAAGATCTCGCGCGGTTCCGGCGCGCTGACGATGGGTGCGATGGTCGGCATCGACCCCGCCTCCGACGGACTGGCCCGCGCCCGCCGGCTGGGCGTCGCCACCACGGCCGACGGCGTCGACGGGCTCCTGGCCCTGCCCGGGTTCGCGGACATCAGGGTGGTGTTCGACGCCACCTCGGCCACCGCCCACCGGGCGAACTGGGCGAAGCTGGAGCCCACCGGCGTCCGGGTCCTCGACCTCACCCCGGCCGCGGTCGGCCCGTACTGCGTGCCCGTGATCAACCTCGACGCCCACCTCGACGCCCCGAACTTGAACATGGTCACCTGCGGCGGGCAGGCCACCGTCCCCATCGCCGCGGCCGTCGCCCAGGTCGCCCCCGTCGCCTACGCGGAGATCGTCTCCTCCATCGCCGCGCTATCGGCCGGACCCGGCACCCGCGCCAATATCGACGAGTTCACCGAGACGACCTCCCGGGCGCTGCGCGAGGTCGCCGGCGCCCGCCGCGGCAAGGCCGTGATCATCCTCAACCCGGCCGAGCCGCCGCTGCTGATGCGTAACACCGTGTACTGCCTGGTCGAGGGCGACTGCGACCACGCGGCCATCGAGAACAGCGTCCTGGCCATGGCCGACAGGGTCCGTTCCTACGTGCCCGGCTACCGGCTCAAGCAGCAGGTGCAGTTCGACACCTACGGCCCGGACAACCCGTTGCACATCCCCACTACCGGCAAGTTCACCGGGACCAAGGTGACCGTTCTCCTCGAAGTGACCGGCGCCGCCGACTATCTGCCCGCCTACGCCGGCAACCTCGACATCATGACCTCCGCGGCCGTCGCCGCCGCCGAGCGCATCGCCCAGCACGCACAGATCACCTCCGGAGCCGCCCGATGAGCCGCCTCCACATCAGCGACGTCACCCTGCGCGACGGCATGCACGCCATCCGCCACCAGTACACGGTCGACCAGGCCGTCGCCATCGCCACCGCCCTGGACGCGGCAGGGGTGGACTCCATCGAGGTCGCCCACGGCGATGGCCTGGCCGGCTCCTCCTGCGTGTACGGCTTCGGCGCGCACACCGACCTGGAGTGGATCGAGGCCGTCGCCACCGCCATCACCCGGGCCAGGGTCGCGACCCTGCTGCTGCCCGGCATCGGCAGCGTCCACGACCTGCGTGAGGCCCACGCCGCCGGCGCGACGGTCGTCCGCGTGGCCACCCACTGCACCGAGGCCGACATCTCCGCCCAGCACATCGCCGCCGCCCGCGCCCTGGACATGGACACCGTCGGCTTCCTGATGATGAGCCACATGACCGACCCGGCGAACCTCGCCCGACAGGCCAAGCGGATGGAGGAATACGGCGCCACCTGCGTCTACGTCGTCGACTCCGGCGGCGCGCTGCTGACGCGGGACGTCGCCGAACGGGTCGAAGCGCTGCGCCAGGCCCTCGCCCCGGACACCGAGATCGGCATCCACGCCCACCACAACCTCTCCCTGGGCGTGGCCAACTCGCTGGTCGCGGTCGAGCACGGCGCGAACCGGGTGGACGCCTCCCTGGCCGGGATGGGCGCCGGTGCGGGCAACGCACCGCTTGAGGTGTTCGTCGCCGCCGCGCAGCGCCTGGGCTGGGCCCCGGACCGCGACCTGTTCGCCCTGCAGGACGCCGCCGACGACCTCGTTCGACCGCTGCAGGACCGCCCCGTCCAGGTCGACCGGGAAACCCTCACCCTCGGTTACTCCGGCGTGTACTCAAGCTTCCTCCGCCACGCCGAGGCCGCCTCGGCCCGCTACGGCATCGACGCCCGCAGCCTGCTCGTCGAGGTCGGCAGGCGCGGCATGGTCGGCGGCCAGGAAGACATGCTCACCGACGTGGCTCTCGACCTGCTCAACGGCCAGGAGACGGCCTCATGACCGCCGCGGCCCGGCGGGTCGACGTCCACCAGCACATCCTTCCGTCCTTCTACCGCGACCTCCTCGCCAAGGCCCGGATCGCCGAGGTGGGCGGTCGCCCGCTGCCCGACTGGAGCCCCGAGGGAGCACTTGCGCTGATGGAGCTGCTCGGCACCGCCACAGCGATCGTGTCCGTCTCCACTCCCGGCACCGGCTTCCTCACCGACCCGGCCGAGGCAGCCGCCCTGGCCAGGCGGCTCAACGATCACTCCGCCGCCCTGGCCGACGGCCACCCCGGCCGCTTCGGATTCTTCGCCACCCTGCCGATGCCCGACGCCGCCGCGTCCGCGACCGAGGCGGAGCGGGCCCTTGACGAGCTGAGGGCCGACGGAGTCACCCTGCTGGCCAACCACCGAGGCATCTACCTGGGCAGCGGCGGCCAGGAGGAGCTGTGGCGGGCCCTCGACGACCGGGGCGCCGTGGTCTTCGTCCACCCGGCCGCCCTGCCCGCACCCGTGGTGGACGGCATCCCGCCGTTCGTCGTCGACTTCCTCCTCGACACCACCCGGGCCGCGTACCTCCTCGTCCGCAACGGCATCGTGCGCCGCTTCCCCGGCATCCGGTTCATCCTCAGCCACGCCGGCGGCGTCGTGCCCTACGCCTCCCACCGCATGGCCCTCGCGATCGCAGGCGAATCGGGCCGCAGCCCCCTGGATGTCATGGACGACTTCCGCGCCTTCTTCTTCGACACCGCCCTGTCATCCTCCCCCGCCGCCCTGCCCACCCTCCTCGCCTTCGCGCGTCCCGGCCACGTCCTGTTCGGCAGCGACTGGCCCTTCGCCCCGACGCCCGCCGGCCAGTACTTCGCCACCGGCCTCGACACCCACGTCAGCCCCGACACCCTGACCGCCGTCAACCGCGCCAACGCCGAAATCCTCTTCCCCCGCCTGGCCGCCACCCCCGCGCCGCAGCCGGCCCGACCGGTTTCCCGACGACTGCGTCAGTCCGCCAAGCGGGCCGCCGCCCGCCTCGCGTTTCGACTCGTCCAACCCTGAGCCGGCGAGAGGCACGCCCCTGATGCCCCCTCGCCCCCGCCGGAACCACGGGAATCGAGAACACCGGGCAGGCTGTCGCCCACCGGGCGCGCCGAGCACCGAGCACCGAGCACCGAGCACCGAGCACCGAGCACCGAGCACCGAGCACCGAGCACCGAGCACCGAGCGAGGGTAGCTCCGGGTGCCCCCTGATCCACCCCTGACACCAGAGGGATCGGCGGTGTGGCCCGCGTGTTCCCCCGGAAACCCCCTCGCGCGCACACCTTCTCCGGGAATCTGGCCCCCGCGCGCACGGCGGATGGCCGCCTCCCCCGCACGGGAACGGGGGAGGCGGCCGGTTGGGGCGCCGAGGGGGCGATCAGTGAGCGGGGACCGCCTCGGCCGGGGGCGTCCGGGTGCCGTCGCCGTCCGTGTCCGCGTCGTCCAGGTCGTCCAGGTCGTCGAACTCGGGCTCGATCTGGCCGGAGAGCACCTTCTGGGCGCGCTCGGTGTCGAGCATGCCCTCCCACCGGGCGACGACGAAGGTGGCCACACAGTTGCCCAGGAGGTTGGTCACGACGCGCATCGTGTCCATCAGGCGGTCCGCGCCCAGCATCAGCGCGACCACGCCCACCGGGAGCACGTCCAGCGCGGTGACCGTCGCGGACAGCGCGAGCAGGGCCGAGCCGGGGATGCCCGCCATGCCCTTGGAGCTGAGCATCAGCACCAGGACCACGGTGATCTGCTGGCCGATGCTGAGATCGACGCCGACCGCCTGGGCCATGAAGAGGATGGCCAGCGAGAGGTAGATGGAGGCGCCGTCCAGGTTGAACGAGTAGCCGGTCGGCAGCACCAGGCCGGTCGGCGCGGGGGCGCACCCGGCGGCCCGCAGCTTCCGCATGAGCTGGGGCATCACGGACTCGCTGGACGCGGTGGCCACAGCCAGGGACAGCTCGGCGCGGATGAAGACCATCCACCGCCACAGGCTCACTCCGGTGAACACCCGCAGCAGCACGCCCAGCAGCAGGATGAACGCGAGGCCGGCGCCGTAACAGGCGGCGATCAGCTTGCCGTAGGAGGAGAGCGCGTCGAGCCCGTACTGACCGATGAGGTACGCGGCCGAGCCGAAGGCGGCGATGGGCGCGAGCCGCATCACGTAGCCGATGAGCTTGAAGATGACCTCGTTGGCCTGGTCGATCAGTGAGAAGACCTGCGGTACCCGGTTCCGTCCCAGGTGCAGCAGCGCGGTGCCGCACAGCACGGCGAGCAGCAGGACCTGGAGGAGGCTGTTCTCCGCGAACGCGCCCACGGCGCTCACGGGGATGATCTCCATGATGAAGCCGGAGACACCGGGCAGGTGGTTCCCGGCGGTGGCCTCGTCCACGGCGCTGGCGTCCAGCACGGGGTCCCCGCCGGCGAAGCCGGCCCCGGGGCGCACGACGTTGCCGACGACCAGGCCGAGCAGCAGCGCGACCGTGGTGACGAGCTCGAACCAGATGAGCGCCTTGACGCCGATGCGGCCGACCGACCTGAGGTCGCCGGCCTTGGCTATGCCCATCACCACGACACAGAAGACAAGAGGCGAGATGACCATCTTGATGAGGCGCAGGAAGCCGTCACCGAGCAGCTTGAACGTGTCGGCGGTGTCCGGCCAGACGACGCCGGTGGCGATGCCGAGGAGGACGGCGATGATGACGTGCGCGAACGGGGAGCGCAGCAGAGCGGTACTTCTGTGCATGCGAATCCTTCAAGGCGGAATTATTCCGTCAAGCGGAGGGGAGATTCCGCATATCGTCACCCAGGTGCGTTCCGCGTGTGAAACGGGAGCATGACGCGGGCGTTTCGCCCGGCGCCATCCGCTCATCCGGCGCCACAAGACCTATCGGCCGTACTCACGCCGTGAGCAGGAGGACGCCCCTCCGCCGACAGGCGGCCTGGGCTGGCCGAGTGTCGAACTTCCCTTTCGTAACGGCCCTGTTGGGGCGGCGTGCGAGGGAGGGCGCGATGACGGCGGACGTGTTGGACGAGGGCTTCTTCACGGACCCGCACCCGGCGTACCGGCGGTGACGGGAGGAGGGCGGCGCCCGCCGCGTGATGAATTGCACGGCCGCTCCGCTCTGCCGGACCCGCACAGCCGGCACCGTCCCGTGCGATCAAGGCTCTGGAGAAGTCCGTGGGCGCCGCCCTGCTGGAACGGCCTCCGCAGGGCCTCGTGCTCACCACCGCGGGGACAGGTCATGCTGGACGAGGGCAGGACCTTGCCGGCTCAAGCCGCCAACACGGTCTCCCGGGTACGTCAGTCGGCCGCGTCGCAGACCCCACTGACGGTGACCAGCCCGGGGTGCGACGCGTACCCGCTGGACACGCTGGTCCGGTCGTACAACGGCGTGGGCCCGCCCCGCCGGGCCAGCGCCGCCGTCGGCACCCTCGACGACCAGCTCACCCGGCTGCGCGTGGGGCAGGCCGACATCGCGCTGTGGTGCGGGGCCCTCACCGACCCCGGCCTGGACGGCATCCTGCTGCGCCGCGAGCACCGCTGCGTCCTGGTGGGCAGCCGACACCGGCTCGCGGATGAGGAGACGGTGACGGTGGCCGACCTCGCCGATGAGACGCTGGTCGACTGGCTGGGCCCGGACGCACCGCTGCTCGACCCGAGCCTGTGGCCCGACGGGCCGCCCGCCCGTCGGGGTCCCCAAGTCAGCGACGGCCTGCGGATGCTGGCCGTGGTCCGCCTCGGACAGGCAGTGGCTCTCACCGTCCCTCCGGAGAACGGCGCCGGCACCCCCGAGGGGACTGTCAGCATCCGTCTGACCGACGGGCCGCGCCTGCCGTTGCGCGCGGTCTGGTCGCGGAAGCACGCCACACCCGACATCCGGCGGTTCGCCCACCACGCCTCGACATCGCTGCGTCAGGTCGCGTCCGCCGGGTCGGTCGGTGACGCACGGCCGATGCCGTCGCCGCTCACCACATCCGCTGTCCGGTGGTGCGGAAGTCGACGGCCAGGCCGTCGGACAGCACACCGGCGGTGTTGGCGGAGTACTCGAACGCGACCGTACCGGTCTCGTTCTCCACACCGATGGTGGCCTGGGAGCCGGACTCGTAGCTGGTACCGGTGATGTCCTCGCAGTGGAAGGAGATGGCACCGACCGGCTCGCGCAGGAAGAGGAATCGGCCAGGCGCTACGGGCTGTAGCCGCCACGCCCGGACCGCCATGGATACGGCAGGTGACCGGGTGGGCGCGAGGGGAAGTCGTCGATGCGAGGGGCTTTACCTTCAGGACGCCGCTCTATAACGTGCCCGTCATCACAGGCTAAGCGCTTTGCTTGGAGTTGCAACGTGACCGCACACACCACCCCTGTCTTCTTCCGGCCGCCCGAAGGCTGGGTCGGGGACGTCATCCCCTACCACTGGCGGGGCGAGTTCTGGCTGTTCTACCTGCATGAGACCCGCAGTGGCCGGTACGACGCCGGGATGTCCTGGCACCTCGCCCGGACCCGCGACTTCGTGACCTACGACTACGCGGGGGAGGTGCTGCGGCACGGCGGGCCGGAGGATCAGGACCTGCACGCGTATACCGGGTGCGTGATCGAGGCGGCCGGCGAGCACCATCTGTTCTACACGGGCTACAACCCGGCGTTCCGCGACAAGGAGACCGGGCAGCCGCTCCAGGCGGTGATGCACGCGGTCAGCTCCGACCTGCTGACCTGGCGGAAGATCCCGGCGGACACGTTCTACGCACCCGGCGACCGGCATGAACCGGCCGACTGGCGCGACCCGTTCGTCTATCCGACCCCGGGCGGCGAGGGATACACCATGCTCCTCGCCGCCCGCACGAAGTCCGGCCCGGAGCGGCGGCGCGGCTGCGTCGCGCGGGCGGTGTCGCCGGACCTGAGCCGATGGACGGTCACCGAGCCGTTCTCCGCGCCCGCGCGGTTCCTCACGCACGAGTGCCCGGACCTGTTCGAGCTGGACGGCCGCTGGTACCTCGTCTACTCCGAGTTCTCCGAGAAGTTCACCGTCCGGTACCGGGTGGGCGACGGGCCGGAAGGCCCGTGGCGCGCGCCGGCCGACGACACGCTGGACGGCCGGGCGTACTACGCCGCCAAGACCGCCGCCGGCGACGACGGGCGGCGTTACGCCTTCGGCTGGATCCCGACCCGGCTCGGTCTGCGCGACGACGGTGCCTGGGAGTGGGCCGGGGACCTGGCGGTGCACGAGCTGACCGCCCGCCCGGACGGCACCCTGGACGTCCGGCTCCCCGCCACCGTGCGGGAGGCGTTCGGCGCCGGGGTCCCCGAGGCGCCCGGCACCCCCGTCACCGGCGACTGGCGGCTGACCGGCGAAGGCGCCGACGCCGCCGTCGAGACCGCCGACGCGCCCGCCACGCTCCGCCTCGGCGAGCTCCCGCCCCGGTGCCTGGTCACCGCCACCGTGCGGTTCGCGCCCGGAACCCGGGAATGCGGGCTGATCCTGCGCGGCGCCGAGGACCTCGACGAGGGTTACTTCGTGCGCCTGGAGCCCACCCGCGGCCGACTCGTGTTCGACCGCTGGCCGCGCACCGCCCCGGGGCCGCAGCAGTGGCATATCGCCGGCGACGTGCCGCACGCCCTGGAGCTGGAACGCCCGGCCGCGCTGGACCCGGACGTGCCGCACGAGCTGACGGTGCTGATCGACGACTCGGCCGCCGTCGCCTATCTGGACGGGGCCGTCGCGATGAGCTTCCGGATGTACGACCGCCGTACCGGATGTCTGGGGCTGTTCGTGGGCGACGGATCGGCGGAGTTCACGGACGTCAGCGTCCGCACCCGCCAGAACGGAGCGGCGTGATGAGTCGCCCGGGGAAGGGACCGCGGAGAAGCCTGTGGAGCGGACCGGCGAGAAGGCTCGTTCCGGCCCTGATCGCGCTGCTGCTGACCGGCGTCACGGCGTGCGCCACGGCGGGTGATCCGGCGGCCGTGCGCGGCGAGGTCTCCGGCGGGATCGAACCGCGCGAGATCACCTGGCTCAACTCCCGGCCCGCGGACGGCCCGGTCATCCAGGCCGTGCGGCAGGTCGCCGACGCCTACGCCGAGGAGCACCCCGGCTTCCGCCTGAATATCGTCTCCACCCCGGACCGGCCCGCCTACCTCCAGAAGGTGATGACGCTGGCCGCCGCCAGGGAGTTGCCGGAGCTGTTCGACACCGACCCGACCCCGTTCGCGGCCAAGCTCCGCGACCAGGACCGGCTGGTGGACATCGGGAACCTGCTGGACGAGTTCGGCACCACGGACGACTTCCGGCCGCTCGCCCTGGATTACCAGCGGTTCGACGACGGCGGGCTCTACACCCTGCCGCTTGAGTTCGCCATGGAGTACTTCTGGTACAACGAGGACGCCTTCGCCGAGGCCGGGATCTCCCCGCCGCGCACGCTGGACGAGTTCACCGACTCCTGCCCGGCGCTGCGGGAGGCCGGGTACGTGCCGATCGCGCTGGACGGCAGGGACGGCTGGCCGCTGGAGCGTTACCTGTCGTACTACCCCTTCCGGCTGACCGGCAACGACTTCGCCGGCCGGCTCAAGAGCGGTGACGCGGCCATGTCCGACCCGGCGGGGCGGGCGGCGGCCGAGTTCATCGCCGGGCTCGGCGACGCCGGCTGCTTCGCCGAGGGCTTCTCCTCGGCGGGCTACACCGATGCCATGGACCTGTTCGGCAGCGGCCGGGCGGCCATGCTCAACATCGGCACCTGGGAGCTGGGCAACCTCGCCACCGACGCCGTTCCCGACGCCCTGCGCGACAACCTCGACTACTTCGCCCTGCCCACCGCCGACGCCCCGGGGGCCACCGGACCCGATGACTACGTCGTCAGCTCGGGCATCGGCATGGCCGTCAACGCCGACACCCTCGACCCGCTGGTGAAGGACTTCGTCCGCTACCTGCTCGAGCACTACCCGGCCGTCTACGCGTCCCTCGGCCAGCTCTCCCCGACCGAGGGCGTCGAGACGCCCGTGCCCGAGAACGCCACTCCGCTGTACGAACAGGTGCTCGCCGAGGCCGACCGGCTCGGTGACCAGACCGCCAAGCCGTGGGACACCATGCTCGATCCGTCCACCAACACCGTCGTCCAGCAGAACCTGACGCTGCTGGCCCAGGGGGACATGAGCCCGGAGGCGTTCCAGGAGAGCGTGGACGACGCCATCCGGACCAACGCGCCCCGCTACTTCCCCGAATAACGGCCGCCCGCCACACAAACCCGCAGAACCCGCAGCATCGTTACCGCACCGTCCGAATGAGGCACGCCGTGAGCGAAGTCGTCCCCCGCCGCCGTACCCGGCGGCACACCTCCTCGAAATCCCGCCGCCCCCGCCCGCCTTCGGTGCTGCCCGGCAGCCACGGCAAGGCCGTGCTGGTGTTCCTCCTGCCCCCGCTGCTGCTGTACGTGGCGACCGTCGCCTTCCCGATCGCCGAATCGCTCTTCCTCAGCTTCTTCCGCTGGGACGGCATCACCGATCTGGAGTTCGTCGGCCTGGAGAACTACCACGACCTGCTGACATCGGACAGCACCTTCCGGGCCGCCTTCCTCCACTCCTTCGGCTACCTGGCCATCAACCTCGTCATCCAGATCGGCGGCGCGCTGCTGATCGCCAACGCCCTGACCTACCTGCGCCGGGGCCGAAACCTCCTCAAGACCCTCTACCTGCTGCCCGCCGTGCTCTCCACCGTGGCCATCGCCCTCCTCTTCCAGCGCGTCTACTCCTTCGAGCCGGAGGGTCTGCTCAACCAACTCCTCGGCGCCGTCGGGCTGGACGGCTGGACCCGGCCCTGGCTGTCCGACGTCGACACCGCGCTGACCGCCGTCTCGCTGCCGGAAGGCTGGCGGTTCATGGGCCTGTACGTCGTCATCCTGCTCGCCGGGCTGCTCACCGTCCCGCGCGAGATCGAGGAGGCCGCCCGCCTGGACGGCGCGTCGGAGACCCGGATCCTCTTCCGGATCCGGCTGCCGCACCTGCGCCCGGTGCTCGCCACCACCCTGATCATGGCCGTCACCTACGGGCTGCGCGGCTTCGACGTCCCCTATCTGCTGACCAACGGCGGCCCCGGCGTCTCCTCCGAGCTGCTGACCACCTACATGTACAAGACGGCCTTCACCAGCACCGACTACGGCTACTCGAGCGCGATCTCGGTCTTCATCGTGCTCCAGTGCCTGGTCGCGGTCGCCGTCATCCTCACCCTGCTCCGGCGGAAGAACGAGGCCCTGGTATGACCGCCACCACCCTGCTCCCCCGGCGAGGGCCGCGCCCGGCGTCCCGCCGGCCCGTCTCCCACGCCAACGCCACCCGCGCCCGGCTGCTCTCCCGCGTCCTGGTCGTCCTGGTGCTGCTGCTCCAGGTGTATCCATTCTTCTGGATCGTCTCCACCAGCCTGCGCCCGGCCGAGTCGTTCGCCTCCGACAACGCCTTCGCGCCGCCCACCGACGTCACCCTCGACAACTTCTCCCGGGCCTTTGAACAGGGCGACATCCCGCGCTTCCTGCTCAACAGCGCCATCGTCACCGTCGCGTCCAACGTGCTGATCGTCGTGCTGGGCATGATGGGCGCCTACGCGATCCAGGTGCTCGGCTTCCGGCTCAGCCGGGCCGTGCTGGCGTTCTTCCTCGGCGGCATCGTGGTCCCGGTGCAGGTGGCGCTCGTGCCGCTGTTCATCAACTACGCCAATATCGGCCTGCTCGACACCCACCTGTCGATGATCCTGCCGCTGGCCGGCTTCGCCCTGCCGATGTCGGTCTTCCTCTTCATATCCTTCTACGGCTACGTGCCGAAGGAGACGTACGAGGCCGCCGCGCTGGACGGCTGCGGCCCCTACCGGCTGTTCCTGCGGATCACCGCGCCGATGTCCGCCTCCACCATCGTCACCGTCGTCTTCGTCAACTCCATCTTCATCTGGAACGACTTCATCTTCGCCAACACGTTCATCCTGAGCGAGGAGAGGAAGACGGTGCCGCTCGGGCTGCAGAGCTACCTCGGCGCCATGGGATCCACGGACTGGACCGCCACCTTCGCGGCCGTCTCGGTAACCGTGACTCCGCTGCTGCTGGCGTTCCTCGTCTTCAACCGGATCGTGGTGCGCGGACTGGAGTCCGGCGGCCGGTCCTGAGCGGGGCGCGGCGGCACCCGCGGCGTATCATCGCGGCGGCGAGGCAGACGCGTTCACGGAGGTGGCCAGTGGGACGGGCTCCTCGAAAGCGCACCGGTCGCGTCACCATGCAGGAGGTGGCCGACCGGGCGGGGGTCTCCATCGCCACCGCGTCGTTCGCGATCAACGCCAAGGAGACCACCAAGGTCTCCGAGGCCACCCGGCACCACGTCCTCGCGGTGGCCGCCGAGCTGGGCTACCGGCCCAACGCGATGGCGCGCAACCTCAGCAAGGCCAGGACGTCGTTCATCGGGCTGATCACCGACTCGGTGGCCACCACCCCGTTCGCCGGAGAGCTGATCCGAGGTGCGCAGGACGCCGCCCGGGCCCACCACCACGTGCTGCTGATCGCCAACACCGAGTCCGACCCGGCGGCCGCCCGGGAGGCGACCAGCATGATGCTGGACCACCAGGTACGCGGGGTCGTCTACTCCACCTGGTACCACCGGCTGGTGCGGCACCCGGCCGGGCTCAGCGGCGTTCCGCTGGTCCTGGCCAACTGCTACACCGACGGCGATGAGGTCCAGTCGTTCGTCCCGGACGAGGAGGGCGGCGGCCGGTCGGCCGCCGAGCTGCTGCTCGCGGCCGGCCACCGCCGCGTGGCGTTCATCAATCACAGCGAGCCATCGCCCGCTTCCGCCGGCCGCCTGCGCGGCTACCGCGCCGCGCTGCGCGCCCACGGCATCCGCTACCGGCCGGACCTGGTGCTCACCGTCTCACACCCCGACCAGGAGGCCGGTTACGACGTCGGCCACCGCCTGCTACGCCTCACACTGCGCCCGACCGCCGTGTTCTGCTACAACGACCGGGTGGCGATGGGGCTTTACGACGCGCTGCGCGAGGAGGGCGTCCGCGTCCCCGACGATATGGCGGTGGTCGGCTTCGACAACCAGGAGATCATCGCCGCCCACCTCCGCCCCGCCCTCTCCACGGTCGCCCTCCCGCACTATGAACTCGGCCACCGCAGCCTCACCTGGCTCCTCACCCAGGCCCTCACCCCACCCGCCCCGGCACCCACCCGCACCCTGATCCCCTGCCCGGCGATCCCCCGGCACTCCGTGTGAAATCAGACGGACCGACAGAATGTCTTCCGTCACGCCGACAACTGGGCGCTCGTGCTCCTTTGCGCCAAGGAACCGGCCAAGAAACTGTGGACTCTCTGCTAGTGCTTTCCCCACCCGTTGCGGCAGTGGGTGGTGGCCCGGCACGCCGGAATCCGCGCGGCGCTCAAGGACGGTGGCGCCTTTGCCGCTCAGAGCGGTGCCGGGCTGAACCCGGCCGCCGGGTCGCTGCTTGGTGCGGTGCTCGGCGCCGACGGCCCGCACTACCGTGCCGTCCGGCAGATCCTCTCCCACACCATGCTGCCGCACCGCGGCCGCGGCACCCTCCAGCAGGCGATGAACGCCTACGCCGCCACGGTCGTCGACCGACTGCTGGAGACCAGCCAGGAGTTGGGGCGGCGATCGGTCTCGTCGAGTCCTTTTAACCCGGCCACCGCCTCGTACAACCCCCCACGTCCCAGAGTCCCGGACATACCACTGTGATCAGCGACGGCACCATGCGTAACGCGGCGCACTTAGCTTTCAGCCCATCTTTGTGACTCCTGGCAGGAGAGCTCCCTTGCACAGCCACCGTCCGTCCTCTCCCGGATCCGACGACCAAGAATCCGGCGACTCCCCTTCCGGCTACTCCCCTTCGGGCGGCCCTGACCGACGAAGATTTCTGGCGCTTGGCGGCCTGACCGCCGCCGCGGCCGTCCTCGGGCAGCCGGAAGCGTTGGCCCAGGCGCCATCCGCGCACACCGCTACGGCAGCCACCGCGGCAACGACGAGCGGAGCGACCGCCGTTGACGAACTCACCCTCCAACTCCTGCGTGAGGACCTCGAACAGCACCGGACCACCTGCGCCGAGGTGATCCGCGCCGTCCTCTCCCGGATCGAGGCGCTGGACCAGGCCGGTCCCCAGCTCAACGCGGTCATCACCGTCAACCCCGAGGCTCTCTCCCTCGCCGAGGAGCTGGACGAGGAGTTCGCGACGACCGGTCGGCTGCGCGCCGCCCACGGCGTGCCCGTCATCATCAAGGACACCATCGACACCGCATCGTTGCCCACGACCGGCGGCTCGCAGCTGTTCGCGGACTTCTACCCGGAAAACGACGCCACGGTCGTCAAAAAGCTCAGGGACGCCGGCGCCATCATCGTCGCCAAGGCCAACCTCGACGACTTCGCCGCCGCCGTCTACGGCATCAGCTCCCTCACCGGCGCCATGCCCAACCCGTACGGCACGGACTACAGCGTCGGCGGCTCCTCCGGCGGCTGCGCCTCGGCCGTCGCCTCCGGCTATGTGCCGCTGGCCATCGGCTCGGACGCCGGCGGTTCGTTGCGCATCCCCGCAGCCTTCACGAGCATCGTCACCCTCCGCCCGACGATCGGCCTGGTCAGCCGAGACGGAGCGATGCCGCGCGGCCTGACGCAGGACACCCTCGGCCCCATGGCACGAACGGTGGCCGACGCAGCGGCGGGCCTCGACCTGATGGCCGGCTTCGACCCCGCTGACTCGGTGACGGCGCGCGGCTTCGACCGGACACCGCAGGACGGCTATGTCTCCTTCGCCAAGCCGCGCAGACTGACCCACCTCCGCATCGGAGTCATCCGAACCGGCCTGGCCCTCTTCGGCCGGAACGATCCCAGCATCGTGCAGCTGCTCGACGACGCGATGGCCGACCTGGTCGAACTCAAGGCCACCATCGTCGAACTCCCCGGCCCCGACCGGGGCTTGCTCGGCGCCGGCTCCACCATCACCAAGGAGTCCGCCCGGGACGTCGACGCCTACCTCGCGTCCCAGCACGGCACCGCACCGGTCAGCACCTTCCGTGAGCTGTACGACTCCGGCGCGTACTCCTCTTACGCCAAGGAGGCGTTCGACCGCGAGATCCAGGTCGATCCGGCCTCCCTGGGCACCGACCTGCAATACCAGCAGATCCTCTCGGCGCGTACCGCGCTTCAAGACTGGGTGTACGGGCAGATGGCCATCCATGAGCTGGACGCCATCAGCTACGCCAGCGCCATGAAGTTCCCCGCCAAGATCGGCGTCGAGCAGGGCGGGGTGTTCACGCGGCTCAGCGAGAACACCGGCTTCCCGGCGATCAGCGTCCCCATGGGCTACGGCGGCGACGCCGGCCTCCCGACCGGCCTCGAATTCCTCGGCCGCCCCTTCACCGAGCCCCTGCTGATCAGCCTGGCCGCCTCGTACGAGAAGGCCACCAGGCACCGAGTCGCTCCGGAGCTGACGAGCTGACGCCATCTCGCGGGCGGGCGGGCGCGCTCGCCGCGCTCGCCGTGGTGGCCCGCTACGCCTACAGGAGCTGGAGTTCTCCCGAACGGCTGCGGAGCTGGACAGCCCGCGGGCACGCCTCGTCCTCGTCGGCGCGCACGTCGGACGGCTGCCGCGGGCAAGCGCCCGCCGCCGGCCCCGGTCCCCGCGGATCAGCAGTGCAACGCGAGCGGCGGCCGCGAGGAGTTCTCTTCGGAGCCATGCAGACCGCCGGCACCAAACGCCAGACCTGGCAACTCGATCCCGCCCTCCCGGATTCCGCTCCTGGACCGAGGAAACCAACAGCGGCGGCACATGATCCACCAGCGGCAACAAGACCAACCACTACGACGGCGCGGGCCACAAACCCCCGGTGGATCACCGAGGACACCGGTCCCTGGGGCCGGGCCTGAGGAGGAGGGAACTTCTCATGCGACGGCCTGCGCTCGGCGAAGCTCGTCGCTGGGGCCGCGACGTGCGGCCACACACCCGACCCTGATCATTAACGGTCACGTTATTGCCACGGTCCGCGTTCGGGTCCAAGAAGGAGCTCCGACGGTAGCCCCGTCTGCGTTGTGCCCGGGCCGCGACCGCGCGGCCGGGGCACAACCGTTGGAACGGCCGCTTTCGGCACCGGTGCAACAGGATTCCGGGCGGGGCTGCTGGCGGCTGGGGGTTTCCGGGCGGGTGCCCGGGAGGATGTTAGGTGTCGGCCGGGGCGAGGGTGGCCAGGGTCATGGCGGTCAGCTCGGCTTCCAGACCGCCTGCCTCGGGCATGGCGCTGGCGCGGAAGGTCCGGGTGGCCAGCATGGACAGCAGCCACCAGGCGGCGGCCTCGGCGTTGATCCCGGCACGGATGCCGCCTGCCCGCTGGCCCTGGCGCAGCAGGGCGGCCAGTTCGGCGGCGAAGCGGCGCAGGCTCTCGCGGGCCGCGTCGCCGACCTCGGGGTCGGAGGTCAGGGCTGAGGCGTCGGCGAACAGGAAGCCGGGGGCACCGGGGCGGTGGAAGCGTTCGACGTGGGCCGGTTCCAGGAACCGCGCGAGCACCTGCGGCACGCTCTCCCCGCCGCGGGCCGCTTCGCCCAGCGTGTGGCACACGGATGCCACAGCGCTTTCCAGTACGGCCGCGTACAGGGCGGGCTTGGTACCGAAGTTGTTGAAGATCACCGGTTCGCTCACCCCGGCGCGGGCGGCGATGAGGGAGGTCCTGCCCCGCAGGTAGCCGGTCTCGGTGAAGACCTCGGTGGCGGCCTGAAGGATTGATGCGCGCCGCTCGGGGGCGGTCAGGCGCTTGCGGCGCGGCGGCTGTTCCGGGCGGGTCGGCGGCGGGGAGGAACTCACGCCGTTCAGGGTAGCCCGCCCCGCCCAGCAACTTAGTGGCGACTAAGCTATCGTTGTTCTTAGTCGTCACTAAGTTAGGAGTGGGGATGGATCTCAGGCATCTCCTGCACGGCCCGAACGATCCCTCGGCGCCCGGCGCGATCGGACGGGCCCGCGCGTACGAAGCCCTGTCCGCGGTGGTGTTCGCCGGGCGGCGCCGGCGGCTGTACGGGCGGCTGGTGGAACTGAGCGGCGCCCGGCCTGGCGAGCGGGCGCTCGATATCGGCTGCGGCACCGGCTATCTCGTCGGCCTGCTGGCCCATGCCGTGGCCCCGGGCGGGACGGTGACCGGCATCGACCCCGCTGCGGCGATGATCGACTACGCCCGGCGTCACGTCCGGCAGGACGGCTGCACCTTCACCCAGGGCCTGGCGGAAGAACTGCCCTGCGCGGACGGGTCGGTTGACCTGGTGGTCTCCAGCCTCGCGTTCCACCACATCCCCGAAGACCGGCGCGAGCGGGCGCTTGCGGAGATGTTCCGAGTGCTGCGTCCGGGCGGGCGGCTGCTGCTCGCCGACTTCCGCCCGCCCCGGGGGCGGGCGGCCCGGCGCCTGGTCGGCGCGACGGCCGGCCCGGCCATGCGGGACAACCCGGTCGACCTGATGACGCCCATGGTCCGCGGCGCCGGCTTCGGCGCATGCACCTCGGGGGATATGCGCCCATTCCTGCACTGGGTGCGGGCGGCCAGGCCGGCCGCGGCGGCGAGCCGGTGAACCGCCGCCCGTCCCGGGGCGTCCTGCGCCATCTGACCCTCGTGCCGGTCCTCGCCGGAGTGGCCTGGCACGTGTGGCGGGGAAGTTCGGCCGGGCTCGTCCTGGCCGCCGCCGCTCTCGCCGCGCACGGCGCCGCCGCGGCGCTGGGCTACTGGTGGCTGCGCCACCGCCCCAGCTGAACGATCTCCTGCTCCACCCCCGCCCGCGCGGCCACAAGCTCACGCGGGCGGGAGCGGCCTGTCAGATCCGGGCGATCAGGGCGTAGCGTTCGTCGGTCACCGCCCCACCCCACAGGACGGCATTGTCGCTGAGCCGTTCGATGCGCACCTGGTCCACCAGCGGACGCACGGCGGCGGCCAGCTCCTCGGCCGCGACGCCGTGGTGCCAGGGCAGGGTCTCGGCACCGGCAACGTAGGGCGCCCCGGCCCCTCCGGCCTCCCGCCAGCGGCCCTCGACCAGGATTAGGGTGCCGCCGAGCCGCAGCCGCCCGGTCCACTCGGCCAGGGCTGCCAGCGGATCGGGCAGCGTCCACACCAGATGGCGGGAGAGCAGGACATCGAACCGCTCCTCGCCGGTGGGCGGAGCGACGGCATCCCCGACCAGGAAACGGCCCGGCAGACCGACGGCGGCGAGTTTCGCCTGCGCCTGCTCGACCATCCGCGGGGCCAGGTCCACGCCGGTCACCCGGTGACCGGCCTCGGCCAGCAGCTCGGAGAGGGAGCCGGTGCCGCAGCCGACGTCGAGCACGTCCGCCGGGGCCGACGGCATCCAACAGGCCAGCAGCCGCGACCAGGCGGCGCGGGTCTCGGCATTCCGCAGGCCGTGGTCGGGTTCATCGTCGAAGCCCTCGGCGGCGGCGTCCCAGTAGGCGGAGATGAAGGCGGGATCCGTCATGCTCTGATCCTGCTCAGCGGGCACCGGCAGCACCGGCAGCCACGGCCGGGCGGTGCACGGGACGGGTGTGGTGGGCGAGTTCGGCGTGCGGATCGGCCCCGTGCGGGGCGTGATCGGTGTGGACGGTCGCGGCCGTCAGTCTCGGCACCGCATGGATCAGGGCGTGCTCGGCGGCAACCGCCAGCCGGTGGGCCTGGACGACGGTCAGGTCCGCCGGGACGACGATGTCGGCCTCCGCGCGCAGGGCGTGGCCGATCCACCGCATCCGCACCTGCCCCACACCCTGCACGCCGTCCACGCCCCGCAGCGCGGCCTCGGCGGCCTCGACCAGGGCCGGGTCGACGCTGTCCATCAGCCGCCGGTAGACCTCACCGGCGGCGTCCTTGAGCACGAACAGGATCGCCACGGTGATCAGCAGCCCCACGACCGGGTCCGCCCACCGCCAGCCCAGCGCCACGCCGCCGGCACCGAAGAGAACGGCCAGGGAGGTGAAGCCGTCGGTGCGGGCGTGGAGCCCGTCGGCGACCAGCGCCGCCGACCCGATCCGCCGGCCGGTGCGGATGCGGTACCGGGCCACCCACTCGTTCCCGGTGAACCCCACCAACGCTGCGGCGGATACCGCCCACAGGTGGGTGACATCCTGAGGGTTCAGCAGCCGGTCGACTGCCGTGAAGGCGGCCAGGGCCGCCGATGCCGTGATCGTCACCACGATCGCGATGCCCGCCAGGTCCTCGGCCCGGCCGTAGCCGTAGGTGTAGCGGCGGTTCGCCGCCCGCCGCCCCAGCACGAACGCCACCCCCAGCGGCACGGCCGTCAGCGCGTCACCGGCGTTGTGGATGGTGTCGCCCAGCAGCGCCACCGACCCCGACAGCGCCACGATCACCGCCTGCACCACCGTGGTCGCCCCCAGCACGGCCAGCGATATCCACAGCGTCCGCATCCCCTCCCGCGAGGTCTCCATCGCCGCGTCGACCTTGTCCGCCGCCTCGTGGCTGTGCGGCGTCACCAGATGCGCCAGCCGGTGCCACAGCCGCGCCAGCCGCGAACGCCCGTGGCCGTGCCCGCCGTGGCCCTGCCCCGAGCCGTGAACGTCGTGGTGGTGGTCTCCATGGTCGCTGTGTCCGTGGGTGTGCCCATTCCCCTTCATGACCCACACGGTGGCACACCCATTCGATTGCGGCCACAGCCGTCATACACCCCCTGACCAGGTGCGACGCAATCGCAAGTGCCCCCCGTGAGTCACTGGGAGATCGCCGCCGACCCAGCAGCGTCAAAGCGCCGGCTGCCCGGTCCGCGGGTCGGGCTCGGTCCTCAGGCGTCAGCCACGTCAAGGTCGAGACGGGGTTCATATGCAGCTCGAACCGGCCGTGGATCTCCTTGTCCGGACACCTTCGAGTGACGCCTGAACCGGCGCCGTGGCCGTGGGGAGTACAGGTCTCGTCGGGCCGCCGATCCGGTCCATCGCGGCGCGGATACGCTCGCGCTCGTCGAGGGCCGGGGTCATGCGCTCTCCTGAAGAGTCAGTCGGGTGCCGGCGTGCTGGTCGGCATAGACGCGGAGTCTGTCGGCGTTCTCCCGCAGGCGGTCGCCGATCGGCTGCGGGGTGTGGACGGCGCGTCTGTCCAGGACGTCCGCACGGTCGCGGAGTTGGGCGGCGTGGTGGTCGGTTCGGAGGATGTTGCCGCATCCGGAGACGCAGTGATCGGGGCTGGGGGTGTCCTTGACGCCAGAGCCGCTTGCGTCGTGGCGGCTTTCCCACACCCCTGACCGGACAAGACGCTCTTTCAGAAAATGCGGGCGGTCCGCTTCGATGCTGTGGGTGATCGCGCCGGTCAGGCCGACGGGCCGGTGCGGCGCACCGGCCCGTCGGGTGTTTCCGGGTGTTTCTGGTGTCAGTGGTGTCGTGCGCGCCGCTGACGGGTGATGAGGACCACTGTCGCGCCCGCGCCGAGCAGCACGGCGGTGAGGGCGATGACGCCTCCGAGGCCGGACATACCGGTTTCGGCGAGGCCGCCGCCCGGTGCCGGGGTGTTGGGCGCCGGGCCCGTCGACTGCGCCGGGGGCGGTGTCGGGGACGGCGTCGGGGACGGCGTCGGGGACGGCGTCGGCGTCGGCGTCGGCGTCGGTGTCGGTGTCGGTGTCGGGGATTCCGGCTCCGGGATGTGGACGCCGGCGTCGATCGTGTGATCGACCCCTCCTGGTGTGTCCGGCGCGGTGACCGGGGCGTAGCCGTTGCAGAGCCGGCCGGAGGTCGGCGGGGTCACATTGGAGTCATGGACCCGGTCGTCACCGGCGCGCGGCCGTGTGAACCGCAGGTCGGTGGCAGCCGGCTGGCCCGGTACCCCGCTGGTGTCCGCCGTGCAGACATCGAACTGCACGGTGTACTCGGCGCCCGGTGTCAGCTCGTAGTCCGCGCCGACCCCGCCGAAGTAGTACTCACCGGCGGCATCGGTCGTGGTCGTGGCGACCTGCTCGCCATCGGCGTCCAGGAGGTTGATCGTCGCACCCGGCAGCAGTACGTGCCCCGGGTCCTGGAGGCCGTTGCGGTCGCCGTCGTACCAGACCACGTTGCCGATCTGGATCGGTGCGTTCGCCGCGGCGTACGCGATGTCGCCGAGGCCGCCGGCCTTGCCGAACCCGTTCTGGTTCGGGCCGACGAACTCGTACGCGTTGTTGACCGGGTCGTTGCCGGGGCCGAGGCCGGTGGCGACGTCGTAGTAGCCGGTTCCGCTGGTGATGACCCGGCCGGTCGGGTCCATCTGGGTGCTGACGATCCACTGCTGCTGCGGGATATAGGCGACCGATCCCAGGGAGGACTCCTGGTGCGGCCCGGGCTGGGTCGCGGAGCCGCCGTTCGGGAAGAAGTCACCCGGGAAGTACTCGACGACGCTGCCGGGCTGGACCCCGTCAAGGGTCGGGCCCGTGGCGTGGTCGGGGCAGATTCCGGTGCCTTCCCAGTCGTACCCGCCGTCGGGCCTGGCGCAGGCCATATTGATGTCGCCGCCGGACATCCCGTTCTGCGGTGTGTCGTTGCCCGGCCTCGGGTCCAGCCCGCCCCAGCTCACGACGTCCATGAACCGGTCACGGAAGCCGAGGATCAGCGAGCCGTCGCGGGCGAAGGCCATACTGGCCAGTGCCGGCTGCGGATTGATCATCGCGCCGGCCGGCTGGAAGGAGTCCCAGTCCGCCAGGTCGGTGTTCCACGGGTTCCAGTGGTTGACCTGGTCGCGGCCGGAGTTGCTGACGAGCACGTTGCCGCGCTCGAAGTCCAGCGGCTGGGACAGCACGGTGGTGAATTCCTCGCCGTCATAGGTGGCGACGACGGCCCTCAGGTCCGCACGGTCCTGTGTGCTCTCGGCGCTGCACACACCCCCGACATACAGGCTGCCGTCGTGGGCGGCCACACTGAACGGACGCCAGTCCCCGGCCGACGCGCAGCCCGGGTCGGGGATCGGCACGGTCTCCTCGGGCGCCGAGGCCGTGGGCCCGGTCGCGTCGAAGCTGACCAGGCTACGAGTGAGCAGGTTCACCGCGTACAGGGTCGAGCCGTCCTCCGACAGGGCCAGGCCGCCGATACTCTCCGTGCCCGGCGCGTCGGTAAACCCGGCGTCCTTGATCAGGTTGTCGGTGTCGTGCGGTGTCTCCGCCGCGCCCGGCACCGTCGCGAACAGCGCCGGGGCACCGCCGTCGGCCGGCTGGACGTAGATCGCGCCACCGCCCTCCGGCCCGTACTCGGTGTACCGCCGGGCGAACGCCGACTGGAACAGCTGGTCGCGGTACCGGTCGTAGGCCAGCCCGTAGGTCGTGCCCACCTGGTCCTGGGTGTTGAGGACCTCCGGGCACGCCTCCTGCTCGGGACAGGTGCCCCGGGCGTCCGTCCCGAACGCCACCAGTGCCCGGGTGTCCGTCCCGCCCGCGCCGCTCTGGATCGGCACGAAGTAACGGGAGTCGGGCAGTGCGTAGTCGGCAGGGTTCCAGACCCCGGTGGTCACCGAGTCGTCCTTGCCGTCCGAGACGTCCACGAACGTGGTGAAGCTGTCGAAGTGGTTCGGCTCGGTCGAGGCGGGCGCCGCCCGCAGATAGTCCTGGTAGGGTTCCGGGACGGTGACGTCGACCCGGTACCGGCCGCCGGTCAGCTCGCTCGACGGCGGCACGACGACCCTTCCCGTGGCATCCGTGACACCGGTGACACGGTTGCCCTCGAGGTCGAGGACATCGACCTGGATTCCCCGCTGGGGCACATCCATGGTCGCGTTGATCACGCCGGTGCCGAAGAAGTCCCGCAGTACCTCGACGGTCAGGGTGCCGTCGGGGGCCGCGGCTCCGGCCTGCCCGGCGCCGGTCAGGATCATGCCCGCGCCGCCCCCTACCAGGAGCACACCAGACAGCCCCATCCGCAGCAGTACACCTAATCGCATAGCGCTCCTCTCGTCCTGAGCTAATGCAAACCCAGCGACTTCCGCGCAGAGACTACAGTTGACCAGCCGTAAGTGTCTGGCCAACCCCGGAGTTTGAGGGTGCCTCGGTGCGAACTGTTATGCTCGCGCCGCGTGCGGAGCATGTGGAGCAGTAGAGCCCGGGACGTCAGAGCGCGGGGCATCAAGGCGCGGAGCAGCAGCGCGCGGGACACCAACATCAAGCAGCGTCGCCGGTGGCCACGATTACGTTGGGCAGCGGCAGCCGTCGTCTGCGTCGCGGCTGCCGCGACCAGCGCCCTCGTCCTCCTCGGCGACGGCGATGGCCCCGCCGCCCCGCGGGCGTTGACCTCGGACGAAGTGAACCGGCTGGCAGTCACGCGATTCCTCAACTACCAGGCCGGAGGCCGGGCAGTGACGATCAACGTGCCGAACGTCGCCGGTGGGCTGGTCATCACCGCATCAGTCGACTACCGCACCCACACCGGTTACGGGGTGGTGCGAGGGACCGGGCACGACACGTCCAGCGACGGGCTGATCCGGTGGACGGCCACCACCGTCCTCGTTCACCCGATGGCGGACCCCCCGGCAGCTGTCCCGGCGTCGCCGCCCGCGTCCGGTTGGTACAGCCGTCCGCTGCTGACATCCGGCATGACCCTGGACAGTGCGCTGGCCATCGTGCTCGACCTCGGCAGCGACCGGCCGGACAACGCCGCGCTGCTGCCGCAGAACGGCGCCACCTGGGTCGGGCAGGAGCAGGTACGCGGCCATCGGACGGACATCATGAGCGGGCCGCGTGCCCAGGCCGATTCCAGTGCCAGCGGCGAAGCCGACGCCGAGTCCGGTGCCGACGTCCCTGGCGGCGACACCAGCACCAGTACGTCACAGACCGTGCGTTACTGGATCGGCTCGGACGGCACCATGTACCGGGTTGAGGTCGGTATCGCCTCCGCGCCCGAGCCGGTGGTCTTCGACTTCGACACCCAGACGTATGTCCCCGTCCAGCCGCTGCCCGGAGCCGCCCCGACGCCGTAGCCGCCGCTCATGAGGTCCGTACCCGCGCGCCGTCGGCGAGCAGTGACGGCGACGGCAGCGCGATGTCCGCGATGACCGGCAGCGCCGGAACGTCCGGCACGACGGTGGCGCCGACCGTGCCGGCCTCCGGGAACTCCGGCTGCGGGCCGGGCGCGGCCACGTCGGTGAAAGGAATGCCCGCGGGCGCCGCCGGGCCGCGCCAACTGCCGGAGGGCGTGGGGGATGTGGCGGGGACAGGGCAGGACGCGGTGGACGCGAGCCCCGCGGGCACGGTCGTCAGAAGCTCGTTCCCCTCCAGGCAGTTGCCCTGTCCCTGGGTGGCGGTGGGGAACGTCCAGCCGATGTCGACGCCGTTGGCGGTGAAGGTGTTGTCCGTGATCCGGTTGCGGTCCGCCGTCAGGTCGGCGGTCGCGGTGATCATGAGCCCGGCGTTGGTGTTGCCGGTGACCCGGTTGTGGATGAACCGGTTGTCGCTGCCACCGTCGACGCCGATGCCGATGCCCCAGCCGCCGTCGGCCTGTTCGGGGGTCTGCGGCTGCTGGTTGTCCGCGATCAGGTTGCCCGCGATGACGGCGTCGCGCTGCGGGAGCAGTTTCTCCTGGTGGTCGGAGTTGATGGTCAGTCCGACACGGTTGCCGACCAGACGGTTGCCGACCACATACATGTCACCACTGGCGTTGGTGCCCTCGTAACCGACCGCGTTGAGTTCGGAGACGTTGTCCCGCACCACGATCCGGCACGGCCTGCACTGGCCGACATAGATCCCCGAGTCCGCCCCGCCCGAGGTGTAGGAGTGCTCGATGACACCGTTCTGCGCGGAGAACGCGTAGATGCCATAGAGGCCGTTACGGGTCGCGGTCACATGCGATACCAGGAACGATTCCAGGAGGCTGACAGGTTCGTCGCCGGTGTCGTAGCCACCGCTCCCCGGCAGTGCGGTGACCGCCGCCGCCGAACCGGTGACCAGCACCCCGTTGTGCGTGTTGTTCCGGACGGTCAGGTTCTCCACGGCCACCCCGGGCGCCGTGACGACCACACCGTTCGGCCGCCGCACCTGCCCGTCGATGACCACCTCTGCCCGGGACTCGCCCCGCAGAGTGATGCGCTCCGTGTCGATCAGCACCGACTCGTGGTACACGCCCGGCGCCACCAGTACCAGGTCACCGGGCCGGGCCAGGGACACCGCGTCCGAGATCGTCGGAGCGTCGGCAGGCACCCGGATCGTCACCTCCGCGCCGTCCGGCCGCCGACCCTCGCCCGATCCGTCGTCGCCACCGCCGCTACAGCCGGTCACCAGCGCCAGTGTGCCCAGGGCAGCCGTCATCACGCGAAGAGCCAATCGAGACATGATCCCAGTCTGGCACGGCGTCGCCCCGTCGGAACGTCGAACTCCCGCTCACCATATGATGGTTGAACGGCAGCCTCAGGCCGGGTGTGGCATTGTACGCATCATGCACCGCGCCGACCTTCCCCCGTCACGCCGCGCGTTCCTCGATGTCACGGGCGCCACGGTGGCCGCCGGTCTCCTCGCCGTTTGCTCAGGGGACTCCGCCCGGTCCGACCGGTCCGGCGATCCCGCCCCTTCCACGTCGACCACGCCCACGCCGGTCGCGGTGACGGGCCGGCATCAGGCGGGCGTGACACTTCCCCGGTCGGCCCAGCCCCACCTGCTGGCCCTGGTGGCCGACCTCGGCGCCACGGTGATGCCCGGCCCTCTACTGGCCGAACTCGGCGAGACCATCCGGACCCTCACCGCCGGGTCCGACCCACGCCTGCTGGGCCGGTCCCCGGGCGATGTGACCGTGACCGTCGGCGTGGGCCCACGGCTGGTACGGACGGCCGGTGCCACACTGCCCGGCGCGGCCGACCTCCCGCGGTTCTCCCGCGAGCGTGTCGCCTCGCGGGAACGCGGCGGTGATCTGCTGATCCAGATCTGCGCCGGCGACGCCCTGCTCCTGCCGGTCGCTGCCGCCGCGCTCCTGGACCAGGCCGGCGACCGCATCCAGGAGCGCTGGCGGCAGTTCGGACGCCGCGGTACGGAGGTGCCCGTGGCCGAGGACCGCTCCGCACCGCGCAACCTGCTCGGTTTCATCGACGGCATCGTGGGCCCGCACACCACCGCCGAGCAGGAACGTGACCTGTGGCTGGCCGGCCCCCCCGCGGTCGCCAGCGGCACCCTGGCCGTACTGCGGCGCATGGAAATCGACCTGACACGGTTCGCCGCCCTGTCCGTCGCCGAGCAGGAGGCCGTCTTCGGGCGGCGCCGGGCCAGCGGCGTACCCCTCTCCGGCGGCAGCGTCGACTCGGCCCCCGGACTCAGCGCCAAGACACCCGACGGGCGCTATCTCATCCCCGTGGACGCCCACGTACGCAGGGCGAACCCCACTGTGGTCGGCGTCGGCCATATGCTCCGCCGCTCCTACAGCATCGACGACCCTGCCCCCGGTCTGCTCTTCATCAGCTTCCAGAACGACCTGCGGACCTTCACGGCCACGCTCGCCCGCATGGACACCTCCGACGCGCTGCTGCCCTTCACCACCACGACCGCCAGCGCGACCTTCCTGATCCTCCCCGGCTACGACCCGCGACGCCCGCTCGGTTCCACCCTGTTCGGCTGATCCACGATCACCACATGTGACCTCCGCGGATATGAATCGACGGTATCGTCCAGCGGCCCGACCCTGAGACGTTCGGACACCACACGGTGTCCCCGCGATCAGGGGTCCCTCAAGCTAGGTGGCTCCGCCCGGGAGGCTGCTTCGTGGCCACCACGGGACACGGCGAGTGGACCGGAACCGAGGAGAACTGGCTCGGGGGCGGCGCCCCGATGTGGTGGAACCATGCGGATGCTGGTACCAACCGTGAGCGGATCGAACAGGCCGGCATGACGGTCGAGCGGGAGGATTCATCCCTAAGGGCGACAGCGGACATGCCCTGTTCTGGGCACGCCGCCCTTGACACTCCACCGCCTCATCCAGCCCACCGGCCGGATACGCGCCAGCGGCCAGACCTACGCCCTCACTCCCGCCGCCCAGGCGCTCGCCCCCTCCGTACACGCCCTGAGCACCTGGCACCAGCAGCACCGGCCCGCCCGCTCAGGGGCAGCCCGCAGGCCGCCGCCACATCGAAGCGGTCGACCACCGCCTCCTCCGGCAGGACCCCGAGGGCGCGGCAGGTGCCCGTCACCTCAACTGGCAACGCCGTCAAGGCGCAGGCGAACGCGTCCATCACGATCAACTCCAGAACGTGGAGAGTGGGAGGTCAGGGGAACGGGGGCTGTCGGCCGCCGCAGCGGCCGGGGGGTAACCAGCCCGTCGAAGACCTGCCACCGGAGCGGGTACCAGGGGGTTCAGGGCAGTGCGTCGGTCATTCGGCTGGTGGCTGCGGCGTGTTCGACCGGCCAGTGTGAGAGGAGGTCGTGGAGTGTGTCGCGCTGCAGGGTGACGCGGAGGGCGTGGTGGTCGGACAGGCCGGTCATGTCGATGACTTCGACGTTCTCCACGGCGGGTGTCAGTGCGGCGGAGAGGTAGATGCGGTCGATGCGGCGGGCCGGGCCGTGTGTCGGGCTGGCCGCGATGGTGGGTGCGAGCACATCTGGTTTGCCGCACACGCCTGCGAGGTGGCGGGCGGTGTCGAACAGGCCGGCGGTGTGGAGGTTCTCGTCCGCGACGGTGTCGATGACCCGCTGCCGGCCGGTCCCGGGGCGGCTGCGGTGCGCGCGGTGGGGCATGTCGCGGATCAGGGGCAGCTTCGGGACTGCCGTGTCCCCGTCAGGGCCGGGGACAGGGTCGGAGTTGAAGTCGCCGCCGATCAGTGCCGGGAGTTGCGTCTGGTCGTTGTAGCCGTCAATGTGGCGCCACTTGTCGGCCAGGCGTGTCAGCCAGGCGGATTCCAGTTCGCGCAGGGGCGCGGAGTCGTAGGCGAGGTGGACGCTGCCGCAGACGATCGGCACGGTGGTGCCGTCCAGGATCACGCTCAGGACCGTGGGCGGCAGTTCCCACAGGCCGAGGCCGACTTCGTTCGCCCAGTTGCGGACGGGGCGGAAGGCGTCGGAGATGTACAGGGCGGTCGCTCCGGGACCGGGGCCGAGCCAGCCCCGCATCCCCAGCATTTCTTCGGAGTCATACCAGAGCTCCGACTCGCGCCCCGCCGCGGCGCACCCGACGAGTTCCTGGCGCAGTAGCAGGTCCGGGTGGAGCGAGCGGAGACGTTCGTGCATGGCCGTCCACTTGGCGCGGTCGCCGCCGCCGTTCCTTTCAAAGTCGCTGGTCACGACGGTGATCTGATGAGCCATGGGCTGGAATTCCCTCGGGGTTCGGGGTGGATGGGGCAGGAAGGGGTTCCGTCACGTGGTGATGCCAGTGCGGGCCGACCATGTGGCCGGGCATCGATCTCCGTGCCGGTGGGCGGCAGGGTGTGACCGGTCCGGACACGGGTCAGGCCGGCACGGTCGGCCAGGGCGCAGACGCTGTTGACGAAGTGGAAGGGAAGCGCCCTCACGTGCAGGCGGTGGTTTCCGGGTCGAAGGTGCGCAGGCAGGCGGGGCAACCTGCCCCGGGGACGTCGTTGCGTCGGATGGGGCAGCCGTGGTTCAGCTCGGCGAAGGTCCCGGTGATGGCCGCCCAACAGGCCGCGCGGATCCGCGCGGCGATCCTCGGTGCGCACCAGGAATCCAGGTCGTCGCGGGAAACCCATCGCACCTGCGGTGGCAGTGGGCCGCTGTCCCCCGGCGGGACGGCCCATTCCGGAACGTGCCCAGCGTTGTAGACCAGGTGGATCCGCGCTGCCGCTGCGGCCGGGCGCCGGTCCTGGCGCGGGCTACGTGGTCGGTGCTGGGAGACAGGCGTAGCGGCTGCGGTGCCCGGCGGAAGGAAGTCCTTGGCGACCAGCCGCAGCAGCGTCACGCGGAGACCGGTCGCGTCCCGCACGGCCGAGGCGGTCGCCTCCCAGTCCCGGGCACCATCCGGCACGACGGCGCCTGGGAGCCGGAAGTGCTCCTCGCCGGGAGGGCGCATCAGCAGCAGGTGACCCCTCGGGCTGGCCAGGAGTGCCTCACCGAGGATCGCCGTCGGGAGTGGGCCGGGGAAAGCTGGAGGCACGGAGAGATCCTTCGTCGTGCGGAGGCGGGGACGGGGCCGGATGACCGGGGGGTCACTCTGGAGGTGGGAGAAAGAGCGGTGCCGTAGCCGGGTTCGGCGATACCGTCCGCTGGGGCCGCTGCCGACACACCGCGGCGCGGACACGGTGGGCCGTGGGAGGCGCGCAGTGGGCGTTGAGGTTCCTCGGGGAAGATCCACCGGACTTCGCAGCCGTCGCCCGGTGCGGGGACTTCGTTGTCGACGTCCCGCGGTCGTAGACGTGCATGTGCGTGCCAGGCCAGCCCGTGTCCTCGACCGGCGGCAGCCAGTCCACGGCCACCAGGACGTCGCGGGTGAACTTCGATGCCGGCCTGGTCGAGCGGCTCGTGGACGACCGTCCCCCACAACGGCTCGCCCGGCCGCGGACTCCCCCGGGCAACCGGAAGAACGGCCGGCCGACGGCCGGATCATCAGGACGACACCGGCCTCGCCGAGGATCAGGGCCTGGCCCTCGATCCGGTACTGCGGCGGGCATACGGCGGTGGTCATCGGAAGGCTCCATCGCAGGCGGGGGCTTCGGATACGGCGGTGTCAGGCGACGGGTATACGGCCGGTGATCAGCGCCGCTTTCAGGGACCGCGCGGCGGCATGGACGACGTCGGGCGACAGGCACATGGCCTGCGCGCCCAGGGCGCGCATGTCGGCCGGGTTGTCCCGGCCGGCGGCCAGGCCCGCCCACACCAGACAGTGGGCACGCCAGTCGTCCCGCCCCAGGGCGGCGAACTCCCGCTCGGCCAGCCGCAGAGCCTGGATCGCGGCGGCCCGGTCACCGGCCCGGCAGGCCGCCTCGCCGATGCGGGCCAGCACGACAGCGGCCTCGCACAGGAACCCCGCGTCGAGCAGCACGCGGCGCGCCACCTCCAGCACGTCGGCAGCGCGGGCCGTGTCCGACAGATCACCCGAACCGGGTCCGCGACCGCTGTTCGTCGTCACCGTTCCCCGCCTCCTTCCGGCACGGTGACCGTGCACCAGGTGCGCGGACCGTCCGTGCCCCACCCGGCGGACAGCGCCTCAACGATGGCCATCCCCCGGCCGCTCTCCGCCTCAGGACCCGCCTCCCGGACGTACGCCCGCCCAGGCGACCCGTCATCAACGGCGAGCAGCAGCACACCCCCGCCGTACGTCAGGCACGCCCAGATCCGCTCAGCCGCACCGTGAACCACAGCGTTGGTGACCAGCTCACTGCACAGGAGCAGCACCTCGTCCACTACACCCGTCAACCCCCAGGCGACGAGCGCCTCCTGAACGCACACACGCGCTGCCCGCGGCGCCCGGTCGTCGCGCGCCATCTCCCACTCGCGGACACCTTCCGGCGAAGGGTTCGGGGCGTCCGGGACGGGGGCCGCCACTCCGCGGTGTCGCCGCGCCTTCATCGGGTCCCCTGGCTGATGAGAAGGGCCTCAGCGAGGCAGCGCGCGAGCTGGATCGGGCTGGTCAGGTGGGGAGGCAGGCCGAAGAGAAACTCTGGCTGGCGCAGCCACCTGGTCAACGACGCGGCGGTGGCTGCCGGAGCCGGGACCTCGATCATCTGCCCCCGCCCCAGGCAGACGGGGTGCGGAGCCCGCGCGGGCCACTGGGTGGCCGCCACCATGTCGGGCCACCGGGCCTCGACGCCAACCGGAACGAGGAGGGCGCCGACCGGAAACGATGGAACGACGAAGGCCGGACCGAGTTGCTGCTCGTACCTGTCGAGCAGTCGGTAGGCCGTCTCGATCAGAGACAGATCGCACACCACGGCGTCGAACGTGATCCCGCAGCGCAACCGTCGGGGGACGACCGGGTTCTCGGCCCACACCCCGTCAGCTCCCAGTACCGACGCGGCACGGGCCAGACATGTGGTCAACGCCTGATCTTCTGGCGGCGGCACGGTATGCATCACCATCAGGTAGCTCCCCTACAACCGACCTCACTGCTGAGTCAGCACGCACGGTGCGCGCCGCATCACCTAGTGCAGCGAAGCTCCGGGGGTGTGAACAGGTCTTTCCGCTTGCCTCCCGGCGGCCTTTCGCTGGCCTTCGACCGGCCCTTTGAGGCGCGTGCCGCCGTTGCGCCGGATGGAGGCTCCTTTGAACCTCGGGGAGCCGTTACCGTGAGGTGAGGTGAGAGAACCGAGAGGTGCCCATGGTGGTGGCGAGCGACGGAGTCAACGTTCCGCTGCGAGGTCTGCGCACCGCGAGGAAACGCACTCAAGAGGAGATCGTCCAGGATCTCCAGGCGTGCGCGGACCGCATGTACGCCGAGGGGGAGATCGCCAGGCGCGCGAGCTTCAGCCTCCGGCAGTACCGGAAGTGGGAGGCGGCGAACCCACCGATGCCACACCCGTTGAGCCAGCGCGTCCTCGAAACGCACTTCCAAAAGCCGATGGCCCAACTCGGATTCGCGACATCCGCTGCGTGCGGCCGGGCGGAGAGTGACGCCTCGCGGACCGCTCAGGCCCGCACTCCGCCTACTGCTCTCGGGACCACGGCCGGGAGCCCATCTCCCATCTCGTTCGCGTCGTCTGTGGCGGCGCCTGGCGAAGCAGGTGATCCTACGGACCGACGCAACGCGCTCGCCATGCTCGGTGGAACCGCTCTGAGCCCGCTGACGACTCCCGAGTCCGCCAGCGCCGACACCATCCGGAATTACACCCGACAGGCGACTCACAGCGAACTCTCGCCCGGAGACATCGAGTCCCTGGAACTGGCGGTGCACCACCTCGCTGATGCCTACTCGACCTTTCCACCACGTGACCTCTGGCCCCTCGTGATGACCTATCGTCACCGGGCTGCCGAACTGTCGGAACTCCGCCACACATTGCGCGAAGGGCGAGACCTGGCTCACCATGCCGGAATGCTCTCGGTCATCCTCGCCTGGATCGCACACGATCTGGGCCGTGGGGACCTGGTGAACGCCCTGTGCGATGACGCCTGGCACGCCGGCGAACAGGCCCAGGCCACAGAGATCTGCGCGTGGGCGGAGGATGTTCGGGCCACCGATGCCCTGTACGACAACCGGCCGCTGGACGCTCTGACCGCCGCGACTCGCGGCCTGGCCGTGGCTCCCCGGCATGGCAACGCGGCCATCCGGCTGTCTGCTCAGCTCACCCGCGTCCAGGCGCGGCTCGGGAACCACGAAGCCTTTACGGAGGCAGCCTCCCGCACGCATCGCTACCGTGACAGCATCCCGCTTCACGGTTCCGGGCTCTTCGCCGTTGACGCCGTCCGCCTCTTGTCCTTCGACGCGTCCTCACATGGCTGGCTGGGCGACCACCAACGTGCCCGCCAGGCGGCAGAGGAGGCCATCCACCACTACCAGGCCGTCTCGAACCCTCGCCACGCACCGACTCGACTGGCCATCGCCCGACTGGATCTCTCGCTCGCCCACGCCGCGCTGGCGGAACCCGACGCCGCGATCGCTGCGGCACGGCAGGCACTGGCCAGCGACCGCCTGGTGCAGCCCATTCGCGACCGCGCGACGCAGGTCCGTCGCAGCCTCCTGTACCGCTATCCCGCGCTCCCGGAGGTCCGGTCGTTCGGGGAAGAACTGCGCAGTCTCACGGCCTGATGATCGGCAGCGTCACCATGAGCTGCCCCGAGTTTCGTGAAGTCCGGTTTAGCTGGCGCCGGTTGGTGCCAGGGTGGTGGTCGAACGGTAGTAGGTTGCTTCGTGCTCGGCAGGGGGTAGGTTGCCGATCGCGGAGGGCAGCCGGCGGTGGTTGTACCAGCTGATCCATTCCATACACGCCGTAGTTGGCGGCATGCACCTCCCTGATCTGCTCGGTCAGGACGGCGTCGCGCTGGGCGCGGGCCGATAGGGGCCGACGCTTGCGGCCGTAGTAGGTGCCCGGGCACAGGTCCAGGACTCTGCACACTGGCTCGACCCCGAAGTCATCGAGGAGGTGATCGACCACAGCGACTACTTCGTCTGGGGCTGGCCGAGCTCCGCGGCGAAAAACGCGCCTGGCCGCCTTCAGGATCTCGTTGGCCCGCTTCAGTTCGGCGTTCTCCTTGCGCAGCCGCTTGAGTTCCTCTCGCTCGGCCGATGACATCTGTTCCGGACGCTTGCCGGCGTCGGCCTCGGCCTGACGCACCCAGGTCCGCAGCGCTTCCTTGTGTATGCCCAGGTCCCGAGCAATCTGCGCGATCGGCCGGTCCGACTCCAATGCCAGGCGCACCGCCCGGTCGCGGAGTTCCTGAGGGTACTTCCGTGGTGCCGCCATCGACGGTCATTCTCCTCCCTGCCAGCCCTGATCATGACTGGCTTGAAGGACTTCACCGAACCCGGGGCAGCTCATGCCGTCGGCTGAAGCCATCTTGCCGGACGCGCGGCCACCGGTAAGGGTTTGTGCCTCGAGGATGGGGGTCTGGGCGGAAGCTACGGCATCAAGATGCCCCGTGCCCAGTTGGTTTCTCGAGCCAATGGGGGTGGGGGCGATCGTCGTGGAGGGCTGCGACGATCGGATGCCTCACGTCGTCAGGCGATGGCTTGCCGCCACTGCGCCGACCACGTCTTTGTGGCCTCGGCCTCGTCGTTCCTGCCCAGTTCCCGGAGTGTGTGGATCTGTCCGTCCAGGACTTCCAGGAGTCGCGGTATGTACTCGGCGGGGTTCCGCTCGGCCGGCTGGGCGAGGAGGGCCACGGCCTCGGCGTATGCCTCCAGGGCTTCGGCGTGCTGTGCCAGTTGCACGTGGCAGAGGGCGGTCCGGTGGCGTACACGTGAATGCGGCCAGTCAGGTACGGCGATACGTCCCCACCCGGAAGGTGGTCGAACACAGCTCGAAGGGCCGAGGGCTGCCCGATTCTCCAGGGCGCGGAACACGAAGGGCCGCCAAGAGCGCTCACCGGGATCGCTACGCGATGGCACGGCGCCGCACCCTGGATGGCGGCGGGTTGGCCGCCTTGTGGCGTCTGATGGGTTCCGTCAGCCGCAGCAGGAACAGGAGCAGGCGGTCACCCTCACGTCGTCGAGCACCGGGCCCGCGGCGCCCTGGGTGGTACTGGCGAACGCCAGCGTCGTGGTGGTGCCGGAGGCCACGAAGGTCACCTGCCGCTTCACGTAGCCCATGTTGGTCTTGGTCTTGCCGGTGATGTCGAACGCGAAGTCCTGGAAGACCTGACCGTCGACGAGGACCTGCCCGGTCTTCACGGTCGGGCCGGAGTCGACGTTGCCGGCCACCGCGTAGGTCACCGTGTACGTCGTCCCAGGAGTCGTGGTGAAGGTCTGGGCCACCGTTCCCGGCTGGAGGGCGTTGAGGTCGACGGACTGGTTGCCCTCGGCGGCCTGCCAGAAGCCGCTGTGGATCAGGTCCACGCCCCCGCTGGTGACCAGCCACGGGCCGATGGACTGCCCCGCGCTGAACGTGGCGTACGAGTTGGCCGGCACGGTGGGGTACTCGAAGCTCCCGTCGTCGAAGTAGCTGACGAGGATGGACTGCTGGGGCGCGGGGCCCGCCATGCCGGCACTGTCTGCGGACACGGCCAGCGCGGTCCCGGTCCCGCTCCCGAAGACGAGCACGCCCGCCATGCCGATCGCGGCCAGCACGGTGCGGTTGACCACCATGTTCCCTCCCTGGTGATGGGTTCGTCGCCCTGATGGGCGCCGTTGACCTCACTCTCAAGCCCGGCATCGGGCAGGGCCACCCCGGGACGGGGGCGCGCCGAGGCGACCGACGGGCGCGTTGATAGCCGCCTTCCCGGTATCTGGTCCAACTGCTGGTTTTGGCAAAATCCCTGCGATAGGCGAGTGGCTCGTCGGTCTCGTGAGCAACGAGTAAAGGGTGCCCCTTCCCGGCTGGTCCGTGCTCCGCCGTGATGCCGCAGCCTGATCGAGATACGCAGCCGGAAAGACGTTGGCTATCAGACGGCCCCGCCGCTCGCCGTCCAAGCAGCTGGCCACGTTCGCGTGTTCGTAGCTTTCGCATGTTCGTAGCTGGGGAGAGAACACCGTCCGCCGACACGCGATGTCATGCCCGGGAGTGGGGCCAGGCTGGGAGTCCGCTGTGCTCGTCACGCTGGCTTGATCAGTATCCGCTGGCGTCGCCCTCGGATCTCAGCGATGTGTGAGGTCGGCGGCGTACTCGGCTCCGAGGGCTCCGGCTTCGCGCTGCCACTTGTCGGCGGTGTGCTGATGGAGACCGAGCAGGCGATTCCGCCGCCGCCTCCCGGCGGGCACGAACCTCAACGATTCAGGGAACGCCGTACCGTACGACGCACCGGCGTTCGTTGCGAGGGGCGTTGAAATTAATTCGGTTACTTTCCCTCGGCAGCGGCGGTGAGACCAGCCCTTATGCTCAAATGAAATGCGCGGCAGCGGAATCGCGGCGGGCGAGGCATACGCAAGAGACGGCGGACCACGGGGAGTTGATTCAGCCGGTTCCCACCACCCGAGGCGGACTGGAGTGACGTCGCGATGGTGCTGGGCCGGGCGGGCGAGGTGAATCGTGGACTGATGTACCACGTGGAATTCCCTCGCCGGGATCTTCGCATGGTCTCCTACGGCATCACCATTACCCCACCGTTGGCCCTGAGTTCGAATGTGCCGTTCGTCCGTTACGCGGACGGCAGCACCATGGTGATGGGCGGTCTGGCCGTGACCGAGAGGGAATCGCAGCGGGTGGCCGACGCGCTGTACGCGCACGGGATCGGGCAGACAGCGATCCACAAGCATCTCCTCGCCCACGAGGCCCGCGACCAGCTCTGGCGCGAAAGCGAGGACATGGCCGGCATCCAGGTCTGATCGGCCGGAGTCCGGGTAAACGCTGCGGCACTCCCCGACCGTGGCTCAACGCCGGTCTGTCGCACGGGAGTCCGGGGTGGCCGCCGGTGACCAGCCGGGCGTCGGCTGCTCGCGGCAGTGGCACCCCGGCCAGAGCCCGCCGCAGCCGCGCGACGTCGAGACCGCCCCGGTTGAGGCCGGCGTAGAGGGCACCGTGTCCGCGGCGGTGCTCCGCTGCCAGGGCCAGGTCGACCAGCGACCGCACCGGCCCGTCGGTGCACAGTGCGGCGTCGGCCAGCTCGAACAGCGCGTCGGCGCGGGCGGTCAGGCAATTGTAGAAGTCGGTCCGGAACCGGGACAGCACGGGTCGGGGACTCGACGCGGACAGCGTCTTGCAGCGGATTCATCCTTGCGGCCTTGGAATGATCAACAGCGTCTCGACAACGCACAATGATCACACCAAGACCGCACCGCTGTCGCACCGGTTTTCAGCAGCCGGCTTGCGCCCAGCTAGCCACGTTGGACGGGGCGTTGAGAGTCCAAGCTGCCGTTCTGGCCGGTGGCGGGATGAGTAGCGCCTCCGTACCAGAGCTGGGTGTTTCCGCCGTAGCAGTCGTACTGGACCACAGGCGTGCTATTGCTGTGACTCCACTGCGCGTCCGCGCAATTGCCGCTGTCGATGTTGATGAGAAGGCCACCGGTCGCTCCCGCAGCGGGGGCACCGGGCCTGGGCGCGGCCGAGGTGCCGGCATCCGCCGCCGAAACGGGGGAGAGCAGTACCGTGCCGAGGGACAGAGCCGCTGCGGCCAGCGCGAGGGCCGTGCCGGTCATGGTCGGGATACGCATGCGTTGCAGCCTTCCGCCGTGGGGACGCCGCAATGACCGTGATTGACGCGGCGACTGACCGCCGAACGTCAGCAGTTCTTTCTCAGATCCTCAGGATCCAGTGTCTCGTGTGTGCAACATCAGGGGTCAGGGCCTTCCATCGCATGGCCGCACTACACCGTCCTGCCGGCTGACCGGCAAACCCTGACGGCCTACGACCGGAAAGACCCTGGAGAACCAGACCACCGCGCTGGTCTCCGCCCTGCCCGAACACCGAAAATCGCGTCGGCCGCCCGACAACAGTTCCCCCTCAACGACTCCTCATCGCCCCAACCAAGACAGCGAGGTCAGATCGCTGATGAGACGTCTGGCCGACCACGCCTACGGGTGCGTGTCCGTGATCGCGATGACCTCGTCGAGGTGGTCCAGGGCGGCCTGCAGGTCGTCGATCTTGGCCTGGATGCGCTCGCGCTCGGCTCGCAGCATGGCTCGTTGCTCGGCGTCGGTGTGCCCGGAGTCCCAGCACGGCAGGAGTTCGGTGATCCTTCGGCTGGTGAGGCCGGCGGCGAACATCTGCTGGAAGAAGCGGACCAGGGGGATGGCGTCCTGCCGGTACAGGCGCTGGCCGGACGGGCTGCGCTCCGCGATGAGCAGCCCTTGCTGCTCGTAGTAGCGCACGGCGCGCACTGAGACGCCGGCACCTCGTGCCACCTCGCCGATGCGGATCAACCGCTCGGCTGCGGCCACTGTGACAGTCATGGTGATTCCTCCCACCCCTGGCTCTGACGACCAGCACTTGCCTCTGACGCCAGCGTCAGGTTTTAGCGTACCGGCCATGGATATCAACAACTCCGTCGCCCTTGTCACCGGAGCCAACCGCGGCCTGGGCCGCGCCTTCGCCCAGCGCCTGCTCGAACGGGGCGCCCGCACGGTCTACGCGACGGCCCGCCGACCGGAGACCGTGGACCTGCCCGGAGTCGAGGTGCTGCCCCTCGACATCGCCGATCCCGCATCCGTGAGGGCCGCCGCCGAGGCCGCCCCGGACGTCTCGCTGCTCATCAACAACGCGGGAATCAGTACGGGGACCGACCTGGTGACCGGTTCGCTGGACGCGGTGCGGCACGAGCTGGAGACCAACATGTTCGGCCACCTGGGAATGATCCGGGAGTTCGCGCCGGCGCTCGCCAGGAACGGCGGGGGCGCGATCGTCAACGTTCTCTCCGCCATGTCGTGGTTCGGGGGCAAGGGCGCCAATGCCTACCACCTGACCAAGGCCGCCGCCTGGGCCATGACCAACGGCGTCCGCCTGGAGCTCGCCGAGCAGGGCACGCTCGTCACAGCGGTACACCTCGGCCTGGCCGACACCGACATGGCGGCGGGCTGGCCCGTGGACAAGATCGCTCCGTCGGACCTGGCCGACGCGGCGCTCGACGGTGTTGAGGCGGGCTCCGCCGAGGTCCTCGCCGACCAGTGGAGTCGGGACGTCAAGTCCCGTCTGCCGCTGACGCCGGAAGAGTTCAACGCCGCAATGGACCGCGCCCTGGCGGCGCTGATGGCGGCCTGAGGGGCCCCTCGGGCCGCACGGACTTCGGTCGGCTGCTTCTCCATCGGCCTCTCGAACTCCTCTACTTGAGGTTGAACTCGTGGTGTCGTGTCGCTGATCAGGCGGGTCCGATGGTCAGGCCGGTCTCGGCGAGGCAGCCGTCTATGAGGTGACTGCGGTACTGGATGAGGCGTAAGCCGCGTCGGATGCGCTGGTCGAGGTGTTCGGGGGTACTGAAGGCGACGTTGGTGAGCCATCCGCGTCGCAGGAGAGACCAGATGCCTTCGACGGGGTCGAGGTCGGGTGCGTAGGGCGGCAGGTAGTAGATGGTCAGCCACTCCCGGGCTGCCGCCCACTGCCGCAGGTCGGCGGCTTTGTGGACGTTGAGGTTGTCCCAGACCAGGACGATCGGGCCGCCGAGCTGCTGGTGGGCGGCGATCAGCAGGTCCCGGTAGTCGCGCCAGGAGAAGCTTTGCGCCCGTCGCGTCGGCCGTCGTCTCTGCGTGGCCGGTAGATCAGCCTTGAGCGGTGGCCGGGTTTGTAGCAGGTCAGTGCGGCAAGGGATATCCGTCTGCGGGAACGGCCTCGCACCCGCACCACCGGTGTCCGGCCGCGCTGGGACCAGGTCCTCGCCTGCGGCGGCGTCATGGAGAATCCGGCTTCGTCCTCGAAGACGAGCCAGGCTCCACGAGCCGCCGCGAGTCTTCCGCGCAGTGCCACACCTCCTTGACCCACCCGGCGACCGCGTCATCGTCCCGCTCGACAGCGCGTCGGGTTGGAACCTGGCAGGACCAGCCGTTGCGGACCAGGAGTTTCCGCACGCCCTGGATCGTGTACGTCAGGTGGAAGCGCCGGCCGATCACCGTTGTGACCCGCGCCGGCGTCCACCGCTGATCCTCCCAGCCATGCGCGGCCGGACCCTTGGCCAGCTCCGCTTCCAGCTGCGCGAACTCCTTTTCGCTCAGCCTCGGAAACGATGCCGGCCCCTGTGACCGCAGAGCACGTGGACCGCCCTCGTTCCACGTCCGCCGCCACCGCTGCACCGAACGGACGCTCACCCCTCCCCCGGCTGACCAGCAACTTCGACCGTCCCGACAACCCGCACCACCACTCCGGGAAAGTGGAGGAGCTGATCGAACCGGTCGCCGCCGCAGCCCGCCCGCGCAAGGTCTCAGCGGGTGGCGAGGTAGCCGAGCGTGGGGTGCGCTCGTTCCGTCCTCGGCCAACCCGGATTCAACCTGAGCCGAAGTGAGCGCAGACCCCGTGGGCGGTCCGGCGCGGTTTCTGGTCCAGCCGCGGGCCGTCATCATCGACGTCGTCGCCGCCATGGAGCCAGCTCTCGCGCCGGAGGTGGTGGAAGCGGTGGTCGACCGCGTGGCCGATACCCGGGCCAAGCAGCGGCGGCTGGCCCAGGCTCTGGAGGAAGATCCGGAGCTGTTGATCTCCGGCCGCCCGGCGGGGCCGCGGCTGGTCGAGCTGCTGATCCGCGGCCTGTTGCCGCAGGGCGCATCGCGGCTGGTCCTGCCGCGATGCGCCGACTGCGGCCGACCGAACGACTTGAAGCGGACCGACGGCGACCGGCGGTTGTGTGCGGCCTGCGGCAGGACGCTGAAGACCGTAGCCAGGGACGAGCAGGGACGTCCCCGGTGCTATCGGCACCGGCCCGTGGATGACGGCACCGCCGCCATCCAGGCCGTTGTCGAGCGCCTGGACACCGGCCTGGCGGGTGAGGAGATCCGCAGCCTGATCCAGCGGTCGCTAGGGCCCGTGTGATGTCGTGATCAATCGGCTGCTCGCACGAGGCACCGGCCACGCCGGCTGCACGCGGGCCTGGCAGCAGCGCAGCAGTGGCAGTGGATATGCGCGGGCGCGGTAGTTCGTCTCGATCCGGCCGGGTGTGCTTCGCCGCGCCGCTCAGAGGCGGCAGCTGATCTCCATGCCGTCCTCGACGGGGAACGTCACGCTCTGGTATCCGTTCGCCGGGTCGCGTACGTAGTCGAGGTACGGCCGCAGACTGCTCAGGCCGACGTCGTCGGCCACGACGAGTGTGCCGGGCCGCAGACGCGGCTCGAGAAGCCGCAGGACGGGCAGGCACAGCTCTTTCCAGCCGTCCAGCAGGACGAAGTCCGCGGGGTCGTCGAGGCCGCGGAGGGTGTCGCGGGCGTCTCCCTCCAGCATGGTGATCAGGTCGTCCAGGCCGGTCTCGGTGAAGGTCCGGCGGGTTGCGGCGATCTTGTCCTTGCTGAGTTCCGTGGTGATGACGCGTCCGGTGCCGTTGTCCCGTACGGCCGCGGCCAGGTACAGCGTGGAGATCCCGAAGGACATGCCGAACTCGACGACCGTGGCCGGGCGGACGGCCCGGACCAGGTTGTACAGCAGTTCCCCGCCTCTGGCGGAGATCGGCATGTAGACCTCCGCCACGGCGTCGGCCTGCTCCTGGGGTGTCAGCGGCGCGAACCCGCCGGGCAGCTGCGCGCTGACGCGCGCGGCAGTGACTTCGTCCTGCTCGGCTCGCTCGAACATCCGGCCGAGGGCTGCCTCGATGCGGGGGTCGGCAAGCGTGTGGGTGTGTGTCATGGGAGCTAGAGTAGACGCAACGTTGCGTCATTTCTAGGGGCGATACTCTGACCGACGGGAGGCGAAATGGCACCTGCGACAAACGCCGCCGAGGCGAGCAGCACCGGCGGATCGGGGCGGCGTCACCACGGCAACCGGCACGGACGCAGCGAACAGGCCCGGCTGGCAGTACTGCAGGTGGCCGACGGCCTGCTCGTCGAGAAGGGTTTCGCGGGCGTCACGATGGAGGGCATCGCCGCACGGGCCGGTGTGGCCAAGCAGACCATTTACCGCTGGTGGAAGAGTAAGACCGACGTCCTGATGGACGCCTTCCTCCAGGACGCGACCGAGGACCTTACGGCTCCCGATTCCGGCGACATCGCCCTCGACCTGCGCGACTATCTGCGCCGACTGGCGTGGTTCCTCAGTGAGTCCGACCCCGGCGCCGTCTTCAAGGCGCTGATCGCCCAGGCGCAGCACGATCCGGTGTTCGCCCAGGACTTCCGGTCCCGATACCTCGACGGGCAACGCCGCCGCGACCGCCTGCCGTTGGAGCGGGCCGTGGACAGGGGCCAACTGCCTGCGGACCTCGACATGGCGGCCGAGACGGACCAGCTCGTAGGCCCTCTCTACTACCGCGTGCTGGTGACCGACGAACCGATCAGCCACGAATTCACCGACGGGCTCGTCGACGCGTTCCTCCGACGGCACAAGTTGACGACGCGGACGAAGTCCTGACCGATCAGCAGACCCAGGGACTGTTAGGCCGTGTATCGAAATTGCAGCCCGGGCGTGAGGAAGAGCGGCTACTTCAGCGGCTTCGCTGACTGCCGGCCCGCTGCGGGCGCGAAGCCGGGCTCGATGAGATGGAAGATTTCCTCCACTGCGGCCAGCGGGTTCTCAGCGTCCCGGGCCAGGGAGTAGGCGTCCAGGGTGAAGCGGGCGAGCGCACGACAGGCGGTGGCGGACGTGGGTGCCTCGGGGTCTGAGGCGATGGCGGAGACGAGGGCCTGCTCGTGCCGCGCCTGCATGTGGGAGGCGTAGCCACGCAGGGTGGCCGAGCTTTCGACGAGGGCCCAGAACGAGATGGATTTCGGTGTGGAGAACCATCGGGCGGCGTTGAGCGCTTCGGCGCGCAGCGCGTTGAGCAGTGGCTGATCGGGGCTCCGGTTCGCTACGGCGCCGACCAGGCGTTCTTCGTGGTGTTCGTCTTGGTCGAAGACCAGTGCCTCCTTGGAGGCGAAGTGTGAGAACACGGTGGTCACGGCGACGTCCGCTTCCCGTGCCACGTCGCGCATGCCCACCTCGTCATAGCCGTGTTCCACGAAGAGGCGCAGCGCGACCTCCGCGATGTGGTTCCGCGTCGCCGCCTTCTTGCGCTCCCGGCGCCCCACCTTCGGATCCATCGGACCAGGGTAGCAAAGCCTAACGTGTTACGAATTCCTAACTTGTTAGCGTTATGGTTCGCGCATGACTGCCACTGAAGTTCTCATCGCGGGAGCCGGCCCGACCGGCCTGATCACCGCTGCGACCTTGGCCCGCAAGGGGGTGAAGGTGCGCATCGTCGACGCTCAACCCGGACCACGGCTCGGGAGTCGGGGCAAGGGCGTCCAGCCGCGCACGCTCGAACTCCTGGACGGCTTCGGTGTGGCAGGGCGCTTGCTCGCCGCCGGACGGTCCCGCCTGGTCATCCGGTACGTAGACCCGGACGGCAGCGTGCACGAGCACGACATGACCAAGGGTGTCGAGCCGACACCGACCACACCGTTCGCCCGCCCGGTGGTTCTGCCGCAGTGGCGACTGGAAGAAACCCTGCGTGACCTGCTCGCGGGGTACGGCGCCAGGGTCGAATTCGGCACGAGCCTGGCCGGCATGCGGCCCGGCGATGACGAGGTCACCGTCGAACTCTCCTCAGGCGAGCGCTTGCGCGCCGGATGGCTGGTCGGCGCGGACGGCGGGTCCAGCACCGTCCGCAAGCTCGCGGGCGTGTCGTTCCTCGGGGTGACCCGCGAAGAACGGCAGATGCTGCTCGGGGACTTCCGCCTCGACGGCGTTGACCGTGACTGGTGGCACGCCCGTCGCCGATCCGGTGGTCAGCGCCTGTCGCTGGTGCCGCTGCCCGCGACCGATTCGTTCGTGCTCCACGCCGAGATCGACGACAGCGACGGCGACATCGAGCCGACACTCGCCACCTACCAGGCTCTCGTCGACGACGCCTACGGCCGCGGAGTCGTCACGCTCCGCGAAGCCCTGTGGACCTCGCGCTGGCGCTACAACGAGCGGATGGTCGACCGCTACCGCATCGGGCGCGTCCTGCTCGCCGGAGACGCCGCCCACGTCCACGCACCCGCGGGCGCCCAGGGCATGAATACTGGCATCCACGACGGGATCAACCTCGGGTGGAAACTGGCCTCGGTCCTCAACGGCGCGCCCGAGCCGCTGCTGGACACCTACGAGCAAGAACGGCTGCCGATGGCCGCAGCCGTGCTGGGCCTTTCCAAGGAGTTGCTGACGCGCTTCGCGCGGTTCGAGGACTCCGACCTCGGTGCGATGTCCGGCCTTGGGATCACCTACCGTGGCGGCCCGCTCAGCCCGCCCTGGGACGGCGCCGGCCCGCACCCGGGCGACCGCAGCCCCGACGCGCTCTGCTCCTGGCCCGACGGGCGCCCGGTGCGCCTGTTCGAGCTGCAGCGCGGCGGCGACTGGACGCTCTACCAGTTCGGCGTCGGCCCACTGCCCGACCTCGCCGGGGTCCATGCCTACTCGATCGGCTCCGACCTGCTCGACCCGCACGCCACGGCACGGTCGGCGTATCAGGCTCACGGCGACGAACTCATCCTGGTCCGCCCGGACGGACACATCGGACTGCGCGCCCAGGACGCAGCCGCCGTCACCGCTTACCTGGCCGCCGTGACGGCAAGCTGAGCGGGAACTCGGTCACTTCACCCAAGAAGTGGAGGAGGACGACTTCGCCTGCGTCTTCTGCAGCAGCGATCTTCCTGCGGCGTGGAACGGGGATCCCAGCGTGTGGCCGCGGAGGTCATAGCCACTCGTTGATGGCAGCGATGAGGACAGTCGCCTCGTAGCGGACCGCGAGCTTGTCGTATCGCGTAGCGACAGCGCGGTACCTCTTGAGGCGGTTGATCCCACACTCCACCGCATGACGCTCGCGGTAGTCGACCGGGTCGAAGCGCGGTGGCCGGCCACCGCGGGGTCCGAGCTTCCGGCGGTTGCGTGCTTGGTCAGCCTTGTCGGGGATGGTGCAGCGGATTCCGCGGCGGCGCAGGTAGGCGCGGTTCTTGCGGGAGGCGTACGCCTTGTCCGCGCGAATCCGGTTAGGGCGGACGCGTGGCCGGCCAGGCCCGATGCGGGGCACACGGACTTTTGCCAGGACGGATTCGACCTGCGGCGAGTCCCCGCGCTGCCCGGCGGTCACCACAATCGCCATGGGCTTCTGACCCTGCTCGACGGCCAGGTGGAGCTTGGTGGTGAACCCGCCGCGCGACCGTCCCAGTCCGTGATCTTCGGGCTCTTCATGGACACCGCCTGGTGGTTCCTTCTGCAGGTCACCCTTCCTTCGGGCGCCGGCGGCATGCTGGTGGGCGCGGCAGACCGTGGAGTCGACGTTCAGGTCCCAGACGATCTCTCCCTCCGCGTCGGCCAGGGATTGGAGGCGGGTGAGGATGCGGTGCCAAGTGCCATTGCGCTGCCATCGGCGGAACAGGTCGTAGACCCGGTTCCACGGTCCAAACTCGACGGGCACGTCCCGCCACAGAACACCGGTCCGGACCCGGAACCGTATGCCGTCGATCAGCTGCCGCCGAGGCCAGACGGGTGGCCGCCCCACCTTCATCCCCCTCGGCAACAACGGCTCCAGCATTGCCCACTGCTCGTTTGTGAGATCTCCCCGACCCATGAACTGCGATCATGCACAGCCTAAAATCCTCTTTCGATACACGGCCTAGGGCGTCTGACAAAGAGGCAGTGTTCAGGTGGACAGACAGGTGCACCGACCGAGCCCGTCCGCGACCGCAGACGGCGACCCCATCGGGACGGGGCGATGCGACGGAGGTCGGGAATGGCCGCGACGTACAATCGCAGTGAGGGCGAAGCGCCAGGCCGAGATTCCGGCACCGGTGTGAGGGAGGGGTCAGGATGTTCGGTTCGAAGAAGAAGCTCAACGATCTGATGGCGCAGCTCAGGCCCGACCTGAGTCCTGAATCGCTCGGCGTCGGGCCCGACTTCCCGGGCGTCGCCCCGAACCCGCTCCTGAGTAGTGATGCACGGAAGCGCAATGCGGAACTGCGTACGGGGGCGCTTGCGCTCGGCGTTCTCGTCGACTGGCGGGAGGTCAGCAGCGACGGCAGTCCACGCGTGGTCCTGATGTTCGACGTGGAGACCGCCGACGGCATCTCGTTCCGCGGTATCGCAGACGAAGACCTCACGATCACCGAGCTCACCCGACTCGCCCCAGGACAGACGTTGCCCGTGCGCTACCGGCCGGCCGTCATGGACCACTACGTCTCCCTTGCCCGGGACGCGGACCCCGCCCACGTGCAGCAGCTCTCTGACGAGATCGCGAGCCGCAAGCGGACCTGACCCGAAGCCATTGGCCGGATCCCTAGGTGTGTTGTTCGGACAGGTTGGTGACGCGGCTGGCGGGTGTTTGGCCTGTGATGCCGGTGTGGGGTCGGTGGTAGTTGTACCAATCGATCCGGTCGGTGAACGCGGCCTGTCGTTCGGTATCTGAGGCGTAGGGCCGCTGGTAGGCCCATTCCTCCAGCAGGGTGCGGTGGAAGCGTTCGACCTTGCCGTTGATCTGGCCGCCAGGGCCTGGTCCAGCGTGAGCTGATGCCCAGATCGCGGCAGGTCTGGCGCCAGGTGTTCTTGCTGTAGGCCCAGGCGGTGCGACGGCCTGCGCTCGGCGAAGCTGGTCGTTGGGGGCGCGACGTGCGGCAACACAGCTGACCCTGATCATTAACGGTCATGTTATTGCCACGGTCCGCGTTCGGGTCTACGGTCGTCTCCTCTCCGTTCTACAGGCGTAGACCCAGAAGGAGCTCCGACGTGAGCAGAACCGTCATCCGGGGTGGACTGGTCCTCACCGCCGCCGACGAGGTCGAGGCCGACGTCCTGGTGGAAGGCGAGCGGATCGCCGCCGTCGCCGAGCGCGGCAGTGCCTTCGCGGAGAGCTGGACCGCCGATCACGTCATCGACGCCACCGGGAAGTACGTCATCCCCGGCGGCGTCGACGCCCACACCCACATGGAACTGCCGTTCGGCGGCACGAACGGCGCATAGTCACAGACGTTCGCGGCCCGCCCAAAACGGACCTCCTGCTCGAACCTGACGAGCAGGAGGTTTCTTCATGTCCGGTCCCCGCATCCTCGGCGCCCTGCGACTGTCCGTCGCCCGCGACGAGAGCACCTCGGAGGAACGCCCCGCACCCGCGGGGATGTTCCTGGCACCCTGCGCCGCGTTGATGGACCGCAGGGGTCCGCCCCGCACCCGCGGGAGGTGGCCCGGTCGGTGAAGGCCAGCCGGTTCAGGCCGTAGCGGACCAGGACGCGGTGGACGGTGGCCGGGTTCAGCCGCGGCAGGCCGGCGATCCGGGCCGGTCCCCACCGGCGGGTGAGGCGGACCTTGATGATCCGGCGTTCGGTGCGGGTCGGGGTGCGGCGTGGGCTGTGGTGCGGGCGGCTGGAGCGGTCGCACATCCCGGCCCTGCCCTCCGCCCGGTAGCGGTCTGCCCACCGCTTCGCTGGCGTGACGGAGACCTGGAAGTGTTCAGCGGCCCGGCGCAGCGGCCAGGCGCAGGCGTCCGGTTTCGGTCAGCGGGGCATTACGGTGGGGCATGAGGGCCTCTCTGGTCGCCGGTGCAGATGTCGCAATCCACACCGAGCCAGAAGGCCCTCACCCATTTCAAGATCCCCAAGCCGAGACTTACGTCACCAACCTCCGTGGACAGAACACCTGTGCTGTCCCGTGAGGTTGGTGCCACGAAGCCCTGAGAGTGGACTCTTGCGTGCAGTCAGCGCACCAGAGGGAGGAAGATCGTGTCGATGATCTCCTCAAGGACGTGATCGGGCACCGGGGCGAACGTCGAGAGGATCTCGTGGCGCAGCAGGACGAAGGGGAGGGTCTTGATGCGCTCGGTAAGGAGGTCCGACTTGATCTCGCCGCGGCTGACGGAACGCTCGAAGAGCATGTCGAGGTCTGCCGTGCGGCCCGTCGCGACGGGATCGAACAGGCTGTTGGGGCTTCTTCCAGTTGCCCGGTAGTAGCTAGCCAGGTGGGCGTACATCACGGTGATCAACTGCACGTGGGAGGTGGCGATCTCCCGCATGAGAGTGAGGAGGTCCTCCCGCAGGCTTCCCGTGTCGGGAACGGCGGGACGGGACTCCTTGAGGATGTGGACGATGGTGGCCCGGATGAGTTCGTCGCGGTCGGACCAGCGACGGTAGAGCACAGGAGGGCTGGTGGCTGCCCGCTTGACGACGGCATCCATGGTGAATCTGGCATAGCCGTTGTCGATGAGCTCTTCCCAGGCCGCATCGAGCAGTGCCGTCTCCAGTGCCGCCCCGCGGCGCCGCTGAGCCATCGCTCAACCTCCCAGCGTAGATAGATTTGCCTTTCTTACGGTACAGGCTTACCTTGACGAGAGTAAGAACTATCTCTCTATCTTAAGGTGCTGGTCGTGAGCACTTCCCACGAGGCCGGGCCCGCCCCCACCGATCCCGGCCGTGTCGATCCCGTCGTGCTGCGCATGGCGATCACCTTGATCGTCGGCGCTCTCGCTGCGGTCTTCGACACCACCATGATCAGCATCGCCTTGAACGACCTGGCCAAAGACCTTGACGCCCCGTTGTCGACCATCCAGTGGGTCAGTACCGGCTACATGCTGGCCCTGGCCATCGCGATGCCGCTCACTGGATGGGCCCAGTCACGACTCGGCGGTCGGCGCCTGTGGGTCGCGGCTCTGGGCGGGTTCCTGGTCGGTTCGATCCTGAGTGCCCTGGCCTGGAGCGCCACCAGCCTCATTGTCTTTCGGCTCGTCCAGGGCCTGGCGGGCGGCATCATGATGCCGCTGATGTACACCCTGCTCATGCAGGCGGCCAAGGGCCGCAACATCGGTAAGGTGATGGCGATCATCACCGTGCCGACGGCGCTCGGCCCGATCCTCGGTCCGGTCATGGGCGGTCTCATCCTCCACCTGGCCGACTGGCGGTGGCTGTTCTTCGTCAACGTCCCCTTCTGCCTCGTGGGCATGTGGCTCGCCTGGCGCAACCTGCCCGACGACCGACCCGCACCTGGCCACCCCCGCGCCGGCCTGGACGTCGTCGGCCTGCTCCTGCTGTGCCCGGGTTTCGCAGCCCTCCTCTATGGCCTGTCCCGCGTCGACGGGAGCACGGGCTTCGTCAGTGCTCCGATCCTCATCCCGCTACTCGCCGGACTCCCTCTGGTCGGGGGCTTCATCGCTTGGGCGCTCACCCGGAAGACCGGCTCGCTGGTCAACGTGCGCATGTTCCAGCACCGTTCAGTGGCCTCGTCCTCCGCCTTGCTCTTCCTCGGCGGCATCTCCCTGTTCGGCTCGATGATGCTGCTGCCCCTGTACTTCCAGCAGGTCCGAGGCGCGACCCCGCTCGGCGCCGGACTCCTGCTCATCCCCCAAGGAGTCGGCGCCCTCGTCGCCCGCGGCGTGGCCGGCAGATACATGGACCGCGTCGGCCCCCGCGCGGTGGGACTCGTGGCCTTCGCCTTCGTCGCCGCATCCACCGTGCCATTCGCCTTCGTCACCGCCGACACCAGCGAGATCCTGCTCATGGCAGCACTGTTCATCCGAGGGATCGCCCTGGGCGCCGCCATGATCGCGCCCATGGGGGCCGGCTTCGTCGGGCTGGAGCGCGAGGAAATCCCTGACGCCAGCATCATCACCCGTGTCGCTCAGCAGATCGGTGGCGCAGTGGGGGTCGCCGTCCTCATGGTCGTCCTCCAGCAGAACATCGGCGACGGCCACACCCCCAGCGCACTGGCAGGCGGCTTCGACCACGCGTTCTGGTGGTCCGTGGCCCTCAGCGCCGCCGCTATTCCGCTCTGCCTGCTGCTGCCCGGCCGCCCCGAGCCTGCCCCTGCCGGCAGCAAAGCAGAGAAGACCGACAAGCCGACTGATTCGACCGCACCGTGAGCGCGACGGCGGCGCCACCTCCTGAGACGGCGCAGGTCAAAGCGACAGGCACGCAGCGCTGGCACCTCGATGGACTGATATGGCGGGGCACCCCAACGCCCCGCTGACGCCGGAAGGGCGTCGCCGACTATGTGAACGCGTGGACACCGGTCGTCCGATCGCCCACGTCGCGGCGGAAGCCGGGATCTCCCGCCGCTGCCTTGCCAAGTGGTACGCCCGCTGCGCTCGCACGGCGAGAGCGCTACTCGACCACTCCTCCCGCCCGCACACAAGCCCGGCCCGTGCCAGCGAGTCGCTTGCCGACCTTGTTGAGGCGCTGCGGAGACAGACCAAACACGGACCCGCCCGCCTCGCCGGCGACCTTCAACGCCTGCACGGCGTCACGATCGCGCCAGCCACCGTGCACCGCATCCTTGTCCGTCGAGGACTCAACCGGCTCCGTGACCTGGACCCGCCGAGCGGCGAGCAGTTGCGCGAGGTCGTCCGCTACGAGCACGAACGCGTCGGCGACATGGTCCACGTCGACGTCAAGAAGCTCGGACGCATCCCGGCCGGTGGCGGGTGGCGGATGCACGGCGTCGGCACCGACGCTGCCCGCGCGTCCAAACGCACCGGTCAGGGCACCCGCAACGTCGGATACACGTACCTGCACTCGGCGCTCGACGACCACTCCCGGCTCGCCTACACCGAGGCACTGGACGACGAGAAGGCGGTCACCGCGGTCGCCTTCTGGCACCGCGCCGTCGCGTTCTTCGCCGCCCACGGCGTCACGCCTATCCGTCGCTGCCTCACCGACAACGGCTCGTGCTACCGGTCCACGACCTGGGCCCACGCCCTCGCCGCGACCGGTACGAAGCACAAGCGGACCAGGCCCTACACCCCGCGCACGAACGGGAAGGCGGAGCGCTACAACGGGACACTCGCCCGCGAGTGGGCCTATGTCCGTGACTACATGTCCGAGCACGAACGGCGCGTCGCCCTCACGGGCTTCGTGAACTACTACAACCACGAGCGACCTCATGCCGCTCTCGGCGGTCGACCGCCCATCAGCCGGACCGCCGGGGAGCGACTACCGGCTCGTCTTCGACCAGCCGCCCAACCCACTCATCGATATCCCGCAGCAGCTCAGCTTCGACGACTTCGTGTAACCAACCTCCCAAGACACCACACCTAGCGGAGCCACCCGACGCCCGCCAGGGTGAGCCGGCCCCACCAGACAGGCCGGGGGGTGGGGCGGCGGACGGCAGGCGGCGAGAACCCAGCGAAGAGCGTGAGTGGATGACTACACTTCGTTCGGTGCTCGCTTGCTCGGTCTGTGTGAGCGCTCCGCAGCGTGGAGTTGGGGTGATGTGGGCGCCCCCATGGCGGGAGGTGCGGGGCCTCGCGTACTAGGCGCGCCCGCCTTCCGGCCAGCCCGCCGGGGGCGGGGTGATGAGGTGTTCTGCGGGCTGGGTACGGCTCTTGCCCGCGTCTGAGGCGGCAAGGGGGATGTTTTCCGGACGCGATTGAGGAAGGGATTCGTCCCGTGGGCAAAACGATCGTTGATGAGGAACGCGCCGCGTTCCTCCGTGAGAGGGTCCTTGAGGCTCTGATCGCCAGCGGGGACATCGTCTCCGAGCGGGTCGGGTCTGTGATGCGCCGGGTGCCACGGCATCTGTTTGTGCCGGATGTGGCCTTGGATGACGCCTACGCCACCTTCAAAGCGGTGGTGACGAAGAGGAATGGGCAGGGAGTGGCCGTCAGTTCGGTGTCCGCGCCGCAGATTCAGGCGATGATGCTGGAGCAGGCCGGGATCGAGCCGGGGATGCGGGTTCTGGAGGTGGGGTCCGGCGGCCTGAACGCCGCGTATCTGGCCGAGCTGGTCGGGGACTCGGGGGAGGTCACCACCGTCGACATCGATCCGGAGGTCACAGCTCGCGCCGAGCGGCTGCTGGCAGAGACCGGCTTCGGGCAGCGTGTGCGGGTTGTGCTGGCTGACGCCGGGGAGGGCGTGCCGGAGTATGCCCCGTACGACAGGATTCTGATCACGGCGGGAGCCGGGGACATCCCGCCGGCGTGGGTCGCGCAACTGACCGGGTCCGGCCGGCTGGTGGTGCCGCTGCGGGTCAAGGGACTGACCCGGTCGATCGGTTTCCAGCGGGTCGGCGGCCACCTCGTGAGCACTTCGGCACGTGTGTGCGGCTTCGTCCCGATGCAGGGGGCCGAGACGCACCAGGAGCCGCCGCAGGTGGTGAACAGCACCGGCGCGATCACCCTGGAGTTCGATGACGGGACGCCTCCCGGCCCGGGTGTGCTGGACGAGGCGCTGCGCACCCCTCGGACGGAGGTGTGGACGGGGGTAGCGGTCGGGCGCCAGGAACTCATCGACACCCTGCGGCTGTACCTGACCACGGTGCTGGACGGCTTCTGCTTCATGTCCGTCGAGCCCGGCCGGGACACCGGGCTGGTTGCCCCGCGGAACAAGCGGTCCTCCGTCGCGGCGATGGAAGGGAAGGACTTCGTCTACGTCACCACGCGCCTGACCCCGGATGAGACGGAGGTCGAGTACGGAGTCCACGCCTTCGGCCCCGGTGGTCCCGCCCTCGCCGAAACAGTGGCTGACCATGTGCGCACCTGGGCAGAGAACCACCGTGGCGGGCCCGGCCCGCACATCGCCGTCTACCCGGCCGGCACTCCCGACGATCGGCTGTCCGGTCAGCGGGTCATCGACAAGAAGCACTGCCGGGTCACGCTCTCCTGGTCCCCGGCCGCGAGCGCCATCGGGGACCAGGGCATCCTGCACCACCCCACTGAGGAAGGTAAGGAGTGATCGAGATGGCGGATCTCCGCGTCTCGGACAGCGCCACCGTGCTGGCCGAACCGCCGGACACGGGCGAGGTCGATGACGAGTTCACGCTGGACGTGCGTGTCGTGGTGTCCACCCGGCTCAGCACGAAGTCGGATTGCGCCACCGACGACGGCTGTGGCCCGACCTGCGAGGACGGCGCCAGCGCCTGCGACTCGTTCATTGACGACCCTGCCTGAACGGCTCCGGAGGATGGTCCGGGCCTGTCCCTTGAGCTGACTGCTCCGTGGTGTCCGCTGGTGGTGTGCCGGCACGGGCCCGGCACACCACCAGCCGCCGGGCCTCAGGGGGATCGATGATCGAGGGAGGCAACCGTGGCAGCACAACCACCTGTCCACTACCGATGGCGGGGAGGTGCTCTGCTACGCGCCACCACGGCTCCCGGCGGCGTAGCTGTGCCTTTCGACCTTGACCTGGCCGGCCCGGGCGGGCCTGCGCGGGGACGGGCCTGGCTGACTGCGCTGTGGCAGCGCGCGGAGATCCGGGAGGCACTGGGCGCCGCGAGCCCGGTGTTGTGCCGTCAGATCGAGGAGATCGCGGCCGGGAAGCAACCGGATGCCCGGCGGGTACGCAAGAGCGTGCTCTCCCTTGTCTCCTACCTGCTGCGCTGGCAGGGCCGCCCGACGCCCTTCGGCCTGTTCGCCGGGGTCGCTCCTGTGTCGCTGGGGCAGGCGCCGCGCGTGGCATGGGGCGGGGACCACCGCACGGTAGTGCGGGCGGACGCGGCCTGGCTCGCTGACATAATCGCCCGGCTCCACCGGTGCCGCCCGCTGCTGGAACATCTTGCCGTGGTCGCCAGCAACGCCGGGCAGGTGAGGGGCGGCCGGTACGTGGTGCCGGGGGCGGCGAGCGACGTGCACGGCCATCAACTGGCGCCGCTGGAGGTGTCGGTGCGCTACACCCGGCCGGTCGCCGCCGCGCTGGACGCGGCCCGGAGCCCCATCCCATACCGCGAACTGCGCGCGCTCCTGGCCGACCGGTTCCCCGCCGCCGGCCCAGAGAAGGTCGATACCTTGCTCGGCGACCTCGTCGACCAGCACGTCCTCATCTCAAGCCTGCGGCCGCCCATGACCGGCATGGACGCCCTCGGCCACGTGTGCACCGCTCTCGAGGCCGCCGATGCCCGCTCGATCCCCGGGGTCGCGGACCTGGCCGGCCAGCTGTATGCGATACGGGACGAACTCGCCGAACGCCCGGCCGCACGGTGGTCCGGCACAGCCGGACTCGTCAAACGGATGAGAGCGCTCAGCAACGCGGCACCGGTGCCGCTGGTCGCCGACACCACCGTCGACTGCGACGTCCAGCTTCCGGAATTCGTGGCCCGGGAAGCGGAGAGAGCCGTCGGCGTCCTGTCACGGCTGTCCCCGTACCCGGTCGGGTATCCCCAGTGGCGTGACTACCACGGCCGGTTCCGGGCCCGCTACGGGGCCGGTGCAGTCGTGCCCGTGCGGGACTTGGTGGCCGATAGCGGGCTCGGCCTGCCGGCCGGCTACCTGGACTCCGCCTGGCAGCGCGCTCCCCAGCAGCTGACCGAGCGCGACGGGACGCTCCTCGCCCTGGTGCAGCAAGCGATGCTGGACGACCGCGAGGAGATCGTCCTGACCGAGCGGCTGGTCTGCGCACTCGCCGCTGGCCAGGACGCGGAGCCTCTTCCCGTCCCGCGGGCCGAGGTGGCGGCCGAGATCCACGCCCCGTCCCTGGATGCCCTGGCCCGCGGCGCGTTCCGCCTGGTCATCGCTGGCACACCCCGGCCCGGCAGCAGCATGGCCGGCCGGTTCGCGCACCTGCTCCCTGCGCAGGAGCAGGCCCGGCTCGCCGAGACCTACCGGGCGGCCGACCCCGAGGCGACCGCCGCCCAGCTATCGTTCGCCCCCCGCCGCAGGCGCAGCGAGAACATCGCCCGCACCCCGCAACTGCTGCCTCACGTGATCGCCCTGGCCGAGCACCGCGCACCGCACCCAGGCGACATCCCCCTGGCGGACCTCGCGGTCATCGCCGACGAGCGCCACTTCCACCTCGTGCGGCTCTCGACCGGCCGGCGCGTCGAACCCCGCGTCCTTCACGCGCTGGAAGCCGGCGTCCAGACACCGCCGCTCGCCCGCTTCCTCGCGGAGATCACCACCGCCCGGTGCGCGGTGTACAAGTCGTTCGACTTCGGTGCCGCCACCCACCTGCCCTACCTGCCCCGGGTGCGCTACCAGCGCACCATCCTGGCTGCGGCCCGATGGCTGCTCACCGCCGCAGAACTACCCCACCCCCGGGCGGAGATGCCCGCGTGGGAGGCCGCCTTCGAGGCGTGGCGGACCACCCGGCGTGTCCCCGACCACGTCAGCCTCACCGAGCACGGCCAACGGCTCCCCCTGGACCTCACCCACCCCGTTCACCGGCTCCTGCTGCGCACCCGCCTGAACAGCACGCAACGCCTCGAACTGCGCGAAGCCCCCACCCCGAAGGACGTGGGATGGCTGGGGCGCGCCCACGAGGTTCTCCTCCCTCTCACCCTGGCCGCACCCGCCCGCAGCGGCCCCGCGCCCGCACCGATACCGCCGCAGGCCGTCCAGGCTGATGCCGGGCATCTGCCGGGCCGCTCCCCCATCCTCCACGCGCACCTTCACGGCCACCCGGCACGTTTCGACGAGATCCTCACCGATCACCTGCCGCGCCTGATCAGCGACTTCGACCAGCCACCGCGCTGGTGGTTCGGCCGCCGCCGCGCGCTGCCACGCCCCGACGCCGACCAGCATCTGGCCCTGTCGATTCGCCTGCCCGAGCCCAGCGCGTACGGCCCGGCCGCCGAACTCCTGCACACCTGGACGAGGCACCTGCGCGGCCAGGGACTGGCCGCGCACGCCACGCTGGCCACCTACCAGCCGCAGCCGGGGCGCTACGGCCACGGGCCGACGATGGACGCCGCGCAGGCGGTGTTCGCCGCGGACTCCGCGGCGGCGCTCACCCAGATCCGCATGGCCGCCCTGGGCCAGGTGCACCCACAGGCCCTGGCCGCGGCCAGCCTGATCGACCTGGCCGGCAGCTTCACCGAGGCCGTGGACGACGGCCTCACCTGGCTGGTCGAGCACCTGCCGCAGCAGCACGGACCGCTGGATCGGACGCTGCGCGACCAGGCCCTCCGGCTTGCCGACCCGCACGGCGCGTGGGCGGCGCTGCGCGCCGAGCCGGGAGGGATGAACGTGGTCCGGGCCTGGCGGGTGCGGGCTGCGGCCCTCACGGTCTACCGCGAGCACCTGGCCGCCCAGCGCGACCCCCTGCCCGTCCTGAAAGGGCTCATTCACCTGCACCACGTGCGCGCCCTGGGCATCGACCAGGACCTCGAAAGGATCACCGGCCGCCTTGCCCGCGCCTGCGCACTCCGCGAGATCACCCGGAGCCGCGCATGACCGCCCCGCTCCCCACCGGGCCCGCGCAGGTAGCCGGCCACCTCGCCGCGCACCTGGCCACCCCCGGGCCCCCCGCCCCGCAGGAGGCCCAGGAGGCGCAGTCCCTGAGCCGGGGCGCCGCCGGGATCGCCCTGCTCCACATCGAACGCGCCCACACCGGCCACGGGACCTGGAGGCAGGCCCACACCTGGATCACCGCCGCGACAGCCAGCGAGGTCAGCGCCGCCGACACCGCCGGGCTGTACTCCGGTGCGCCCGCGATCGCCTTCATGCTGCAAGCCGCCCACGCCAGCTCCTCCCGCCGGTACACCGCCGCCCTCGCCACGGTCGACACACACGTCGCCGCTCTCGCCCACCGCCGCGTTGATGCCGCCATGACCCGCATCCAACAAGGCGCCCTCCCCAGCTTCCTGGAGTACGACATCTTCTCCGGCCTGACCGGCATCGGCGCCCATCTCCTGCGCCGGGACCCGGGCGGCAGCGCCCTGGAACGCACCCTGCGCTACCTCGCCGCCCTCACCCGGCCCCTGCCGGGCGACGGCCGGTCCCTGCCGGGCTGGTGGGTCGGCCACGACCCGCGCACCCGAACCTCCGCCCGCTACCCCGGCGGCCACAGCAACCACGGCGCCGCGCACGGCATCACCGGTCCCCTCCTGCTGCTGAGCCAGGCCGCCCGGCGCGGCATCACCATCGACGGCTACCTGGACGCCATCGACACCATCGCCACCTGGCTCGACACCTGGAAACAGGACAGCGACGCCGGGCCCTGGTGGCCCGAAACCGTCACCCTGAACGACCTGCGCGCCGGCCGGCCCACGCAACCGGGTCCCGCCCGCCCAAGCTGGTGCTACGGCACCCCCGGCATCACCCGCGCCCTCCAGCTCGCCGCCCTCGCCACCGGCGACACCGCACGCCAGCGCGCCGCCGAACAGGCCCTGGCCGCCTGCCTGTCCGACCCCGCGCAGCTCGCCCGGCTCACCGACACCGGCCTGTGCCACGGCGGAGCCGGGGTCTACCAGACCGCCTGGCGCGCCGCACAGGACGCCATCACCCCGGAGCTGGACGCGGTCCTGCCCCACCTGGCCGACGCCCTCGCCCGCCACACCCGGCCGCAGCCGGGCCACGGCCCCGGATTCCTGGGCGGCATCGCCGGCACGGCCCTCGCCCTGACCACCGCCGCGCGCAACGCGGCGCCGGCCTCCGGATGGGACGCATGCCTGCTGATCGACTGAACCCCACCCGGAACGGACGCCACAACAGCAACACCACCCCGACGGAAACCGAGCAGGCCATCCTCGACGTCCTGACCGGAACACCGCTCGACGACGCCGCCGCACGCGCCCGCATGGAGCCGACCGACCTGGACGCCGCCGCACGGATCTACCAGCACGCCGGCCGCCGCGCCCTCCAGCAGGCCACCGACCCCACCTGGTGGCAGATCTACCTCCAGTTCACCGACTGGGACAGCGCCGAGCAGACCGCCGCCGAGCACCTCGCCCCGCTCCTGAACGATGCCGGGACCGGCGGCCCCATCAGCGCCTGGTGGTTCATCCGCAAACGCCCCTGCTGGCGCCTGCGCATACGCCTGAACCCCCGCAGCCACGCCACCACCCGCGTCAGCACCGCCCTGGACCGCCTCACCGCAGCCGGCCGGATCCAACGCTGGTGGACCGGGATTTACGAACCCGAAACCCCCGCCTTCGGCGGCCCTGACGGCATGACATGCGCCCACGAACTCTTCCACGCCGACAGCCGAGCCATCCTCGCCCTGCACCACCACACCAACCCGCTCGGCCGCCGCGAACTCTCCGTCCTGCTGTGCACCGTCCTGATGCGCGCCGCCAGCCTGGAATGGTACGAAATGGGCGACACATGGCACCAGGTCACCGCCGAACGTCCCCTTCCCCCTGATATCCCGCCGCACCGACTCCAGGGCATGGCCCAGGACCTGCGCCAGCTCCTGCGTGCCGACACCACCCCGGACGGACCCATGCTCGGCCCCGCCGACCCCATAGGCTTCGCCGCCCCATGGGCCGCCGCCTTCCGCCAGGCAGGCCACACCCTCGGGGCAGCAGCACGGAACGGGTCACTGGACCGCGGCCTGCGCCAGATCCTCGCCTACCACGTGATCTTCCACTGGAACCGCCTCGGACTGCCCGCCCGCACCCAGAGCATCCTCGCCCGAGCAGCGCGGGACGCCATCATGGTCTCACCCAGCGACCCGCCCCTCATCTGAGCAGACGCGCCCGAGTCTGTTGCCGCCCCCACCGACACGCACCGTGTCGGTTGGCCGACTGCAACCCGCCCCCCTGCAGCCCGGCACCCCCTCTGGTGTCCCGGGCGGCGTGCGGGGGTCGGCGGCGTGCCGCCGTTGGGTGCGGGTCAGGCGGTGATGCCGGTGCGTACCAGCCACGCGGGCGGGTCGAACAGTTCCGCGGTGGTGGGGGTGCGCGTCAGGTCGTTCCACACACCGTTCACCGCTCCGGGCGCCACCTGTTCGACGTGGGTGACGAAGGCCGCGCCGATCTCGTGGGGCTGCTGGCTCGTGGGGGTGTCGCCGTCCGGCACGGGGCCTGGCTGCGCGGCGGTAAGGCGGCGGTAGCGCCTGGAGGTACGGCCGCCCGTGGCGGTGATGCCCCGCTCGGCGAGGATCGTGCGGGCCGCCCACAGGCCCTGCCCGACCATCACGATCATCAGGGCCTGGGCGTCGATGTCGCGGCGCTGCTCGGGCATGAGGGTACCGGCCAGTACCGCGAGCCTGGGCTGGGTGTGCACCTGGGCGACGGTGGTGAGCTGGTGGGCGACCATCACGTTCAGCCAGGGGCCGAGGAGTCCGGCATGCCGGGCGGCCCGGGGCATGAACAGCACCTCCGGCGTCCCGCTCGCGTCGGTGATGGTCTCGGCCCCGATCAGCAGCCAGCCCGAGCGGCGCAGATGCCGGTCACGGTCGCGCTGTTCCTGGCGCGCGGCGTCGATCCAGCGCTGCCACGGGTTGAGGTCGTTGATGTCCTGCTGGAGGACGCGGGCGAAGTGGTCGCCGGAGGCGCGCCGGTAGCCGCGAGGGGTGACGAGGCGGATGCGGGGGCGGTCGGGCAGGGCCAGGCCGGTGACGGCTTGGACCCGGGGCGCGGTCTCGGCGGCGATCTGCTCGATCACCGTGGCGGTGGTGCGGTAGCGGAATCCGGCCTCGTGCCGGACGTCGTACTTCACGAGAAGGTGTCCTTGGGGGTGTCGGGGTCGATCGTGGTCGTGGCGGAGGCTGTGCGGGCCGGGGCGCCGTCACGGGGGCGCAGCAACCCGGCGGCGGCCAGGGTTGGGTGGATGCCGCAGTAGGAGCGGTCCACGGCCGCCGCCACGTCCCGGATGGAAAGGCCCTGGCCGTACAGGGTCAGGGCCCGGTGCTCGAAGGCGGGCCGGTCGGCGCGGGATGCGTTGGCCCCGCTTGGCCGCAGGCGTCCGGGCCCGGCCGGGGGGTGTCGGTGTCATCAGTCGCAGGGGGTCAGGCTGCGTGGTAGTCGCCGGGCTGCTCGTGGAGCATGACGTGGTGGTCGCGGGCGGTCGCCCGCAGGCGGCGGTGGTGTGTGGGCAAGGCGTTTCTCCTCGAAGGAACAGGGTGGGCGGAACGGGGGTCCGGGGCCGGCGGGGAGGTCAGGACCCGCTCGATACCGGACAGGTCCGACGGGTAGTCGTAGTCGCGCTCGGGGTAGCAGGCGTGGTGCGCGGGAGTGACCATCTGGTCGATCGTGGTGGCGGCCCACAGCAGCCAGTCCAGCCAGCGGCACAGCCGTTCGCGCTGCTCGGCGCGGTCGCGGCGGGCGGCCAGTTCGGCGACGGCCCCGCGGACCGCGCGGTGGATGCCGAACAGCCTCCCAGTCCCCGCCAGCGGCGCGGGGGTGTCGGCGTCGTCCAGTTCCAGCAGGCCGTGTTCGGTCAGCAGCGCCAAGTGCCGGTGGGCATCGTCGACCGGCACGGCGCCGACGGCCGCCGCGTCGAGAGCGTCGAACACCGCCTCCGGCGGCAGACACGCCAGCGCGCGGGACAGCAGCGCCTCCTGCGGCCTCAGCCGCCCGTAGGCGGCGGCCGGATCACCGGTCCGCACCTTCTCGGTCGCGTCGGTCACGTCAACTCCACACACAGTCAGATCGGCGGGGCAGCAGCGGGGACAACCGGCCGCAGCCCGCACAGGGAACGGGAAGAGAAAGAGGGAAGGAGTGGAAGTCGGCCGCCGGGACCGGGTATGCCGCGCACGGCCCGGCGGCACACGGGCTGGCACGGCTCCCGGCGGCCGGGCTCAGAAAGACCCCGCCAGCGCCTGCGGCGTGGCGGGAGACGCGGCCGGGGCGGCGGGGAGGGGATGGTTCACCGGGAGGCTTCCTTGTCGTGGTCGGGGGTGGTCCGGCGGGGTGCGGTGTGGCAGTGCGGGCAGGGCCTGCCGGTGTGGATGAGAGACAGGCTGCGGTGGTAGGGCTGGTGGCAGGCGCCGCAGGCGACGTGCCAGGGCGCGATACGGCGGCCGGGGTAGTCCTCCAGCGGGCGGTGGCCGAGCGCGGCCAGGATGTCGGCGGCCTGCTGATGGGTGAAGCGGCGGTCGTCGCCGTGCCAGCAGCCGCCCTTCCGGCGGACGTTGTTGAGGGTGGTCCGGCGGGGTGTGCCGCAGATGGTGCAGCGCATCGTCCAGGACGTCAGGGTGTTGCCGGGGTAGTCCTCCTCCGGCTCGAACCCGGCTTCACGCAGCTCGGCGACGGCCTGCTCGGCAGACAACGCCGACGGGCGGCCAGGGGCGGGATCAGCATTCTGTGCGCGTCGCATCGCGGAAGACAGGGTCCTTGTCCGGGTGGTCACGGTGGGAGGCGGGGAGAGACCCGCCCGGGACGGCTCGCAGAAGCGGGCTCCCCTGCGTCCCGGGCGGGGGTTCGTGGTGTCAGCTGGCGCGTAGTCCGCTCCGGTGGGCGACGGTTTTCGCGGCGGCGGCGTGGTGGGTGGGCCAGTCGGCCAGCAGCCGGCGCAGCGTCGGCAGGTGCAGCCGCAGCGTCACCGTGTCGTGGTCCGACAGGCCGGGGCCGGTCATGTCGATGACCGTGTAGTCGGCGACCGCCGGGGCCAGCGCGTCGGAGAGGTAGATGGCGTCGCAGCGGCGGGCCGGGCCGTGGGTGGGACTTGCGGCCACGGTCGGGGCGAGCGCCTCCTTGTCGCCGTTGGTGGCGGCGATGTGGGCGGCGTCGGCCAGCCCGATCTCGGCGAACGTCGCGGCGGGGCCGGTGTCCATCACCCGGCGGCCGCCGGGCAGGAGGATCGTGCGGTGCACCCGGTGCGGCCGGTCGGCGATGTCTCGCGGCCGGGTGAGCGGTCCGGTGCCGGGGAGTTCGCAGTTGAAGTCTCCGCCGATCAGCACCGGGAGTTGCGCGTGCTGGCCATCGACCGGGGCCCACTTGTCCGGCAGCCGGGTCAGCCACCCGGTTTCCAAGTCGCGCTGGGCCGCGTTGTGGTAGGCGTAGTGGACGCTGGCGACCAGGATGGGGACGTGCGTCCCGTCCGGGATCAGGCTCAGCACGGTCGGGGGGAGCTGCCAGATACTGCGTTCGACTTCGTCGGCCCAGTTCCGCGCCGGGTGGACGGTGCGGGGGTTGATGTAGATAGCGGTGGCGCCTATGCCGGGGCCGAGCCAGCCGACCATGCCGCCCAGGTGCTCCCAGGAGCGGAACCAGTGGGTCGACTCGCGGCCGGTGGCGGCGTAGCCGGGCAGTTCCTGGCGCAGCAGGATGTCGGGCTCCTCGGCGCGAAGCCGGCGGTACATCTCGGCCTGCACGGCCAGGTCGCCCCGGCCGTTGCCCTCGAAGTTGCAGGCCAGGATGGTGAGCGTGTCCTTCACCGGTGCGGGTTCTCCCTTCCTCTGTACTCGGGCTGGTCAGACGGCGTGGTAGTCGCGGGTCCGCACGGGGCAGTCGCCAGACGGGGCGTGGAGCGTGCTGTGCGTGTCGCGGCCGGTGCGCGGCTGCTGCTGGGCGGTGCGGTCGGCAGGGGGCATGACGAAGACTCCTTCGGCGGAATGAGGGGGTGCAGAACCCCCGGGCCGGGCGGTTCCGGCCCGGGGGGTGCGAGGGAGTCCTGAAGGGGTTCAGGGGGTGGCGCGGGCGAGGGCGGTGATGCGCTGTTCGACGCGGGTGGTGTCGGTGGTGCTGCCGGCGTGGAAGGCCAGGGCCTGGCGCAGCAGGCCAAGCGCGGCGTCGGTATGGCCGCGTGCGGCGGCGATGTCCGCGCGCATCTCCAGGCAGTGCCCTTGCCAGGGGTGGTGGTCCAGGGCGTGGAACTCGGCCAGGGCCAGGCATAGTTCCTGGTCGCCGGTCGCGGGCTGGCCGGCGGCGGCGCGGGCGCGGCCCAGGAACGCCTGGGCGCGGGCGGCGTCGTAGGCGTCGCCCGCGGTCAGCAGCCCCTCGCGGGCCGCGGTCAGGTGGATGATCGCGTCGTGCCAGTCGGCCAGGGCGGTGGCCACCCGGCCCAGCAGCAGATGCGTCAGCGCCACGCCGCGGTGGTAGCCGATCTCGCCGCGGATACGCAGGGCCTGGCGCAGCGGAGCTGCGGCCTGGTCGTAGTGGCCGGCGTCGAAGAGGACGTTGCCCCGGCCGTGCAGGGCCTGGGCGGTGAAGTGCCGGTCGCCGGCTGCCTCGGCCAGGCGGTGGACCTGCGCGTAGGCGCCGTGGGCCTGGTCGTGGCGGCCTGCGTTGCGCATTGCCCAGGCCAGGGTGCTGTGCACGATCATCTCGCCGCGGGCGTGGCGGCAGCGGCGGACCGCCTCCAGGGCGAGTTCGTGCATTTCGATGGCGGTCTCGTAGTTCCGTAGCCGGTGCCACATCGGCCACAGCGCCACGACGAGCTGCCACACCATTTCGTCCCACCCGGCGTCGGCGGCGGTGCGGATGGCGGCCGCGAGCGCCGGCTGGCGGGGGGTCAGCCATGCAAGGGCCGCTGGCTCGGTGAGGGTGAACGGCAGCGGCTCGTCGTCGGCGGCGGCGGGCAGGAACGCGTAGTCGCGCGGCAGGTCGTGTGCGGCGTGGGAGGGGGTCAGGGCCTTCTCGATGGCGGTGGCGGCGAACAGGTACCAGTCCCACAGCCGCCGCAGCCGCTCGCTGTGGCTCAGGGCGTCGTCCTCATCGACGACGCGGGCGGCGGCATGTTCGCGGACCGCGTCCGGCATCCGGTACATCCCGAACGGGGTATCCGTCAGCAGGTCTCGTTTCCGCAGCGCGACCAGGTGCTGGTAGGCGGTTCGCACCGGGAGGGCAAGCAGCGCGGCGAGGTCGCACCCATCGACCAGCGGCACGGGCAGGGACCCGATGGCCCGGTACGTGTGCTGTTCGGCCGGCGGCAGGGCCCGGTAGGCGGAGTCGAGGGTCGTGCTCAGTGGCATGGTCGCTGTCTTCCGGGATGCGGCGGTGAGGGTGGCGAGGAGGGCGTCGGGGTCGGGCGGATCGGCGGTGGCCAGGTGCCCGCGGGCCAGCGGGACCGCAAGCGGCCAGCCGCCGCAGCGGTCGGCCAGCCTGCGCAGCGCCCGCGGGTGGACACGGTCGGGGTCCAGGCCGTGGGTGAGCAGGTCCCGCGCGGCGGTTTCGTCGAGGGGGCCGACCCGGTAGAACGCGGCGCCGGCCGCGTCGAGGGCGGGCAGCGGGTCCCGGCCGGTGACCACGGTCAGGCAGCCGGTACCGGTCGGCAGCAGCGGCCGCACCCGGCCGGCGTCGACGGTGCCTTCCACCACGATGGCAAGGCGCCGGGTGGCGGTGACGCTGCGCCAGTCCGCCATGCGGCCAGCGGTGCTGCCGGGGACGGGTTCGCCCAGGGCGCGCAGCCACGCGCCCAGCACATCCCCCGGCGCGGTGGCGTAGGACAGGTCGGTGGTGAGCTGTCCGTCGGGGTAGGTGTCGGCGATCTGCCCGAGCCAGCGGGCCGCCAGCGCGCTCTTGCCGCTCCCGGCCGGGCCGTGGAGCATCACCACGCCACGGGCACCGGCCCCGTGGCGTGCGGCCCGTACCCGTTCCAGGTCCGCCAGGGCACTGTCGCGGTCCGCCCACGCCACCGGTTGCACGTCCAGTTGGCGCGGCACCCGCAGCACCGGCGTTCGGGGGGCGTGCGGGTGGACATCGCCGGTGATGCTCCCGGCCCGCACCAGGCCGCCGACGGCAGCTTCGCCCCCGGGCGTCGTGCCGGTCACCACTGCTCACACACCGGCAGGGGAAGCAGGCCGGGAACGGTCTTCTCACCCCGGGACCGGGCACGTTCCAGACGGGCGAGGGCGTCGTGGAGCTGCTCGTGGCCGGGCAGGGTCGTGTCCTGGAGCTGCCGCAGCGCCTCTTCCAGCCTCAGCCGGGCGACACCGGGGTGTCCGGCAGCGGCCGCCGCAGCACCCCGCATCGCCCGGCACGCGATCTGCCCCCACATATGGGGCAGGGAGGTGAACTCGTTCTCGGCTTCTCTGAGCAGGGTGTCGCCCTCGCGCACCGATCCGCTGACGGCGCGGGCGTAGCCGAGGTGGGCCAGCGCCCACGCCGCGGCCGGACCCCCGCCGAGCCGCGACAGCCCGGCGCGGGCCTGGGTCAGCCACACCACCGCCTGGTCCGGCCGGCCGGCCGCGAGCGCACTCAGCCCGGCTTCGGCCCATGCCCGCGCCGCGTCACGCGGGCTGCCGTCGCTGTCCGCGAGCACCGCCGCTGAGACCGACAGGTCCACCGCCAGCGACGGGTCCGCGGCGCGGAAGGCGCGGCCGGTGCCGGCCAGGGCCCGTATCCGCAGGCGCGGTTCGCGCAGCCCCGGCCGCCCCGACGTGTCCGGCGCCGGGCTGCCGTGACGGCAGCCGGCCCGCACCAGTACGCCGAGAGACCGCTCGGTGTGACCGGCCCCGGCCAGCGCGGCGCCCAGATCCTGGGCGAGCACCTGGGCGCCATCGGTGTCACCGGCGGCGCGGGCCTGCTCAAGCGCCAGCTCGTACAGCCCGGTCCAGGTGGTGTAGTCGCGCCAAAACTCCAGCAGCGCAGGCCCGGCGGCCTCCGCCAGGCGGGCCGCGAGCAGGTGCTCGCCCTCGCCGGCCGCCTCCCGGATCACGTCCGGCAGCATCATGCGCCGCAGCCCCAGCCACGACCACGCCGGCAACGCGCCGATCCGCACACGCCGGCCGGGTTGCTCAGGGCCGGGCGCGGGGGCAGGGAGGGAAAGTGCGGGATCGTGGGGGGTGAGGTAGTCCCGGGCGGCGGCCACGCTCCGCAGCAGATGCCCGTACCAGCGGCGCCGCGCCGCCCCCACCAGGTCGGGGAACTCCCTCGCCGCAGCCGCGGCGGCCTCCCGCGCGGCCGGGGCCCACCGCCAGAAGTACGGCTGCCAGCGGTCCACCAGCCCGGCGGCGTCCAGGCAGGGCAGCGCCCGCCACACGTCCTCGCCGGCGGCCACCTCCATATCGGCGCGGTCCCACGGCGAGTGCAGAACGCTCAGGGCACCCAGCACCCGGCGGGTGTCCTCGTCCAGCCCGGTGATCGTCGCGGGCAGGGTCAGCATGCGTAACTCTCCAGAATCGGAACAAAGTTCGGGGAAGCCGGCCAGTGCGGGGTGGGTCACAGGGCCCGGGTGGCGGCGGGCAGCAGCCGCAGCCAGGCCCGCGCCGCCGCGTCGTTTCCCGGAACGACCCGCAGCTCAGTGCCCAGGCTCGCGCAGCGCGTGTAGGCGGCCGCGTCCCCGAGTTCGGAGAACCGCCGCTTCGCCCGCGCCAGCGCCTTGTCGGCCAGCTCCCGGTGATCCGTCCAGGCCAGCGCGAACGCCATAGCCACCAGCCCCGTCGCCTCACCCCGAAGATCACCGGCCGCCTCAAACGCCCGGCACGCCGGGCCCAGTGCTTCCAGCGCCTCAGCGGCGGCTCCGGCGGCCAGCAGCGTGACCCCCAGGTCCGCACGGATCCGGGCCCCCTCCCACTCCCACACCTTCGCCTCGCGCGCCCCCGGCTGATCCGGGTCCCGCTCCCACAGCTCCAGAGCCCGGCGGAGAAAGCGGACGGCTTCACCGGTATCGCCGGCCTGCCGGTAGGCCAGCCCCAGTCCGCGCAGGGCCGCGGCCTGGACCGGCACATCCCACGCGGCACGCGCCTGGTCCAGCGCCTCGTGCAGGTCCTCCAGACCGGCCATCGGGCCCAGCAGCGGACCGTGTCCCTCCCGGTCGCGACAGCCGGGCGCGTGGTTCACCGGGGGGCGGTCGGCGGCCGCGAGTCCGGTACCGCGCCGCACCAGCAGCACCCGCGCCGCACGCTGCTGCCCGCACGCCCCGGCCGCCTCCACCGCTAGGTCGTGTATCTGTGCCCACACCTCCGGCTCCGCCCAGGACAACGCCAGCGGTTCCAGAGCATCGACCAACTGCCACACCACTTGCGCCAAACCGGCGGCATGTGCGGCGAACACCGCGTCGACGAGCGCCGCACGATGTGCCACCAGCCACTGCGTCGCCGACCATGGGTTGCTGATCCGTGGCTCGAACGGCGGCACATGCCGGTACTCACGCAGCAGACCGAACACGTCCGCCTCCGGCGACAGCCGGTGCTGCGCCGCCGAGGCGTTCATCAGTAGCCAGTCCAGCCACCGCCGCAGCGCCACCTCCCGCTCCGCCAGCGCCAGCATCGCGGCCCCGGCACGGGCGTGCCCGCGCAGACCGAGCGGAATCGCGTACAGCTCCCCGGACTCCGTGACCAGCCCCGCCTCCACCAGCCGCTCCAGCAGCCGGCCGGCGTCCTCGGCATACCGCCCGCACACCGCGGCCACGTCCCACAGGTCCCACACACCGTCAGGCAGAACGCCCAGACGCTGGAGAACCTCCTGCGCCTGCCACGGCACCGCGCGCAATGGCATGGCCAGGGATTCAGTCATCGTCAACTCCACAACCCCGCGCGGAGAGCCACACGGGAACGAAAGGAAGGAAAGGGAGAGGAGCCGCCGGAACTCCGCCTGTGCCAGGCCGACTCAGGGAACAACCGGACACGACTCACGACGGCGGCCTACGAGGAGGGCTAGGTAGCCGGATGGATGGGGACCTCAGCCCAGACGGTCTTCCCGTCCTCGGCGACCGTCGTGTCCCAGTCCCGGGTCAGGTCATCGAGCAGCCGCAGGCCGCGCCCGGACTCCGCCGTCTCCGACACGTCACGCCGCACTGGGACCCGGTCACGGCAGCCGTCCGTCACCGCGATCCGGATGCACTCACCGAGATGCGCCACCTCGACCCGTACCGACGTTCCCACCGCAGGAGTGCCGTGCAGGACAGCGTTCGCGAACAGCTCGCTGGCAACGAGCACCGCGTCAGCGCAATCGGGCACGCCCCACCGACGCGCGTGCTCCCGAACCGCACGACGCAGGTCTGCGGTAACCCGGCCGTCGGCCGGTAAAGCGACAGCGAAACATCGACGCCCACCGGCGGAGGTGGTCTCGGGCGTGATGGTGCTGGACGTACAGGTACCGAAGCGCATGGCGTGAGCCACGAGTGACGCCCCCTCGGATGGAGAACGGCGGATCAGCGCGCCGCGAGCGCGGCGTAACTCAGTGAAGTTGTCCGGTTGCACCAGCGGGAGGTCTTTTCTCAGGACTCTTCAAACGTCCAGCAGCCTCTTGATGCAGTACCGTCAAAAGTCCGGCTGACTTCGCCTGTCGTCACTCCAATAGCAACGATCCTTACGGTATGTTCGAGGTCAACAACCGTGAGAGATGCCATGGCTTTTGCAGGAAACCGCCTTCTCCAGCAGGCCCGCGCCCCGCTGACACAGGAACAGATCGTTGAAGAGCTCCGGGCCTGCGGGGAAGAGATGTTCCGCGAGGGTCGACTCGACCACGCGTATGATCTGACCCTGCGTCAGTATCGGAGGTGGGAGTCGGCGAATCCTCCATGGCCGCGCGGGGACAGCCGTGCGGTACTCACGGAGTATTTCGGGAAGAACCTGAACGAGCTGGGTTTCACGCCCCCGGCAGCCAGCTCGGCGTCCCCGCCCTCTGATGCGCGCGATCGGGCCCATGCGCTCGACACACCGCGCCGGTATGGGCCGGACGTTCTTCCCGCGCCACCTGCCGTGGCGCCTCTTGAAGCAGGTGATCCTACGAAACGACGCAGCCTTCTTGCAGCGATAAGTGGTGGAGCTATCGCTTCGGTGACCAGCCCGGACGGAGCAAGCGCCGCAGCGATCCACCAGTACACCCGTCACACGGCTGCCAGCGACCTCGACGGCCAAGACATTGAAGGTCTGGAACTGGCAGTACACAGCCTTGCGGCTACGTACTCGGCGCGGACACCGCAGGAACTGTGGCCAGTCGCTGCCGCGCACCGCCACCAGGCGGCACAGTTGCTCAACGGCACCCGTCACACGCTCCGGCAGGGACGGGAGATCGCCCACCACGCTGGCATGCTGTCGGTCATCCTGGCCTGGATTGCTCACGATCTCGGCCGCAGGGACCTGGTCGCGGCTCTGCACGACGATGCCTGGTACCACGGTGAAGAATCGGGATCCCCCGAGGTCTGTGCATGGGCGGAGAACGTCGCGTGCACCGACGCGCTGTACGACGACCGCCCCCTGGACGCCCTGGCAGCCGCTACCCGAGGACTTGCCGTGGCTCCCCGGGACGGCAACGCGGCGATCTGGCTGTCTGCACAGCTCAGTCGCGTCCATGCGCGTCTGGGGAACCGTGAGGCGTTCGCCGAAGCAGCCGCCCGCACACGCCGCTACCGCGATCGCATCCCGCAGCACGGCGGAGGACTGTTCTCCGTCGACGCCGCCCGCCTACCCTCCTACGACGCTTCCTCCTACGGCTGGCTGGGGCAGCACGAACTCTCCCGGGAGGCGGCGATCGAGGCGATCAGCTACTACCGCACCAGTCCAGACGCCCAGCAGGCCCCGACCCGCAAGGCCGTTGCCGAACTCGACCTGGCGCTGGCACACGCCGCCCTCGGCGAGCCCACGGGCGCAATCACGACAGCGCGCCAAGCCCTACACAACGGCCGTACAGTCCAATCCGTGCTCGGCCGGGTCCACCACCTGCGTCGAAGCCTTCTGACCCGGTACCCAGCTCTGCCCGAGGTCACCGCCTTCAACGAGGAAGTCCGCAGCATCACCGCCTAGGTGCTCACCAGCACGACGACACAAAGGGCCGGACGTCGACAACCCGCATACCGGCGGCAACGGCAGCAGCGATGCCCTCCTCGGCGTCCTCGATCACCACACACCGCGCCGGCGTCACCCCAAGACGCCGCGCGGCTTCAAGGAACAGGTCCGGTGCCGGCTTCCCCCACTCGGCATCCTCCCGTGTGACCACCACCTCGAACAGCTCCGCCAGTCCGGTAGCCACGAGCCCGGCTCGCACCACGGGACCGGCCCCTCCAGAAGCGATCGCGGTACGCAGCCCCGCAGCACGGGCCGCTTCCACCAACGCCACGACGTTCGTGTACGCCCGCAAGGACGTCACCTCGCTGATGATGTACTGCCCACACGCCTCCAGTACGTCCCCCACGGGAGCCGTACTACCTAGCTCAACCAGCAAGTCCGCGACCGACGTACCCAACCGGGCCCGGTACCAACCCTGATCGAGCACCAGGCCCCGCGGCGCCAGCGCGGCGGCCAAGCCGCGGAAGTTCAGAGGTTGGCTGTCGACCAACGTCCCGTCCCAATCCGCGATCAAAGCCTCATGATTCGCAAGATCGAGGTCCATAAGCTTCCTTCTCATCTACTGCACAGGCCCCACCGGACGTTACTCTCCTGCACCAGCTCCGAAGAGAGGCACGTCGGCCATTGGGTCTTTGCGGCCGGTGCCTTGAGTTGGAGGTCGGGGCGGTCGTGGTGGAAGTCTTCGTGGCCGGTGGAGTCGCGGTCGGTCTTGCTGGTGGCGGTGGTGACGTGCAGGCCGGTGCGGTAGATCGTGAGGTGCTGGACCAGGAGGTCGGCCAGCTCGATGCGGCGGTGGAGGTTGCGGTAGCCCAGGGCGAGGAGGAACGCGTCGCGTTTGCCGATGTTGGTGGTCTCGTCGCACTGGTCGATCAGGAGCAGGGTGTGCTTCAGCCGCAGGGCGGCTGAGCGGCGGATCGTGCCGCGTACTCATCCGCGCGGCCGGGGCGTTGTGAAGCCAGACCTCGGATCCACCATCGGCGCATGACCCGCCCACGTGTCCTGTCGTCGGCGGTCTCGATCTGTTCACGGCACGCCGCCTGGTCACCGCGCTCCTGCATGGCGATGATGTCCTCGGCCGACGACGGCATCATGGCTGCCGGATCGCTTGCGCTGATCCGGGGCTGCTCCTCCCGTGGGCTCTTCAGCAGCGTAGCGGTTTCCCTGCCAGTAATGTCCATGGCCAGTCAGGAAGGGGGGACAGGCTCACAGTGCCAAGGCCGGAGGAAGCGGCGCGCCCGCTGGCTCGCTGGACCGTCCGGCGGGTCACCACCCCCAGGTATCGGGCACGGGCGCACAATTCGGGTTCGCTGAAAGCCTGACGCTGTCATGGCCGAGGCATCACCGTGTCGAGGGGGGACTGCCCGCGCCTGCCAGGCGGTCGGCGCTCCCGCCGCCCCGGACGCGGAAGACCCCCGGTTCGATCTCCTCCGACGCCTCCACGATCGCTGTCCGATACTCGTCCGGCCATTGCGTCGCCGATGTCCACACGGCACGCCGCATCCTCGCCCCCCACAACGAGGCTCCTGTGAGGTTGGCGCCGACGAGGATCGCGTTCTGGAAGAAGGTATCCCTCAGATCTGCACCATGGAGATCAGCTCCCGTCAGGTCCACGGCGGCCAATCTGGCATATCTCAGCACTACATGGTCGAGCCTGGCCCCGGTGAGGTCCGCTCCGGATAGACATGCCCATGCCATCTGTGCGAACGCGAGCGTCGCCTCTCGCAGGTTGGCCCCGGACAGGTTCACCTCCTGCATCCGTGCTGCAGAAAGGTCGGCGCCGCGGAGGTCAGCGCGGGACAGGTCGGCGTTCTCGATGATCGCCGCGCTCAGGTCAGCGTCCCGCAGTTCCGCGCCCGGCAGGTGCTCACGGCGCACCGCGTCCACCGGCAGGAAGCGCCGGGCCCCCTCGGCGAGATCCTGGGCGACGATCCGGCGCTGTCGTTCGGTCAGTTGCCTGCCGTGTTCCGCGGCGTCCGCGAGGACTGCGGCGGCTTCCACACGCGCCCACGGGCCGGCCTCCGGAGCAGCCTGAAGCAGAAGCTCGCCGAGAATCTGGTGCAAAGGCTTATGTTCCATCGGCGCTCCCGGAGTTGGTCTCCACGCGGCGGAAGACCCGGCGGCAGTGCGGGCACCGGACGTGTCCCGGCCGCTCAAGACAAAGCCGCAGAGTGTCCAGGGCCAGTGCCTCCGCTCGGCGCAGCGCCTCCACGACCCCATGGTCTTGCATCTCACTGGCCTGAAGGATTTTGCCCACCCACACCATCCATGCCCCTTCGGCCGAGTCCCAGTCCTCTGCATGCCACTGGTACAAGCCCTCGATGGTGCGGCGATCGCCCTCGTCGGCTTCTTTGTAGACCTCATGCAGAGAGCGCATGGTGCTCACCCGCTCTCCGGGCCGGCGGCGCCCGCCTGGTCGCGAAGCTCGGCGAGGATCTCGGCCAGGTCCCGGCTGCGGTGGGCCTCGATCTGCGCGGACACGAGGTAGCCGACTACACCGCCGATCAGTGCGGGCAGCAAGGCCCAGCCGGCCAGTGACAGCGGCCAGGCACACCATTGCGGATCGGCGTCAGCTGGGGAGGTGATGCCCACCAGGACGTTGTAGGCGCCCGCCCAGCCGATGAGCACCCCATTGCCTATATAGAGCATGACAGTCGCCAGCAGGAACGGGCCGGCCCGCAGGAGCATCCAGCGCGGCAGGCTGGGCAGCGCGTCACGGGAGACCCACCACAGGCGTAAGCGCCGCGCCACCCCTGGCGGAGGGGGCGGGGGCAGAGCGGAAGCGGTCACGCACACACCGTAGCCTCTGGTCGGCCGTCCCCACAGCGTCCGTGCCGGATCCGGCACGGACCGCGTAAGGCGCTCCAAGTGCCCGTGGAGAAACGGTAGTTCGCCGAGCTGGTACGGAACGGCTCTCGGCAGGAAGCGCACGCCGTTCGCCGCCGCCGTCCCCGCCCGCGCCGGGACCGCATCGCCGGCTGAAGGTCCCCCGACGGGGCCCGCCCCCTTTCCGCATGCCCTCTTGATGCTGCGGACAGGCGCGGGCTGCCCGGAGGAGCGTGCCTGATGCCCAAGAGAACCCGACCCGTAGTGCGTGGCGAGCCCGCGCTGTCCAGCGCGTCACCGGGGAGAAGTACACCGCGGTGCTGCGGCGGGAGTCTTTGTGCCTTTGCGGCTCTGGCGGCCGCGTTCGGCGCAGCCGGCACCGTCCGCGACGACGTCACCGGCTCCACCCGCCACAGGTCCCAGGGCCAGTGCCGGGAAGTACGACAAACCCGCGACAACGATCACGACGCTGGTCAGCAGGCCCACGAAAAGGGGCCGGTGGGTCGGCAGCGTGCCCTGGCCCACCGGGACCGGCTGCTGCCGGGCGAGCGAACCGGCCAGCGCGAGGACGAAGACGATGGGCAGGTACCGGCCGATCAGCATCGCCAGTCCCAGCGTGGTGTTGTAGAAGACGGTGTCCGTGCCCAGCCCCGCGAAGGCGCTGCCGTTGTTGTTGGCGGCGGAGGCATAGGCGTAGAGCACCTCGGTCAGACCGTGGGGCGCCGCGTTGAGGATGGTCTCCCTCGGGCCGGGGAAGCCCAGGGCCAGCCCGGTGCCCAGCAGCACCGCGAACGGCATCGCGAGCACGTACAGCGCGGCGAAGGTGATCTCACGCCGTCGGATCTTCCTGCCCAGATACTCCGGAGTCCGGCCCACCATCAGCCCCGCCAGGAACACCGCGAGCACGGCCATCACGAGGATCCCGTACAGGCCGGCGCCCGCACCGCCCGGCGCCACCTCGCCCAGCAGCATGTTCAGCACCAGCACCCCGCCGCCCAGCGCCCGCCACCCGAGCCCGCCCCTCACCCCTGATCGGGCGGGCTCGGGGCTGCCGAACCGCAGGCGCCGGCTGTCGACCGCGACCCGCGTACGGGCCCAGTTCGGCGACCACGCATGCGCAGACCGGAGCGCAACACACCCGACCCTGATCATTAACGGTCATGTTATTGCCACGGTCCGCGTTCGGGTCTACGGTCGTCTCCTCTCCGTTCTACAGGCGTAGACCCAGAAGGAGCTCCGACGTGAGCAGAACCGTCATCCGGGGTGGACTGGTCCTCACCGCCGCCGACGAGGTCGAGGCCGACGTCCTGGTGGAAGGCGAGCGGATCGCCGCCGTCGCCGAGCGCGGCAGTGCCTTCGCGGAGAGCTGGACCGCCGATCACGTCATCGACGCCACCGGGAAGTACGTCATCCCCGGCGGCGTCGACGCCCACACCCACATGGAACTGCCGTTCGGCGGCACGTCCGCGGCGGATACCTTCGAGACCGGGACGCGGGCCGCCGCCTGGGGTGGGACCACGACCATCGTGGACTTCGCCGTCCAGACCAAGGGGCGGGCGCTGCGCGAGGGGCTCGACGCCTGGTATGCCAAGGCCGCGGGGAACTGCGCGATCGACTACGCCTTCCACATGATCCTGTCCGACGTCACCGAGAGCTCCCTCAAGGAGATGGACCTCCTCGTGGACGAGGGGATCACTTCCTTCAAGCTGTTCATGGCCTACCCGGGGGTCTTCTACAGCGATGACGGCCAGATCCTGCGGGCCATGCAGCGCGCCGCGGGCAACGGCGGGACGATCATGATGCACGCCGAGAACGGCATCGCCATCGACGTCCTGGTCGAGCAGGCCCTCGCCGCCGGCCGCACCGACCCGCGCTATCACGGCGAGGTCCGCAAGGCACTGCTGGAGTCCGAGGCAACGCATCGCGCTATCCAGCTCGCCCGGGTGGCCGGTGGCGCGCCGCTGTATGTCGTGCACGTCTCGGCCGAGGAGGCCGTCGCCGAGCTGGCCAAGGCCCGCGATCTCGGGCTGCCGGTCTTCGGCGAGACCTGCCCGCAGTACCTCTTCCTCTCCACCGACAATCTGGCCGAGCCGGACTTCGAGGGCGCCAAGTACGTGTGCAGCACGCCGCTGCGCCCGCGCGAGCACCAGGCCGCGCTGTGGCGCGGGCTGCGGACCGACGACCTCCAGGTGGTGTCGACGGACCACTGCCCGTTCTGCTTCTCCGGTCAGAAGGAGCTGGGCCGGGGGGACTTCTCCAAGATCCCCAACGGCATCCCGGGCGTGGAGAACCGGATGGACCTGCTCCACCAGGCCGTGGTCGACGGGCACATCACGCGCCGCCGCTGGATCGAGATCGCCTGCGCCGCGCCCGCCCGCATGTTCGGCCTCTACGGCCGCAAGGGCACGATCGCGCCGGGCGCGGACGCCGACGTCGTCATCTACGACCCGGCCGCCGAGCAGACGCTGTCGGCGGAGACGCACCACATGAACGTCGACTACTCGGCGTACGAGGGGAAACGGATCACCGGCCAGGTGGTCACCGTGCTCTCCCGGGGGCGGACCGTCATCGACCGGCGGCAGTTCACCGGCCACGCCGGGCACGGGATGTTCCTGCCGCGCGCCACCTGCCAGTACCTCTCCTGACCACCTGACCACCTGACCGACCGAACTGAGGAGCGGTGCCATGGATTTCGGACTCGTGCTGCAGACCGACCCGCCCGCCGCGGAGGTCATCTCCCTGATGCGCCGCGCCGAGCGGGCCGGTTTCCGTTACGGGTGGACGTTCGACTCCGCGGTGTTGTGGCAGGAGCCGTTCGTGATTCACAGTCAGATTCTCGCGCAGACCGAGCGGATGACGGTGGGCCCCATGGTCACCAACCCCGGGACCCGCACCTGGGAGGTCACCGCCTCCACGTTCGCCACGCTCAACGAGATGTACGGCAACCGCACGGTGTGCGGCATCGGGCGCGGCGACTCCGCGATGCGCGTGGCGGGCCGCAAGCCCAACACCCTTGCCCGGTTGGGCGACGCGATCGATGTCATCCGCGATCTCGCCGAGGGCCGCGAGGCCGTGGTGGACGGGACGCCGGTGCGGCTGCCATGGATCAGGGACGGCGCACTGCCGGTGTGGATGGCGGCTTACGGCCCCAAGGCGCTGGCCATCGCGGGCGAGCGGGCCGACGGCTTCATCCTCCAGCTCGCGGACCTCTTCCTCACTGAGTGGATGGTCAAGGCCGTGAAGGACGCGGCGGCGAAGGCCGGCCGGGACCCGGACGCGGTCACCGTCTGCGTGGCGGCCCCGGCCTACGTGACGGCCGACGACTCCCCCGCCGCGCTCGCCCACGCCCGCGACCAGTGCCGGTGGTTCGGCGGGATGGTCGGCAACCACGTGGCCGATCTCGTCGCCCGCTACGGCGAGGGCAGCGGCATGGTCCCGGCGGAGCTGACCGCGTACATCAAGGAACGGCAGGGCTACGACTACAGCCACCACGGCCGGTCCGGGAATCCGGACACGGCGTTCGTCCCGGACGAGATCGTGGACCGCTTCTGCCTGATCGGCCCGCCCGAGGCGCACATCGCCAAGCTGCGCCGCCTGCGCGAGCTGGGCGTCGACCAGTTCGCCGTCTACGACATGCACGACGCCAAGGAGGCGGTGGTCGACGCCTACGGCGAGCACGTGATCCCCGCCCTCCACGCCTGAGACTCGGCACCCGCACGGCTGTTCGTCCGTCACCCCCCGCGACACGCCGCACGAAGGGCCACCCCCACGATGACCGACACCGTCCCCGCCAGAACGTCCGCCCCACCGCCCCCACCCGACGACGCCGAGCTCGATCCCCGGTTCGCCAACGACGACCTGCGTCCGGTCCCGCTGGAACAACGCACCTGGACCACGTACAACTTCGCCGCTCTGTGGGTCGGCATGGCCATCAACGTCCCCACCTGGACGCTGGCCGCCGGGCTGATCACGCTCGGCATGGACTGGGTGCAGGCCGTGCTGACCATCGCCATCGCCAACGTCATCGTGCTGGCCCCGATGGTGCTGACCGGCCACGCCGGGCCGAAGTACGGCATACCGTTCCCGGTCCTCGCCCGCGCCTCGTTCGGCGTGTTGGGCGCCAACTTGCCCGCGCTGGTACGGGGGTTGGCGGCCTGCGTGTGGTTCGGCATCCAGACCTGGGTGGGCGGCCAGAGCATCTTCTTCCTGGCCGGGCGCCTGTTCGGCGCCGACAGCTGGTGGGCCGAGGCGGGCGAAATCGGCGGCTACGCCTGGACGTTGTGGCTGTGCTTCGCCGCCTTCTTCGCCCTGGAGATCTGGATCATCCTGCGCGGCATGGACACGCTGCGGCGGTTCGAGAGCTGGGCCGCCCCGGTGATGCTGGTCGGCGCGGGCCTGCTCCTGCTGTGGATCGCCAACGAGGCGGGCGGCTTCGGGCCGTTGCTGGACCAGCCCTCCGAGCTGGGCTGGGGCGCCGACTTCTGGGACGTCTTCTTCCCGTCCCTGATGGGCATGATCGGCTTCTGGTCGACGCTCTCGCTCAACATCCCCGACTTCACCCGCTTCGGCTCCGGCCAGCGCGCCCAGGTGTGGGGCCAGTCGCTCGGACTCCCCACCACCATGGCGCTGTTCGCGCTGCTGTCGGTGCTGGTCACCTCGGGCTCGCAGGCGGTCTACGGCGAGCCGATCTGGGACCCGGCGCAGCTCGCCGCCCGGATGGACAACGAACTCGGCATCGTGTTCGCCCTGTTCGTGATCCTGCTGGCCACGCTGACGACCAACATCGCGGCGAACCTGGTGTCCCCGGCGTACGACCTGTCCAACGTCGCCCCCCGGCGCGTCACCTTCCGTACGGGCGCGCTGATCGCCGCCACCATCGGCGTGGTGATCTTCCCGTGGAAGCTCTACGAGGACCCGGACATCTACATCTTCACCTGGCTCGGCACGGTCGGCGGCCTGCTGGGCGCGGTCTCCGGCATCCTGATCGCGGACTACTGGCTGCTGCGCGGCACGCGCCTGCACATCGCGGAGCTGTACCGGGCGGAAGGCCGTTACTGGTACGACCGCGGCTGGAACTGGCGGGCGGTGGCCGCGTTCCTGATCGGCGGTTTTCTCGCGGTCGGCGGCTCCTACAGCGGACCGTACCCGGAGGACGGGCTGGTCCCGTTCCTCCAGCCCCTGGCCGACTACGGCTGGGCCGTGGGCCTGGCGGCGGGGTTCATCGTCCACGCCCTGCTGATGCGCCTGATCCCGCCCGCGCCGCCCGCCCCGGTCACCGCCACCGCCACCGCCCCGGCGTCCGTCCCCGCCGAGACGGCGGCGGACTGACACCCCACGAACGGGCCCTCCGCCGAACCGCCCCCCGGCGGAGGGCCGACCCCCCGCTCCGCACCCGCCCGTCCGGGGCGGCTTGGACCTCCAGGGCGCGATAGACGCCCCCAAGTGGCATCAGGACAGCTTCCCCAGCTCCTTCCACCCGCGCGCGACGCGCCCCCGGAAGCGTCACCGTGGAATCCCGGACTGGCGAGAAAACGATCACCGAGCCGAGGCGGCGCGGCCACCAGGTGACCGTCGCGGGGGCCTGGACGGAGGGGCGGCTGAGCGCGGTGGCCCGCGCCCCGGAAACAGGTGTACTGTCGGCGGCGGCCAATCCACGAGGGACGCGAGGTTACGCCGTCGGACGCTGACGGCCGCCCCATCGTACGGCCCGCACGACGCCGCACGACCCGGGGCGCGATCCGTTCGCGAAGGCTCGCAGCCAGGGTAAAGGCCGAAAAGAGCAGCTCGAAAACTGGCCGTAACCGACCGGGAACACGATTCGCAACCGACTTGGGTTCAGTACGGACATGGCGGATGTGCGCTTGGCTCAGCACGACATGACGGCCCGGTTGGCCGCCTTCACGACCGAACTGCGAACGGTCACGAGTGGCCTCGACCCCGAGGACGGCTGGTTCGCCGCCTTCGCCCGGCGCAACGGCGAGGAGCTCCAGGCGTGGTTGACCGGCCGGGAGCTGCCGCCCTGGGACGCCGTCGCCGACCTCCTCCAGGACCTCGCGACCCGGCACGGCCCCGCCGTCGCCGAACAGATGGGCTGGCGCGTCAGGGCCGCCTACGAGGCCGCCGCCCGCGCCCATGACGCGCGGCCCGGCGGCCGGGAGGCACTGACCCGCCGGCTGGTGGGGCTGGATCGAGCCGAGCGTGAAGTCCACATGAGAGAGCGGCAGTTGGCTGCCGCACACGAAGTGGCGCGACATGCGGGCCAGGATCAGGACGCGGAGCGGTTCGCCGCGCTGCTGCTGTGGGCGAAGGACGACCAGGAGCGGGTGCTGTCCCGCCGCGCCGAGATGCGCGCCCGGCTCGACGCGCTGGGCGAGGTCGTGCCGGAGACGCCCGAGCCCGTTCCGGCGCCCGCCCCCGCTCCCGTGGTCAAGTCCGTGCGGCGACCACGCGGCGCGCGGTTCGCCGGGCTGGACGAGGCGGCGGCGCCGAACGCGGCGCCGGTGCCGGTGGCCGCACCCGTCATCGCGGCCGAGACCGAGGCCGAGACGGCCGGGATCCCGCCGCTGCGGGGATCACGCTTCGCCGGGGCGGTGCACAAGGAGATCATCGCCGAGCGCCGGTTCGCGCTGACCCCGGAGGACCACCAGGCGGCGCTCGAAGTGGCGGAGCGACTGCGTCAGTTGCGTGCGGACGGCCTGAACGGCGCGGCGCATATGGTGCTGTGCGAGGCCGCGAGCGGCCCCCCGGAGCGACTGCCGGTGCTGGTGACCGAGTTGGAACGCACCGGAATGGTCTCCGACCTGACCACGCTGCTGTGGGAGGCCGCCACGCTGCCGCCGGGCTCACTCGTCCTGGCGGCGGAGGCGCTGGCGGAGGCCGGCCGGGAGCGGGACTGCGGCCAGCTCCTGCGCCAGGGCGCCGCGCGCCCGGCGAGCGAGGCGGGCAGCATCGCCGCCGAGCTGTGGTCGGCCGGCCACGGCAAGGAGGCGGTCACCCTGCTGACGGCACTGGTCCAGGCGAGAACGGCGGAGGAGGCCGCCCGCGCGGCGGCGAACGCGCCCGATGTCGTGGTGCCGCTGCTGCTGGACGCGGCCCGCAAAGTCTCCCCGAGCCACCACTACGCGGTGACCAGCGAGTTGCGCCGCGCGGGCGTCGCCTGATCCCGAGCGCCCCGGCACCGCGCCCCACGCTGTCCCGAGCCGTTCCGCGCCGCCCCACGCTGTCCCGCGTCGTTCCGAGCCGTCCCACGCTGTCCCGCGCCGTTCCGAGCCGTTCCGCGCCGTCCGATGCCTTCCCGCACCACCCCGGTCGTCGGGGCGTCCGGCCGTCCGGACGCCCCGACCCCGCGACGGGCATGTCGGACGTGTCGTGTTTCGATGGACACATGATCGACGAAAAGCTGGTGGCGGATGTCGAGGCCGCGGTGCGAGAAGCGGCGGCCGTGGAGATCATGCCGCGCTGGCAGCGCCTGGCCGCGCACGAGGTGACCGTCAAGACCGGGCCGCACGACCTGGTGACCATCGCGGACCGAGGCGCCGAACGGCGGCTGGCGCGGGAGCTGACCCGCCTGCTGCCCGGCTCGGCGGTGGTCGGCGAGGAGAGCGTGCACGAGAACCCCGAGGGCTACGCGGCCCTGGCGGAGGACGCGCCGGTGTGGATCGTCGATCCGGTCGACGGCACCCGCCAGTTCGTGCGCGGCGAGCCGGGCTTCTGCACCCTGGTCGCCCTGGCGCACCGCGGGGAGGTGCTCGCCTCCTGGACCTACGCCCCGGCGCGCGATCTGCTGGCGCACGCCCGGCGCGGGGCGGGCGCGTGGCTGAACGGCGAGCCGCTGCGGGCCGGCTCCCCACCCCCCGGCAAGGTGCTGGAGGTCGCCTGCTCGCACCCCGACTACACGACCCACGACCAGAAGCGCGCCCTGTCGTGCCTGTGGACGGACGGGATCGCGCCCCGCCCCTGCGGCTCCGCCGGGCTGGAGTACCTGGCCGTGGCCTCGGGCCGGCTGGACGCGGTCGCGTTCAGCTGGGAGCTGGCCTGGGACCACGCCGCCGGCCTGCTGCTGGTCGCCGAGGCCGGTGGCGCTCATCTGACAATCACTGGCGAGTCGTTCGCCATCACCGGGGACAACGCGCTGCCGTTCACGGCGGCACGGGACGAGGGCACCGCTCGGCGTATCCTCGGGATCCTGACCGCGGGCCGCCCGGGGGCTGCCTCCTGACCCGGTCTTCGATCCTCAACGGCGAGGGGAGCCGTAAGTGTCGTCGTTGCGTGACGCCGTCGTCGTGGGAGCAGGGCCGAACGGGCTGACGGCCGCCGTCGAGCTGGCCCGCCGGGGCATGTCGGTCGAGGTGTTCGAGGCGAAGGACACCGTCGGCGGCGGGGCCAGGACGGAGGAGCTGACGCTGCCGGGCTTCCGCCACGACCCGTGCTCGGCCGTCCACCCGATGGGCATCGGCTCCCCCGCGTTCAAGCGAATGCCGCTGGAGAAGTACGGCCTGGCCTGGTTGCACGCCGAGCTGGCGCTGGCCCACCCGTTCCCGGACGGCGGTGCCGCCGTGCTGGCCCGCTCGGTCGGAGAGACGGCCGCGTCGTTCGGCCCGCGCGACGCCGGGACGTACCGGCGGCTGCTCGCCCCCTATCTCGGCAAGTGGGACTCCCTGGTCGGCGACTTCCTCAAGGTGCCCTGGGACGGGCTGCCGAGCGCCCCGGTCACGCTGGCGCGGTTCGGCCTCAACGCCGTCCAGCCCGTCTCCCTGCTGACCCGCCGCTTCCGTGACGAGCGCGCCCGCGCGCTGCTGTCCGGCCTGGCCGCGCACGTCATCGCGCCCACGACCACGCTCGCGACCGGCGCCATCGCGATGGTGTTCGCGCTGGCCGCCCACGAGGGGGGCTGGCCGATGGCGCGCGGCGGCTCGCAGGCGATCTCCGACGCCCTCGCCGGCTATCTGCGCGATCTGGGCGGTGTGGTGCACACCGGCGTGGAGGTGAAGCGGCTGGACGAGCTGCCGCCCGCGCGGGCGTATGTCTTCGACACCTCCCCCACCGCGCTGGCCAGGATCGCGGGGCTCGGCCGGGCGTTCGACCACTTCCGCTACGGGGCGGCCGTGTTCAAGATCGACTACGCGCTGGACGGCCCGGTGCCATGGCGTTCGGAGGCGGCGCGGCGGGCCGGGACCGTCCATCTCGGCCCGGGCACACGGGAGATCAACGCCGCCCTGCGCGCGGCGGCGATCGAGGGGCGGGCCCCGGAGGTGCCGTTCCTGATCACCTCGCAGCCCAGCCTGGTCGACCCCGGGCGGGCGCCCGAGGGCAAGCACGTGTTCTGGGTGTACGGCCATGTGCCCAACGGGTGGGACGGCGATCTCACGGACGCGATCGAGCGGCAGATCGAGCGGTTCGCGCCCGGCTTCCGCGATCTGGTGCTGGCCCGCGCGGCGGCCGGCCCGGCCGAGTTGGAGCGCCGCAACGCGAACTACGTGGGCGGGGACATCGCGTGCGGCGCGTTCTCCGGCCTCCAGACCATGTTCCGTCCCCGGATCGGCCTCCACCCCTACGCCACCGCGCACCCCGCCGTCTTCCTCTGCTCCTCGGCCTCCTGGCCGGCGCCCGGCGTGCACGGGATGTCGGGGCACAACGCTGCCAAGGCGGTGTGGCGCCGGCTGCGCGGCGCGGTGTGATCTTCCTCCGGGTGTGCGCGCGGACGGCCGTGGATAGGGTCGGCCCGGGGGCACCGAGGAGGCTGACGTGACCGGGAAAGTGCTCATCGCCGCGGACAAGTTCAAGGGCTCGCTGACGGCCGCCGAGGTCGGGCGGCACGTGGCGGCCGGCATCCGCGCCGTGCGGCCGTCGGCGGAGATCGAGTCGCTGCCGGTCGCGGACGGCGGCGACGGAACGGTGGACGCGGCGGTCGCGGGCGGCTTCACCGCCCGGGAGGCCGCGGTGACCGGGCCGCTGGGACTGCCGGTCACCGCGTCGTTCGCGCTGCGGGACGACGTCGCCGTGGTGGAGATGGCGCAGGCGTCGGGGCTGCGGCTGCTGCCGCCGTTCACGTTCGCGCCGCTGACCGCGACCACGTTCGGCACGGGCGAGCTGATCGCGGCGGCGCTCGACGCCGGGGCGCGCACCGTCGTGCTGGGCGTCGGCGGCTCGGCCACCACGGACGGCGGCGCCGGGATGCTGACCGCGCTGGGCGCGCGACTGCTGGACGCCGACGGCGACGCGCTGCCGCATGGGGGCGGGCCGCTGCGCGAGCTGACCGAAGCGGACCTGTCCGGGCTCGATCCCCGGCTGAAAGACACCACGTTCGTGCTCGCCGGCGATGTGGACAACCCGCTGACCGGCCCGAACGGCGCCGCCGCCGTCTACGGGCCGCAGAAGGGCGCCGACCCCGTGGAGATCGAGGCGCTGGACAACGCGCTGACGAACTTCGCGCGGGTCCTGGAGCGCGCGCCGGGCTCCCGCGCCGCCGAGTACGCCCGCGCGCCCGGCGCGGGAGCGGCGGGCGGCGTCGGCTTCGGCGCGCTCCTCGGGCTGAACGCCGTCTTCCGTCCCGGCATCGACGTGCTGCTGGAGGTCCTCGGCTTCACCGCCGCCCTGGACCGCGCCGACCTGGTGATCACCGGCGAGGGCTCGCTGGACGAGCAGACCCTGCGTGGCAAGGCCCCGGCCGGCGTCGCGGCGGCGGCCGGGGCGGCGGGCAAGCCGGTGGTCGCGGTCTGCGGACGGCTGACACTCGACGAGGACACCCTGCGCGCCGCCGGGATCGAACGGGCCTACCCGCTGACCGACGAGGAGCCGGACCCGGAGATCTGCGTCGCCCAGGCGGGCCCGCTGCTGGAACGGGTCGCCCGACGGCTGGCCGAGGACCGGCTCTAGGCGACGGCGGGAACTCGCCTCGGGCCGCCGCCGCCCGTACGCGGGCGAGCGCGCTGTCCGCGCCGCCCTTCGGGCCGTGCGGGTCGTGCGGGTCGTTGGGACCGTGCGCGTCGTGCGCCTCGTTCATCCCGCCATGATCCACCGCGCCCCGTCCGCCGGGCGGATCAGGGGTCGGTGGTGGAGACGACGTAGACGCGCGGCCGTTCCTCGCGGGTGAGGTCCACCGTGACCGACACCTCGGGCTCCTGCTCCGACTGCTGCACCACCGTGCCCGCGAACGCGCGCGTGGGGTCGTCGAAGCGCCAGCCGATCACGTCCGCGCTCGACCGGTCGATGGTGACAGTGTCCTCGACCAGCTGCGACCGGTCGGTGCCCAACTCCTCCAGAAACGCGGTGAGCTGGCTGGGCGAGCAGCGGAACTCCACGTACAGCGTGGACTCGTCCCAGGTGTTCGTCTCGTAATACCCCACGTACGCCGAGCCGCTGGGGATCGGCACATCGTAGATGCGGCGCAGCACCTTGCTCGGCCACTCGTAGATCAGCGCCCGCGCCGACGCCGAACGGGCCTTGTCCTCGCCGCTGTCCCTGCTCTGGTAGGCGGACAGCGCGAGATAGCCGGCCGGGATGGCGATCAGCAGCGCGACGACGACGGCCGCCAGCCAGCGGTGGCGCGGCCGTCTCGGGGGCCGGTGCGGGAAGGCGCCCAGGGCGGTGCTGCCACCGCCGCCGCCCGGGGCCGTGGTGGCCGTCGTCATGGCTGGGCCGCCCGTCCTCGCGGCGGCAGCCGCAGCTCGAACCCCGCGCCGCGGTGGGCCCGTTCGGCACGGCGCCGGTTGGCGCGGCGGAAGCGCCGGGCGACCAGCCGGGCCAGGTCGGCGGCACCCACCATCCCCGCGTCAGTGCCCAGCTCGGCCCGGACGATTTCGGCCTCCGGACGGTACCCGCGCCCGGTGAGGTGACGCCGGAACGCCTCCCGGGCCGGCTCGATCAGCAGATCGTCGGCGTCGCTCACGCCGCCGCCGACGACGAAGCGGGCCGGGTCGAGCGCGGCGGCGAGATTGGCGATGCCCACGCCCAGCCAGCGGCCCATGTCCTGGAGCAGCTCCACGCACATCGGGTCGCCCTCGCGGGCCAGCTCGGTGATCAGCGGGCCGGTGATGTCGGCGATCTGCCCGCCCACCCGGTCGAGGATGTGGTGAGCGACGGGCGAGTCGGCGGCGGCCAGCTCGCGCGCCTCACGGACCAGCGCGTTGCCCGAGCTGTACTGCTCCCAGCAGCCCCGGTTCCCGCAGGCGCAACGGTGGCCGCCCGGCACCACCTGCATATGGCCGAACTCGCCGGCCACCCCGTACGCACCGCGCTTGACCCGGCCGCCCTCCAGTATCGCGCCGCCGATCCCCGTGCCCAGCGTGATCATCACCAGGTGCTCGGCGCCCCGGCCCGCGCCGAACCGCCACTCGCCCCAGGCCGCGGTGTTCGCGTCGTTGTCCACCAGGATCGGCACCACGAGGCGGGCGGCCAGCGCGTCGCGCAGCGGCTCGTTGCGCCAGGCCAGGTGCGGGGCGAACAGGACGCGCGACTGGTCCGCGTCCACCCAGCCGGCGGCGCCGATACCGACGGCGTGCACGTCGTGCCGGTCGGAGAGGTCCAGGACCAGCTCGGCGATGGTGTCCTCGACCACCTTGGCGCTCTTGGACTTGTCCGGCGTCTCGGTGCGGACCCGCTCCAGGATCGTGCCGTCGGCGTCCACCACCCCGGCCATGACCTTGGTGCCGCCGATGTCGATGCCGACGGTCGGCACCCGGGGCGCGGACAGGTGTGAGCGGCGCTCGCGGCTGGCGATGGCGCTCAGCACCGTCGCCCGGGCGGTCTGGCGATGCGCGCGCTCACGGTAGGTACTCATCGCGTCCGATTGTGCCCTACGCCGCCGGACGGCGGGTGTCCGCCGACTCTTGACGCGAAACGGTGCGCGGCAGTTCACTTCGCGTGATGCGGGACGAGGAATACGCGCGGCTGTCGGCCGTGGAGATCGCGGCGGCGGTGCGGGCGCGGGAGTTGTCGGCGGCGGAGGTCGCGGCGGCGGCGCTGCGCGCGATCGAGCGCCTCGACGGCTCGGTGCGGGCGTTCACGACGGTCTGGCCGGCGGCGGAGGCCGCCCGGGAGGTGGACCGGGCGGTCCACCGCGGTGAACGCCTCCCGCTGGCCGGGGTCCCGATCGGCGTGAAGGCCCCGGAGGGCCTGGCATCGGTCCAGAGCACGCGCCTGCTGGCGGCGGGCTGCGTCCCGGTGGGCGCCACGGCGGTGCCGGGCCGGGGCACGGTGTGGCAGACGTGGGGCCTGACCGACCGGGGCCGGACGCTGAACCCGTGGGACCCGGCCCTGACCCCCGGCGGCTCCTCGGCCGGCTCGGCCGTGGCGGTGGCGACGGGCATGGTCCCACTGGCCAGTGGCAGCGACGGCGCGGGCTCGGTGCGGATACCGGCGGCGTGGTGCGGCGTGCTCGGCCTCAAGCCGACGAACGGCCGTCTCCCGGCCCGTGACCGCGCCGGCCTGAACGTCGGCGGCGCCCTGACCCGCCACGCGGCGGACGCGGCGGCGTACCTGGCGGCGATCGCCGACGTGTCCCCGGCACCGCCGCCCGCCGCCCCGCGGGTCGTCTGGTCGCCGACCCTGGGCTACGCCGACACCGACCCCGCGATGGCGGACGCCGCCCTCACCGCCCTGGCCCGCCTCCCGGTGACCGTGAGGGATTTCCCGGTCCGCCTCCACGACCCGGCCCCGGTCTGGACGGCCCTCCGCGCGGGCCACCGGGCCGCCCGTTCCCTCAACGACGCCGCCCTCAACGCCCTGTTCACCCGGACCGACCTGATCGCGACCCCCACGACCCCCAACCCACCCCACGGCCACGAAGGCCCGGGCGACCGCGTCTCGACCTCCCTGACCTGGGCGTTCAACCTCAGCGGCCACCCGGCGATCACCCTCCCGGCAGGCCCCACGACGGGCCTCCAGCTGATCGCCCGCCACGGCGAGGAACCCCTCCTCCTGGCCCTGGCCGCACATGCCGAGCGACCCACAGCACGGTGGTCGCCCGGAGCACCAGCGACTCCCCGCTGCTGAAGTCCAACCGCTTGCCACCCCGCGCGACAGCGGCCATGTCCTCAACGACGAGCACGGCCCCGCCGACCATGACCCGATCCCCGAGCCGAACGGTCGCGGCATCGACCTCGACCGACACGATCACACCCCCGGTCACTCCTCCCCCTCCCGCTCCTCGCCCGGACAGACGTGGTCCGCGAGGCGTACGACATCGGCGCAGCCATGGCAGTACCCCATCTCCCACACCGGCACCGTCAGATGCACCGGCGTCCCCGGCGGCCAGTCGATCTGCTCAGACACGGCCGCCACCGCCGAAGACGAACCGCACCGCGTCCCGCAGCCGGTCCGGATCCGTCAGGCAGTCCCCGCGCGGCGCGACGAACCACCGCGTCGATGGCCCCTTCACCCACTCCCCCGGCGGCACCGCCACCGACCGCCCCTCCCCCAGAACGGTCACTCCCGCGATCCCCCACCCGTCCCCAGCCCCCGGCCGGATCAGCCAGCACCACACATCCCCCACCTGATCCCGAATCACCGGCCCCACACCGGAGATCAACAGCCGACCGAAGACCCGCTCCGCGACATACCCCGACAGCCGCACCGCATCGAACCACCGGCCGCAGGGCAACACTTGAACTCCCGCATCTCTCGACGGCATCCAGACGGGAGGTGAGGCACCAGTCGGCATTTCACACCCTTTCGATCGCAGGAAGGAGTGACGTACAGTCAACGCCCATGTACAGGGCGCAGATAGCTGCCAGACTGTCGGCCAGATGTCGTCCAGTTGTCTGCCAGAACCGCCGGGTGGAGCCCATGCACGACGGGGACTTGATCAAAGAAGCACGTGAGTCACTTGGCCTCAGCCAGGCCGCCTTGTCGCGACGCCTAGCCGAAGCCGCAGGTCGGCGGCCTCACGACGGTCCCGGGCGAAACCAGGTGTACCGCTGGGAAGCAGGACTTCGGAGGCCCCATGTCTGGCGGCCCCATCTGGAACAGGTACTGGGTATTGAGCTCTCCGGTTACCGTGGTCACACCTCCCGCCAAGCGGGTATCCCTACTGACGAAGGGACGGTGCCTGTGGACCGACGGCAGTTCATCGGAGCAGCAGGGCTCGCCGGAATCGCGCTGACTGGCTCGGAGGCCGTGGCGCAGGGACGCCGTGTCGGCCGGTCGGATGTGGAGCGCTTCCGCCAACGCGTAGCCGATCTGCGGCGGTTGGACGACTTCAGCGGCGGGTCGTCCGTCTTCCCGCTGGTCGAGGACGAGATCGGCACCTTGTCGTCACTCGCCTCCCGCGGTTCGTACACCGAGGAGGTCGGCCGCGAGCTGTTGTCCGCTCTCGGCGAGTTGTACCAGTTCGCTTCATGGACGGCATTCGACGCCGGTCGGCTTGAGCAGGCCCGGCAGCTCGCGCTTATGGCCGCGAACGCGGCCAACCAGGCGGGTGACCGCACGTTGGGGGCGACGGCCCTTTCGGAGCTGTCCTATCTGACCGCATCCTCCGACCAGCCCGCCGAAGGCATGGCCATGGCCCGTGCCTCTCTCGCCAACGCGCCGCTTGACGTGCTGCCCGCCGTTCGCGTCGTCCTCGCCGATCGCCTGGCGTGGGCCTGCGCCCGAGTTGGAGACGCCAGAGGAGTCGATCACGCGCTGGGCGTATCCGAGGACGCCCACGACCGGCGCGACGCAAGGGCCGTCGAGGAACCGGACACGGTGTACTGGATCAACCGCGACGAGTCCCAGATCATGGCGGGCCGCTGCTGGGCGGAGCTGCGGCGACCCGAGAAGGCGGTGCCGATCCTGGAGACCCTGACCGCTCCCTACGACGACACCCACGCCCGCGAGGTCGCTCTGTACTCCTGCTGGCTCGCCAGTGCCTACCTCGACGCCGGGGAGATCGACGCCGCCACCACCACCGCGCGCAGGGCAGTCCAGCTTTCACGCAATACCGCCTCTCCCCGCACCGACACCGTGCTCATGACCACGCTGGCCGCCTTCGATCCGCACATCGACGTGCCGGAGGTCAACGAGCTATTCCAAATGTGAGAAGGAAGCCACGTACGCGGGCGTCGAAGACAGAGCCTGATAGGGAGGTCGGCGCGGTCGATCCCTATCGTTCGGGGGGTCCGTCGTCCGCCGGCTGGCACCGAACCCGGGAGAATGCCTGGCGGCTCGCGTCCGTTGCTCGGATTCCCTGGACAGCCGCCGGACCTTGAAACGGCCAACGGCTTCGGTGGACCACGGGATCACCGGGCCCGGGATGATGTCCGTGAAAGACCCCGCCCAGGTCAGGTCGGTACCGCCGTGGGGGTTGGGGTCGACGGTCACCGTCGCCCGGAAGTCCCTCACCGGGATGAGCCTGCCCACGTACCGGTAGGACATCGTGTTCGGTGATCTCCTCGCGCGTCAGGTACGGCCACAGGCCGGTCACCCGGATCGCGCCCACGCCGCCGACGGTGTCCGGGATCCGGGTCGCGGTCTACCACCCGAGTCGGCGCCGCCCGGTGGATCTGCCCTTGTCCGGTCCTCTCCGACGACGCGGCGCCCGTCCGTACCGTGCGCCTGAGAGACACCGTGAAGGCACGTGAACTGGGCGTCAATCTTTCTGGCGGATAAAAAGAAATAGGAAAAGCAAGGGGCGGATGGGACAGAAGTGAGCCCAGAGGCGGGACCCACTCCCCCGGCATGACCCGCTTCGCGCCACCGATCTGTGGGTCCATCAGGTTTCACAGAAATCGCGCTTACTTTCTTGACACACGGAAGCAACAGCGCGACGCTACGACCGCTTTCCCGTCGCCAGGAGCCCGCGTGGAGCCGGCGGTGCTCCCCCCGTGCCGAGGGGGCGAGGCCATGTCCGGGTCCAGCCGTCTCCCCATCCCCCCGATCGCTATCGATCACCGATCGGTCCAGCCGAAGGAAAGAGGTCCTGATGTTCCGAGGAAGACAGCGTCGTCGATTGCCTCGTACCTACTCCCTGCTCGCCACTCTCGCCCTGGCGGGCGCGGGTGTGGTCGCGCTGCCGGCCACCGAAGCCGCGGCGGCCACGGTGTCCGACGCGTGGACGAACGCCTCCCGTTACGCCCCGGGCCAGGAGGCCGTCGTCACCGCCCGGGTCGACGGCAGCGGGCCGGTCAACTTCAAGCTCACGCACCTGGGAGACGTGGTGGCCCAGGGCACCGTGTCGGCGGGCGGCAGCGGCGAGGTGACCTGGCGGGTCACCCCGCCCCACACCGACTTCACCGGCTACCTCGTCGAGATCGAGGCCGGCACCACCCGCACCCAGACCGCCATCGATGTCTCCAGCACCTGGACGCGCTTCCCCCGCATGGGCTTCCTCGCCCACTACGGCACCGGCATCTCCGGCGCGGAGGCCGAGGGCGACATCGCCGAGCTCTCCCAGCGCTACCACATCAACTCCCTCCAGTACTACGACTGGCTGTGGAAGCACGAGAAGCCCGTCAAGCACGACGGCTCCGGCGTCGCGAGCACCTGGACCGCCTGGAGCGGCGACACCATCAGCTCCCAGACCGTCCGCGACTACATCGCCTCCGGCCACGACCGGGGCGTGGCCGCCATGCCGTACCAGATGTCCTACGCGGCGCTCAACGACTACGACCAGTCGCAGGTCAGCCCCGATTGGCGGCTGTTCAAGGGCAACGGCCAGGAATGGACCTACCCCATGCTCCCCGGCCAGGTCCTGAAGCTGATGAACCCCCAGAACACCGGCTGGCAGAACTACATCATCGGCCAGTACACCGACTCGGTCGCCTCCATGGGGTTCGACGGAGCCCACCTCGACCAGATCGGCTACTGGGAGGAGATGTACGACATCAACGGCAACCGCGTGGACCGGCCCGCCGGCTTCGCCCAGTTGACCGACCGCGCCCGCCAGGCGCTGCCCGCCGGCCGCAACGCCGTCGGCTTCAACGCTGTCGACGGCTACGGCGACGCCGAACTCGCCCGCTCCAGCGCCGACTACCTCTACACCGAGCTGTGGTCCAACTACGAGACCAACGCCTCGGTCCGCGACTACCTGGAACGCCAGCGCGTCGCCTCCGGCGGCAAACCGCACATCACCCCCGCCTACATGAACCGACCCAACACCCCCGAGGGCACGCCGAACAGCAACACGGTCTTCGACACCACCTCGGTCCAGCTCGCCAACGCGATGTTCGCCGCCAACGGCGCCCACCACCTGGAGCTCGGGCCGAACGACCACATGCTCAACACCGAGTACTTCCTCAACCAGGACAAGACCATGTCCGCCGAGCTGCGGGCCTGGGAGAAGACGTACTACGACGTCATCACCGCCTACGAGAACCTCTTCTACGGCCCGGACCTGCACACCGCGACCAACACGGTCGAGATCGCGGGACAGCCCACCAGCACCACCGGCGCGGGCAACGCCATCTGGACCAACGTCATGCGCAACAACGGCACCGACGTCATCCACCTGATCAACCTCATCGGGAACGACGACAAGTGGCGCGACGCGGGCACCCAGACCCCGCCCACCCTGACCGACCTCCCCGTCAAGTACTACCTCGGCGACCAGGACATGCCGCCGAGCATCCACCTGGCCAGCCCCGACCGCGACGGCGGCCGTTCCACCGAACTCGCCTTCACCACCGGGACCGACTCCGGCGGCCGGTATGTCAGCTTCACCGTCCCCGAGCTCAAGAACTGGGACTTCATCTACTTCGACCGCACCGCCGACCCGGACCCGACCACCGGACAGCACCTCGTCAATACCAACGGCAAGTGCGCCGAGATCGCCGGCGGCGACACCGCCAACGGCACCCCCGTCCAGCAGGCCACCTGCACCACCGCCGCCCGCCAGTCCTTCACCCTCAGCGGAGGCGAACTGCGGGTCCTGGGCAAGTGCGTCGACACCGTCGGCGGCGCCACCGCCAACGGCACCCCCGCCCACCTGTGGGACTGCGGCGGATTCCCCTCACAACAATGGGTCCACCAGTCCGACGGCACCCTGAAGAACGTCGCATCCGGCCGTTGCCTCGACATCGACCAACAGAGCACCGCCGACGGAGCGGCCCTTCACCTCTGGGACTGCGGCGGATGGGCCAGCCAACAATGGACCTTCGCCTCATGACCCGCCCCTGACCGGCCCCTGACCGGCCGCACACGGCCGTCCGGCCCCAGTGGCCGGACGGCCGTTACCCGGTTCCGGGCTCAGTCGCGACGGCGAGCTTGCCGAGCGTCGACGTCGGCGCGACGCTCTCGGGTCGAGGTCAGCTCGCTCATGCGGCGGGCGGAGGAGCACCGCGCGTACGTGGCGCGGTCCCGGCACCCCGACGACCAGGAGTGACGGCACGCGAAGCGGCGCCGGGACCGCGTGGGGGAACGGTCCCGGCGCCTGGGTGGGGGGACGCTGGCTTCGGGAGGTCAGCAGCCGTAATCGATCAGGTCGAACGACTCATAGTGGTCGGAGGTGTAGTAGTCCTCCTGGTACGACTCCCCGGTCACGATCCGCCGCGCGCCGCGCGTGTCACTGCCGGGGGTCTCCACGGTGTACTCGCGGTAGTAGCCGGTCGGTTGGCCGGGGAGCAGGGCCTCGCGGTTGTAGAAGACCCCACCGTCCTGCGGGTACGGGAAGGGGCCGCCGGACTCGATCACGTCGAGGGTGTCGTACGCCTCGGCGGGCAGGTCGCCGTAGCAGATGTCGCCGAAGGCGAGCGGCGCGACGGCGATGGACGTCGTGGGGGCGGGGGCGCTGGACGCGGCGGCGGCCGGGGTGAGTTGGCCGCCGACGAGCAGGGTCGAGAGCAGGGCGCCGAGGGCGCCGGCCCGGGTGGCCCTGGATCGGAAATTCATGCCCATGCCCATAGTGTGACGCGCGTAGCGTCCCCCGCGTCAACCACGCGTCGCGGAATTCCTTCAGCCATTCACAGGATCCCGCGCCGGCTTCACACCTTTCACCCCACGGTGTCCCAGCCGCCACTCAGCTCCCGGTACCGGGCCGCCAGGTGCCGCGCGCCCCCATCCGTGAGCGAGCCGTGCAGACGCAGCCGGGCCACGCCGCCGTCCGGGTAGACGTCCAGCCGGGCGTGCGTGGCGGGCGGGACAGTGGCGGAGTCGAGCACGAAACGGTGGACCGTGTCCGGCGACAGCCGGGTGCGCGGCAGCACCTCGCGCCATTGCCCGGAGCCGCTGCCACCGCCGCCGCCCCCGCCGACGCGCACCGAAAGCGCCGCCCAGCCGGGCGCGTTACCCATGTAACTGCCGGTGTCGATCTCCACCGCCCGGATCACGCCCTCCCCGGCGAGGCGGTAACTCAGCCAGTCGTGGCCCCGGTCGCGGCGGCGGCGGGTCTCCCAGCCCTCGTCCATGCTCCGGGGACGGCCAGGGTAAATCGTGTGCACGGGCGGCGAGTAGAACCGGTCGGACGCGTCCTCCACCACCCCGCCGTTCTCCAGCGCGGCCAGGTCGAAGGTGCCCATCGCGGCCAGCCACGCCGGGTCGGGCACGGCCTCGCCATGGACCCGCAGCCGGGCCACCCCGCCATCGGGATACTGCTTCAACCGGACATGCGTGAGCCGCCGTTCGGCGCCGATCGGGAAGACGTTCGCCGCGTGGCCGCCGACCGGGGTGCGCGGCACCAACTCCCCCCAGCCGTCCGCCCCTCGCGGGTCCGAGGTGCCCTCCAGGCCCACGGCCTGCGGGTAGTTGCCCCGGAAGTGGGCGGTGTCCACGACCACGCCGCGCACGACGCCCGCCACTCCGAGCCGGACGACGGCCCAGTCGTGGTCGTCGTCCGCCGGGTGCGGGGCCTCGGCGGAGGCGCCCCGGCGACGCCGGGTCTCCCAGCCGTCCATGATCTTGCCCTTGTGGCCGAACGCCTCGGGGTCGAACTCCGGCCGCCCCGGCTTCAGCAGGTTCTCCCGTTCGGCGAAGAACTCGTCGCTGACGGCGACGACCGAGCCGCCCAGTCGGCGGTCGGCCAGGTCGGGCAGGTGGGCGAACGGGACGGCGGACAGGTCCGGCGCGCGGTAGTCGGCATACGGGTCGCCGCCCCCGTAGGGGTCGGCGTCGCCGATGAAGACGGCTGGTGCGGTGGTCATGTCGGTGGTGCTGTCCTTTCGATGAGCTTCCCGGCTCGTTCGGTGACATGCCCATGCACCGCGATGCGATGCCCGCGCAGCCAGGTGGCGATGACCACACCGCGCAGAGTGCGGCCCGCGTAGGCGGTGACCTGATTGCGGTGGTGGAGGGCGGCCGGGTCCACGGTGAACGTCGCCTCCGGGTCGAGAACGGCGAAGTCGGCGTCGTTGCCGGGGGCGATGGCGCCCTTCCGGTCGGCCAGTCCGGCCAGCCGGGCGGGCGCGGTGGCCATCCAGTGGACCACGTCGGGCAGGCCGAGGCCGCGTCGGCGGGCGGCGGTCCAGATGGCGGGCAGGCCGAGTTGGAGAGAGGCGATGCCGCCCCAGGCCGCCCCGAAATCGGGCACCTTGAGGTCGGCCGTGCAGGGCGAGTGGTCCGAGACGACACAGTCGATGACGCCGTCCGCGAGGCCGTCCCACAGCAAGTCCTGGTTGGCGGCCTCCCTGATAGGCGGGCAACACTTGAACTCGGTGGCGCCGTCCGGGACTTCCTCGGCCGTCAGGGTCAGGAAGTGCGGGCACGTCTCGGCCGTTATCCGCACCCCGGACGCCTTGGCCGCCGCGATCAGCGGCAGCGCGTCGGCGGACGAGAGGTGCAGCACGTGCACCCGGGCGTCCAGCCGCCGGGCCAGCCCGATCAGCCGGGCGATGGCCTCGGTCTCGGCCGTGTGCGGCCGGGAGGCGAGGAAGTCGGCGTAACGGACGCTGCCGTCGGCGGGCGGGGCGGTGGCCAGGTGGCCGGGGTCCTCGGCGTGCACGATGAGCAGACCGCCGAAGCCGGCGATCTCGGCCATGGCGGCGGCCAGTTCCTCCGGGCCCAGCTCGGGGAACTCCTCGACGCCGGACGGGGACAGGAAACACTTGAAGCCGAAGACCCCTGCCTCATGCAGGGCCTTGAGCTCACCCGTGTTGCCGGGGACCGCGCCGCCCCAGAAGCCGGTGTCGACGTGTGCCTGGGGGCGCGCGGTGTCCCGCTTGACGTCGAGGTGGGCGAGGGTGGTGGTCGGCGGGATGCTGTTGAGCGGCATGTCGAGCACGGTGGTGATGCCGCCGGCCGCCGCCGCGCGGGTGGCGGTGGCGAAGCCCTCCCACACGGTCCGGCCCGGGTCGTTGATATGCACATGGGTGTCGACCAGACCGGGCAGCAGCGCCGCGTCGCCGTAGTCCACAAGCCGCGCGCCGGCCGGCGGCGGCGCGTCGTGCGGCGACACGGCCGTGATGCGACCGTCCGCCACCTCCACGCTCGCGGCGCGCATCCCCTCGGGGGTGATCACACGGGTCGAGCGCAGCACGAGCTCGGTACCGGTACCCGTCACGGCACCATCCCTTCGGCCTCGTCTTCAACGTTCTGTTGAATCGATCCTGGGGTGGCGGAGCCCGTCCGTCAAGCACCGGTAGGCTGCGCCATGACCGCTACTACCGAATGAGGAACGCGACGTGCCGCCCTCCGACGTGCGCAAGTCCGCCGCCAGCGGCGGGGTTCAGTCCCTGGAGCGGGCCTTCGGCCTGCTGGAGCAGATGGCGGACGCCGGCGGTGAGACCGGGCTGAGCGAGCTGGCCGCCAGCAGCGGACTGCCGCTGCCGACCATCCACCGTCTGATGCGCACGCTGGTCGCCTGCGGATACGTGCGCCAGCAGGCCAACCGACGGTACGCGCTCGGCCCCCGCCTCATCCGGCTCGGCGAGAGCGCGGCCCGCCCGCTGGCGACCTGGGCCAGGCCGCACCTGGCGCGGCTGGTGGCGGAGACGGGCGAGACGGCGAACATGGCGCTGCTCGACGGCGACGCCGTCGTCTACGTGGCACAGGTGCCGTCGCGGCACTCGATGCGGATGTTCACCGAGGTCGGCCGCCGGGTGCTGCCGCACTCCACGGGCGTCGGCAAGGCCCTGCTCGCGGGGCTGCCGGACGGGGAGGTGCGGTCGCTGCTGCGCCGGACGGGAATGCCGGCCGCGACGGAGCGGACGATCACCACCCCCGACGCGTTCCTCGCGGCGTTGCGGACGGTGCGCGAGAACGGCTACGGGGTGGACGACAACGAGCAGGAGATAGGCGTCCGCTGCGTCGCCGTCCGGATCCCCGACTCCCCCACGGCCGCCGCGATTTCGGTCTCCGGCCCGGCGGGCCGGTTGACGGACGCGGTGACGGAGAAGATCGTTCCCCTCCTCCAGGACGTGGCCGTCGACCTGTCCGCGGCCCTGGCCGGCGTGGACGCCGAGGGCTGACCGCCACCCTTGGCCCGAGCCTTTCCGATGGCCCGAGCTTTCCCGATGGCCCGAGCCTTTCCGATCGAGTGATCATTCTCCTGGCCTCACGGTTCACCGATCGGCGAGCGCACAGCGTGGCCGCGCCGCTTGGTGCGCGGCGACCAGAGCGCCCACACTGGAGGAGGAGGTGCCGCGCCGTGATCACCGCGACTCGTGAGAGCTCCGAGAGCATGCCGAACTTTGACCAGGACCGGTGGCAGGCGTGGACAACCTTGGAGCTCCCCGAGGGCTGTCGTGCCGAGATCGTTGAGGGATGCGTCGAGGTGTCGTCCACCGGCCGTCATGTCCACAGCCGGACCGTCCACGAAATGCGAGACGCCATGACCGCGTTCCCGGCCCCGGGCCTCTGCGCGCCGTCCGACGACGGGATCCCCGACGTGTTCGTCGCTCCGAGGGGCGACGCCGCATCGGTGACCGAAGACGGGCTGGGGATCGACGCGGCCCGCGTCGAGTCGATCACCGAGGTGGTAGCGGCCGGTCGCGATGGCACCACACGGGGCCGGGTGCGCGGGCGCCGCGCCCACGAGCACGCGGGGGTGCCCGTCCACGTGCTCGTCGACGACCACGACGACCACGACGACCACGACACCGCGACCGTGCTGACGGCTCCGCCGCCCGAAGAGGGGGTCCACGCCGCCGGGACCCGGGTGCCCCACGGCACCGAGGTCGTCCTCCCCGCGGGGCCGGCCAAGGGCTTCGTCGTCGCCGGGGCCATCCCCGGGCCGCCGAGGGGCGCGTGACCGAGCCTCCCGTCGCCGGGCTGCTGCTCGCCGCCGGGGGTGGACGACGGCTCGGCGGGGCGGCCAAGGCTCTGCTCACCTTCGAGGGGCGCACCTTCGTCGAGCGGACCGCGGCGGCCCTGCGGGCCGCCGGATGCGATCCGGTGCACGTCGTCGTCGGGGCGGCCGGTGACGAGGTGCGGGCGCGGCTGGACGGCTACACGGTCGTGGCGAATCCGGGCTGGGAAAGCGGTATGGGGTCCTCGCTGCGCGCCGGGCTCGCCTCGCTCGACGGCACCGGGGCCGGGGGCGCGCTCGTGGCGCTGGTCGATCAGCCGTGGGTCGGCGCGGCGGCCATGGCCCGGGTGCTGGCGGCGTACCGCTCACCGGGGACGCTGGCGCAGGCCGTCTACGGCCCGCGAGGGCGCGGGCATCCCGTGCTCATCGGGGCCGATCACTTCGCCGGAGTGGCGCGCGCGGCCCGGGGCGATCGGGGTGCGAGGGCGTATCTGCGGGAACGCGCGGGGGAGATCACACTGGTCGAGTGCGGCGATGTCGCGGCCCCCGATGACATCGACGAGCCCGGGGATCTCATTGATCTTCCGCAATGAGGAAACTATTATCCGTTTTCTGTCTCGCTAAAGGAGTGACCGCCCATGTCCGCCGTCACCGTCGAAGCACCGGCCACCCTGCCCCGGCAGGACGAGGTGCTCACCGAAGACGCGCTCGGCTTCCTCGCCGAGCTGCACCGGCGGTTCACCCCGCGCCGCGACGAGCTGCTCGCCCGGCGGGCCACGCGGCGGGAGGAGATCGCCAGGACCGGACGGCTCGACTTCCTGCCCGAGACGAAGGACATCCGCGACGGCGAGTGGACCGTCGCGCCCGCGCCGCCCGCCCTCCAGGACCGGCGGGTGGAGATCACCGGCCCCACCGACCGCAAGATGACGGTCAACGCGCTCAACTCCGGGGCGAAGATCTGGCTGGCCGACTTCGAGGACGCCTCCTCCCCCACCTGGGCGAACGTCATCGGCGGCCAGCTCAGCATGGCCGACGCCTACCGCCGCCGGATCGACTTCACCGATGAGCGCGGCAAGGAGTACGCGCTGAAGCCGGACGCCGAGCTGGCCACCGCCGTGATGCGCCCGCGCGGCTGGCACCTGGACGAGCGGCACCTGAAGGTCGACGGCCGGGCCGTCCCCGGCGCGCTGGCCGACTTCGGGCTCTACTTCTTCCACAACGCCCAACGCCTGATCGACCTCGGCAAGGGCCCGTACTTCTACCTGCCCAAGCTGGAGTCGCATCTGGAGGCGCGGCTCTGGAACGACGTGTTCACGTACGCGCAGGAGGCGCTCGGCATCCCCCACGGGACCGTCCGCGCGACCATCCTGATCGAGACGATCACCGCCGCGTTCGAGATGGAGGAGATCCTGTACGAGCTGCGCGACCACGCCTCCGGGCTGAACGCGGGCCGCTGGGACTACCTCTTCTCCATCGTCAAGAACTTCCGGGACGGCGGCGAGAGGTTCGTGCTGCCGGACCGGAACGCCGTGACGATGACGGCCCCCTTCATGCGCGCCTACACCGAGCTGCTGGTCCGCACCTGCCACAAGCGCGGCGCGCACGCGATCGGCGGCATGGCGGCGTTCATCCCGTCGAAGGACGCGGCGGCCAACGCCGTCGCGTTCGAGAAGGTCAGGGCGGACAAGGACCGCGAGGCGGGCGACGGGTTCGATGGCTCCTGGGTGGCGCACCCGGGCCTGGTGCCGGTGGCCCGGGAGTCGTTCGACGCGGTCCTGGGCGACCGGCCGCACCAGAAGGACCGGCTGCGCGAGGACGTCACGGTGACGGCCGACGACCTGCTGGCCATCGACTCCCTGGACGCGCGCCCGACGGCCGACGGCCTGCGCAACGCCGTCCAGGTCGGCACCCGGTATCTCCAGGCGTGGCTGGCGGGCCGGGGCGCGGTCGCCGTGTTCAACCTCATGGAGGACGTGGCCACCGCCGAGATCTCCCGCTCCCAGATCTGGCAGTGGATCAACGCGGGCGTCGTCCTGGACACGGGCGACCGGGTGACGCCCGAGTTCGTGCGGCAACTGGCCGCCGATCAGTGCCTCGCGATGCGCGACGAGGTGGGCGAGGACGAGTTCATCCCCGGCGGCTGGCAGCGGGCGTTCGACCTGCTGATGCGGATCGCGCTGGACGACCGGTACGTCGACTTCCTCACCCTGCCCGCCTACGAGCTGCTGGACTGACGCGCCGCCCGGCCGCATCGGACGAGGCCGGTGACGGCGCACCCCGCCGCACCGGCCAGGAAGAGCGAGACGCCGGGGTTCACGAACCCCGGCACCTCCTCCCTCCCCGGCCCGTCGGACCACTCGCACCGCGCGCTCATGCCGCCCGGGACGAGGCTCACCTCGCGCCGCAGCAGCCGCGGGTAGTCGGCGTCGCGGCCCGGCGGATGGTCGGGGCTGCCGTACCGCTCCAGGGAGCAGGCGTGGTACTCCGACTCCGCGCCGTCCCAGGTGCACGCCGCCCCCCAGCAGTAGACGGCCAGGGCGGCCACGAGCAGCATGCCCGCGACGTGCGACCAGGTGCGCGGCTCGTCGCGCCAGAAGGCCCGGCCCTTCGCCAGCGCCGATCCGAACAGCGCGGCGGCCGAGGCGACCGCGAACACCACCGCGGCCAGCGCCACGACCACCACCACGGCCGGCACGAGGACATCCCCCATACCGGCCAGGCTACGGGCCCGGCTCAGCCTCCGGTCGCGGCGATCTCCGTCAGGCGGCGGGCCTGGGTGCGGGCGGTGCGGGCGATCGTCTCCTCGTCGGCCGTCAGCAGGCGGCCATGCTCCACGACCGGGGCGCCGTTGACCAGCGACAGGGCGACCGGCGCCGGCGGGCCGAGGACCAGGGCCGCGACCGGGTCGGCGATGGTGGAGTGGCCGAGGCCGGTCAGGTCCCACAGCACCACATCGGCCAGCTTTCCCGCCTCCAGCGAGCCGATCTCCTCCTCCCGGCCCAGCACTTGGGCGCCGCCGTAGGTGCCGAGGCGCAGCGCCTGGCGGGCGGTCAGGGCCCGCTCGCGGTGCGGGCCGAGGCGGTTGACGAGCAGGGCGTTGCGCAGCTCGGTGTGCAGCTCGCCGGACTCGTTCGAGGCGGTGCCGTCCACGCCGAGACCGACCGGGACACCGGCGGCGAGCAGGTCGGGGACGCGGGCGATCCCGGCGGCGAGGCGGGCGTTGGAGGACGGGCAGTGGGCGACGCCGGTGCCGGTGCGGGCGAACGCGTCGATGTCGGTGTCGGACATGTGGACGCAGTGCGCCATCCACACGTCCTCCCCGAGCCAGCCGGTGGACTCGAAGTACGCGGTCGGGCCCATGCCGAACAGCTCGTGGCAGAACTTCTCCTCCTCCACCGTCTCCGAGCCGTGGGTGTGCAGCCGCACACCGAGCCGGCGGCCCAGCGTGGCCGCCTCGCGCATCAGCTCGGTGGAGACGGAGAACGGCGAGCAGGGCGCGGCGGCGATCCGCAGCATCGAGTCGAACGACGGGTCGTGGTGGTCCCGAACGGCGCGCTCGGTGGCGCGCAGCGCGTCCTCGGTGGTCTCCACGGCGAAGTCCGGCGGCAGCCCGCCGTCCGACGCGCCGCGGTCCATCGAACCGCGGGTCGCGGTGAAGCGGACGCCGATCTCGCGGGCGGCGCGTATCTCGGCGCCGAGCAGGTCGCCCGCGCCGCGCGGGAAGACGTAGTGGTGGTCCATGGCGGTGGTGCAGCCGCCCCGGACCATCATGGCCAGCGAACCCCGGGCGGCGGCGTGCACCATCGGCTCGTCGATGCGCGCCCAGATCGGGTAGAGGGTGACCAGCCAGTCGAAGAGGTTGCAGTCCTGGGCCAGGCCCCGGGTGAGCCACTGGTAGAAGTGGTGGTGGGTGTTGACCAGGCCCGGGGTCGCCAGGTGGCCGGCGGCGTCGACGCGGCGGACCACGCCCGTGAGGCCGGCGGGCGCGGGGCCCGGGCCGACCGCCTCGATGCGGTTGCCCGCGATGACGATGTGGCCACGGGCGTGCTCGGTCCCCTCGGCGTCGACGGTGGCGACGGCGCAGTTCTCGATGAGGACGCGCTGGGCGGCAGGGTCGTGGTCCGCGGCGGTCACGGGTTCCTCGCTTTCCGGCGGCGGCCGGGGTCGATGGGTGCGGGAGGTGCCGGATCGTCGCGCGCGTCCGGCGGCGCGGTCCGCACGGCGGTCTACAGGTTCGTCATGTCCACCGGGATGCGGGCCCGCGCGCCGTCGCGCAGCACGGTGGCCTCGATCAGGCCGTAGGGGCGGTCCGCGGCGAAGTAGACCGCGCCGTCGGGGGTGTCGTTCTTGATGCCGAAGGGTCCGAGATCGACCAGGAAGTGATGCTTGTTGGGCAACGAGAGCCGGACCTCGTCGATCTCCCGCAGATTGTCGATCACTCGCGATCCCATCGCGAACAGCGTCTGCTGGAGCGAGAGCGAGTACGTCCGGGCGAAGCCGTCCAGGATGTGCTGCCTGGCCGCCGCCCAGGAGCCGTCCCAGTCGCCGGGGGCCCGCGCGGGGTCGCCGGTCCAGGAGTGCCGCCAGACGGCGGTCACATCGGTGGCCAGGACGCGGTCCCTGGTCTCCGGCAGCGTGGTGTAGCGGTCCTTGACAAAGCCGGAGAACTCCGAATCCGTCGAGTTCATCACGGTCAGCCCGGTGAGCCCGCTGAGGAACTCCCAGGAGTCCCCGTCGAACGTGACCTGCGCCGTCCGGGTGCCGCCGCCCGTGCGGACGAACGAGTGCTCGCCGCGGTCCGGGGTGGGGATGCGGTCCCAGGCGTACTCCTCGACGCGGATACGCGCCCGGTGGATCGTCGGCTGGGAGGTGACGAAGTGCCGCGCGAGCAGGGCGGCGAACGCCTCGGGCGAGGCGATCCCGTGCTCCTTGGCGAAGGCGTAGACCGTGTTCTTGGTGGTGTCCGTGGGCAGCACGGCGGCGTTGGAGCCGGAGTGGTGCACGTCCGCCATGTCGCCGGAGAGGGCGACCGACACGTTGAGGTCCCGGATGTGGTGCGTGGCGCCGTCCCGGGTGATCCGGACGACACGGGTCTCCGCCTTGCCGTACTGGTTCTGGCCGAGTGTGGGCATGAGGTCAGCTCCCTCGGTAGACGGAGTAGCCGTACGGGTTGAGAAGCAGCGGAACGTGATAGTGCTCGCCGGGCACCACGGCGAACGCGACCGTCACCTCGGGGAAGAACGCGGGCGCCGTCCCCGTCCGGCTCAGGTACGGCTCGACGGCGAACGTCAGGCGGGCCGCCGCCGCGCCGCCGGGCAGCGCGGGCAGGTCCTTGCAGCGGCCGTCCGCGTCCGTGCGGGAGGTGCCGAGCGCGGTCCAGGCCCCGTCCGCCCCGTCCGCCCCGTCCGCCTCCACCGTCCCGCCCGCCGGGACGGGCAGCGCGGAGAGCGTGACCGCGACGCCGGGCGCGGGGCGGCCGGCGCTGGTGTCCAGGATGTGGGTGGAGACGGTGGCGGTGGCCTCGGCCAGCCGGGTGAGGCGGAGGCGGTTGATCTTGCCCAGCTCGACGCGGACGATCTCCCGTTCCGCGTCCGGCGGATTGTCCATGCGGGCACGCAGTGCGGCGAGCATCCGCTCGCCGCTGAGCCCGGTGGCGCGGATCAGGAAGACATGGCCGAAGCGCTCCTGGTAGGCGAGGTTCAGGTCGAGCATCTCGGCCCTGAGCGCGTCCGGGGCGTCGGCCATGCCGCGCTGCTCGCGGGCGGAGGCCGGGTCGGCGGGGTCCGGACGGCCGATGGGCGGGTGACCCGCCATCGCCTCGGCGAGGTCGTCGGCGGTCAGCCCGGTCGTCGCGGCGTCGCTCGCGGCGAGCAGCGCCTCGGTGTCCGCGAACGGGCGGGCGGCGAGGAGCCCATCGCGCCAGGCCCGCGCGGCGCACACATGGCGCAGGGCGTCGCGCGCCGCGCGCTCGTCGGCCCCGTTGAGCCAGGCCAGCCCTGGCGCCGGACTCCGCGTCACGCAACGCTCCTCACTCGTCGGCTTGAAGGGAGTCCAGCTAAGCCGCCCGACGGGGAAACGTCAACAGTTTGTTGAACGATTCAGATAGTTGTACACCGTGAAGCGGCTGACCCCGAGCGCCGCGGCGACCGTCTCGACGCCGTGCCGCATGGCGAACGCGCCGCGCGCCTCCAGCGTCCGCACCACCTGCTGCTTGGTCCGCCGGTCCAGCTCGGCCAGCGGCACCCCGTGCCGGCGCTGGAGCTCGCTCAGGATGTGCTCCAGCGAGTCGGACAGGTGCGGCAGCCGCACCGCGACCGCCCGCGCGCCCTGCCAGGAGAGCATCACATCGTCGTCGCGCGCCTCCCCCGGCGGGACCAGCTCGCCGCCGATGGCGTCCACCAGCGGCTTGATCGCGTCTATGAACAGGCGCTCGTCGGGAACGCTCATGCCCGCCCTTCCTCCCCGGCCGACTCCCCCGCGTCCTCCCCGGACCCGGCCCGCCCGGCCTCCTCGCCGATCGCGGTGACCTGGAGCGAGATCCGGGTGGCGCCGACCGCGAGCGCGCGGCGCAGCAGCGCGTCCACGGCACCCAGGACCGCGTCGGCCGAACCCTCCGCCGTATTCCCGAACGGCCCCACGTCCACGGCGTCCAGCGGCGCGCCGCGCACCACCTCGCGGGCCACCAGGGCGTGCTCGGGGGGCTCGTCCAGATCGAACGGCTCGGTCGTGAACTCCAGTCTCAGTCGCACGCCGCCAACCTAACGTCTCACCCGGCGATCAGCGGATGATCGGCCGACCGGGCTGGATGCGCTGATGCGGCACGCCGAAGAGCTCGACCGCCTGCCGGAGCTGGTGCACCCCGGGAGCCAGCGCGCTCACCGAGCCGACCGCGGCGGCGATCAGCAGCAGCGATTGCCCCAACAGGGCGGTGTCCGGCACCCCGGCGGCATGCATGCCGTCGAGGGCAATCAACTCCCGCTCGGCGACCTCACGGTCCGCGAGGGTGGCCGGGTACGCGCGCAGATCTCTGCGCAGCCGGTCCACCGCCGCACGCAAGGCCAGCAGGCGGGGATCCATCCCGCCGGGCGGGAAATTCCGCACCATATGGGCAGTCTCCGCTTCTCCTGCCGCCACTCGACCCTCCCCTGCCGTCTCCGTTGACGTCGGCCGTGTCCGTGGGGCGCACATGGGTGGAGGCGCCCGACGGACCGAACAGGGAAAGTAAATATCACTGTCCGCGCATCACGCCATACGGAGGGCAAGATTCCGTGTCACATTCGGATGAACAAACGCGCTCGACGCGGCATGGGCAAGCACTGTCAGCGTACGCCTGCGCGGGTCGCGTCCGTCCGCGAGACTGTGAGAATCTCGCAGAGAAGTGCCGTCCTAGGAGCGCCAGATGGCGAAAAGCGTGCCTGTGCGGTGTCCGGCGTGCCGCCGGGAGCACACCTACGTCCCGCCCGACTACCCGTGTTCCTGCGGTGTCTCGGTGACCGTCCCCCTGCTGCACGGGAGTTCACCCGTTCCGGTGCGTCACCGATCGTGGTCGGGGGCGTGGACCGAGCTCGACTGCCCGGCCTGCGGGCGCCCCGGTTCGTGGCCACGGCCGGAGTTCGACTGCCCCTGTGGGGTGACGGTCCGGCTCGCGCCGGACGGCGCGGCCCCGCGGGCCGAGGACGGCGGGCGGACGGCGTTCCAGCCGCTGACGATCAGGACCACGTACGACGTGGTCGCCTGCTCCGCGCAGTTCCTGCGCTGGCTGGGCTATCCGGGGGTACGGCTCTCGGTGCCGCGCCCGGTGTCCGGGCTCGACCTGCGCGGGCCCACGGTGGTCGGGATGGTCAATCCGACGACCGAGCCGACCGAGGCCGGGGACATCGAGACGTTGTGGCTGCACGGACTGGTCGAGTCGGCGGCCCCGGTCGCGTTCTCGCTGGCCGGATACCAACAGCGGGCCCGGGGGCGGGCGGACGAGCTGCGCCTGCCGCTGTTCGTGCTGGACCTGGCCGGCACCCCGCAGCCGGTGAACGACCCCGCCGACGCGCTGCTGCGGGACGGGCCGGGGACGAGCTGACGCGCGCGGACACGGCTCACTCCCAGCGCACGTCGTGCACGGTGCCCGGGATGGGGGCGCCTCCCGGGCCGCCCGCGGCCTGGGGGAGGAAAGCGAGCAGCCGCGCGCCCTCCTCGGCCAGGTCGGTCCGCTCGGCGGCGGTGAGCCGGTCGAACGGGGTGAGGACGAGCGTCGCGGCGGTGTGCCCGCGGTCGGCGTCGACGCGCCAGAGGCCCCGGACGAAGCCGTCGGCGAGGAAGACCGGGAGGGCCCGGTTCCCGACCCAGCTGCGGGACTTGGCGGCGGCGGATATGACGCGGGAGCGGTCCGCGTGTCCGATGAAGAGGTTGTCGTACTCGGGCAGGAAACGGGCCGGCGCCGGGACGTCCTCGCCGGGGCGCGGGGCGTCCGGCAGGTCGTACAGCTCGACGCCGTTCGCGTCCCGGAACCGTTCGAGTCGCGGCAGCAGCCGGTCGAACACCTCGCGCAGTCTGGTCAGTCCCGACCACATCTGGGCGTCCTTGACCGACGCCGGTCCGAAAGCGGCGAGGTAGCGGAGCACGAGCCCGTCCGGGGCCGTGTCCGCCGCCTGCCGACCGCCGAGCCAGGACTCGGCCGTGGTGTGCCGGGCCGCGCCGCCGCGCCGCCACAGCCCGCGCGGCGGCACCTGCACCAGCGCCAGGGCGTGCCGGGCGACCTGGGCCAGCGCCGGCCGGTCGGCGTCCGGCCACTCGGCGCCCAGCTCCCTGCCCAGCTCCTGGAAGGTGCGCGGCCGTTCCTCCACCAGCTCCCTGGCCCGCGCCGCGACCCGGTCCAGGTCCACGCCCGTCAGCCGTTTGGCCCACGCCGAGCGGAACGGCCGCTCGTGGCCCGGCCGCAGCACCGGGCGCAGCGCGAGGCAGTCGCGGGCGGTGACGGTGTGGATGGTGGAACGCTGGAGGCTGATCCGGACGAACTCCCGTGCCTCGAACCGGCGGGAGAAGTCGTCGGGGTCGAAGCCGTCCAGCCGCGACCACAGGGCGGTGTAGTGGTTGGACGGCACCTGGGTCTGGAGGCCGACCAGGTGCTCCACCGCCGCCGCGGCGTCCAGGGCCGGACGCCGCAACAGGAACTGCCGGTCAAGCAGCGCGCGGTTCAGCTCCCGAAGGCTGAGCGGCCGGATCGTTGTCATGCCCCGACCTTACGATCCCGGTCGTGTCGTGATGGATGTTGTCGTGATGGATGGGGCTGGTGGTGCCCGAGAGGGGGACACCCGCGCCGCCGCGCCGCACGGCCACGATCTCGGCGGCGATGGACAGCGCCGTCTCCTCGGGGGTCCTGGCGCCCAGGTCGAGGCCGATCGGCGAGCGCAGCCGGGCCAGTTGGCGCTCGGTCACCCCGGCCTCGCGCAGCCGCCGCAGCCGGTCGGCGTGAGTGCGGCGCGAGCCCATCGCGCCCACGTAGGCCAGCGGCAGCCGCAGCGCGCGGGTCAGCAGCGGGATGTCGAACTTGGCGTCGTGGGTCAGCACGCACACCACCGTGCGGGGGTCCGGGCGCTGCGCGTCCAGATAGCGGTGCGGCCAGTCCACGACGACCTCGGCGGCGCCGGGGAAGCGGGCCGGGGTGGCGAAGACGGGCCGCGCGTCGCAGACGGTGACCCGGTAGCCGAGGAACGCCCCGGCCCGGACCAGGGCGGCGGCGAAGTCGATGGCGCCGAAGACCAGCATGCGCGGCGGCGGCACGCTGGACTCCACGAGCAGGGTGACCGGCTCGCCGCAGCGGCTGCCCTCCGCGGCGACCTCCACCGTCCCGGTGCGGCCGGTCGCCAGCAGGGCCGCCGCCTCGGCCGCGGTCGTCCCGTCCAGGGCGGGCGGGCCGCCGAGGGTGCCCTCCCGGGTGCCGTCGGGCCGCACGAGCAGGGCGCCGCCGAGCAGCCGCGCCGGCCCGGCGACGACCCGGGCCAGGGCCGCCGCGCCGCCGCCGGCCGCGGACTCCAAGGCGGCGGCGAGCACCGGCCGGGCGGCGGCGTCGGCGCGCACCGGGGTGACGAGGACCTCGATGCTGCCGCCGCAGGTCAGCCCGACGGCGAAGGCGTCGTCGTCGCTGTAGCCGAAGCGCTCGGTGCGGGACAGGCCCGTCGCCAGCGCCTCCTGGCACAGCTCGTAGACCGCGCCCTCCACACAGCCGCCGGAGACGCTGCCGATGACCGTGCCCCCGGCGTCCACGGCGAGCGCCGCGCCCGGCGGCCGGGGGGCGCTGCCCCGCACGGCGACGACCGTGGCCACGGCGAAGTCGCGCCCGTCGCGGCACCAGGCGAGCAGCTCGGCGGCGATGTCCAGCATGGCCCTTCCCTCCTACGCCTCTCCGGCGTCGGGCCCGGGCCCGACGATGTGCTCGGGCCGGACCGGGACGCGGCGCAGCGCGCGCCCGGTGGCCTGGCGGATGGCGGCGACCACGGCCGGGGTCGAGGACAGGGTGGGCGCCTCGCCGATGCCGCGCAGCCCGTAGGGCGCGTGCTCGTCGGCGAGCTCCAGGACGTCCACCGGCATGGTGGGGGTGTCCAGGATGGTGGGGATGAGGTAGTCGGTGAACGACGGGTTGCGGATCTTCCCGTCCGGGCCGACGACGATCTCCTCCAGCACCGCGAGGCCGAGGCCCTGGACGCTGCCGCCGTGGATCTGGCCGACGACGGCCTGCGGGTTGAGCGCCTTGCCGACATCCTGGGCGGCGGCCAGCTCGATGACCTTGACCAGGCCGAGGTCGGTGTCGACCTCCACCACCGCGCGGTGGGCGCAGAACGAGTACTGCACGTGCCCGAAGCCCTGGCCGGTCTCCGGGTCGAACGGCTCGGTCGGCCGGTGCCGGAACTCCCACTCGATGTCGATCGCCTCGTCCCCGAGGACGTCGGCGAGCGCGGCGAGTACCTCGCCGTCGGTCGTGACGACCTTGCCGCCCGCCAGCCGCAGCCGCTCCGGCTCGCGCCAGCCGTACCGGGCGGCGCCCAGCCGCAGGACCTCGGCGCGGACCGCCTCGCAGGTGTTCTTGACGGCGCCGCCGGTCATATAGGTCTGCCGGGAGGCGGAGGTGGAGCCGGCCGAGCCGACCCGGGTGTCGGCGGGCAGGATGCCGACCTGGGTGACGCCCAGCTCGGTGCGGGCGATCTGGGCGTGCACGGTGACCCCGCCCTGGCCGACCTCCGCCATCGCGGTGTGCACGGTGGCGACCGGCTCGCCGCCGACGGCCTCCAGGCGGACGCGGGCGGTGGAGTAGTCGTCGAAGCCCTCGGAGAAGCCGACGTTCTTGATGCCGACCGCGTAGCCGACGCCGCGCACGACGCCCTCGCCGTGGCTGGTGTTGGACAGCCCGCCCGGCAGCGCGCGCACGTCCGTGGCGCGGGCGCCGGCCGCGTCGGTGGTCTCCCACTGCCGCTCCGGCGGCAGCGGCCTGGCCCGGACGCGGCGCAGCAGCTCCGCGACCGGGGCCGGGGAGTCCACGACCTGGCCGGTGGGCAGGACGGAGCCCTGGCTCATGGCGTTGCGCTGCCGCAGCTCCACCGGGTCCATGCCGAGGGCGGCGGCGAGCTTGTCCATCTGCGCCTCGTAGGCGAAGCACGCCTGGACGGCGCCGAAGCCGCGCATCGCGCCGCAGGGCGGGTTGTTGGTGTAGAGGGCGATGGCCTCGATGTCGGCGTGCGGCACCTCGTAGGGGCCCAGCCCGAGAGAGGCGGCGTTGCCGACCACGGCCGGGGAGGAGGAGGCGTACGCGCCGCCGTCCAGGACGATGCGGGCCTTGACGTACACGAGCCGGCCGTCGCGCGTGGCGCCGTGCTCGTAGGTGAGCCTGGCGGGGTGGCGGTGGACGTGGCCGAAGAACGACTCGTACCGGTTGTAGACGATCTTGACGGGCCGTCCGGTGCGCAGCGCCAGCAGGCAGGCGTGGGCCTGCATGGACAGGTCCTCGCGGGCGCCGAACGCGCCGCCGACGCCGGAGAGGGTGAGCCGGACCTTGTCGCGCGGCAGGCCGAGGACGGGTGCGAGCTGCCGCTGGTCGACGTGCAGCCACTGGGTGGCGATGTAGAGGTCGACGCCGCCGTCCTCGGCGGGCACGGCGAGCCCGGACTCGGGGCCGAGGAACGCCTGGTCCTGCATGCCCACTTCGTACTCGCCGGTGACGACGACGTCGGCGGTCGGGGCCGCGGCGGCGACGTCGCCGTGCCGGATCGGCTGGCGGTGCACGATGTTGGGGTGGGCCACGTGCCCGGCGTGATGGTCGTCGCGGCCGGGGTGGAGCACGGGCGCGCCGGGGCCGGTGGCGCTGGCCTCGTCGTGGACGACGGGCAGTTCGGTGTAGTCGACGCGGATGCGGGCGGCGGCGCGGCGCGCGGTCTCCGGGTGGTCGGCGGCGACCAGGGCGACGGGCTCGCCCTGGTACCGGACGAGGTCCTTGGCCAGGACCGGCTGGTCCTGGATCTCCAGCCCGTAGTGGGTGGCGGCGGGCAGGTCGTCGTAGGTCAGCACGGCGTGAACGCCCGGCACGGCGAGGGCCGCGGAGATGTCGATGCCGTCGATGCGGGCGTGCGCGTACGGGCTGCGCAAGGTGTGGCCCCAGAGCATGTCCTCGTGCCACAGGTCCGACGAGTACGCGAACTCGCCGGTGACCTTGAGGATTCCGTCCGGACGGGGCGTGGACTCGCCGATCCCGCCGGTCCCGCCCGCGGTGTCGCCGCGCTGGCTCAGCCCCTCGGGGGCCCGGGTGACGCTCATGGGCCGGCCGTCCTCTCCGGCGTGCCCGCGCCGGTCCGCGCGGCGGCCAGGCGGACCGCGTCGAGGATCTTCTCGTAGCCCGTGCAGCGGCACAGGTTGCCCGAGAGGGCCTCACGGATGTCGGCGTCGGCCGGTTCCGGGGTGCGGGTCAGCAGTTCGTCGGCGGCCATCAGCAGGCCGGGGGTGCAGAAGCCGCACTGCACGGCGCCCGCGTCGACGAACGCCTGCTGGATCGGCGCCAGCCGGCCCTCTCCCTCCCCCTCGGCCAGGCCCTCCACGGTGGTGACGTCGCGGCCCTCGGCCTGTCCGGCGGCCACCAGGCAGGCGCACACCAGATCGCCGTCGAGCCGGATGGTGCACGAGCCGCACTCGCCCTGCTCACAGGCGTTCTTGGCGCCGGGCAGGCCGAGCCGCTCGCGCAGCACGTAGAGCAGGCTCTCGCCCTCCCAGACGTCGTCGGCCGTACAGGCGCGGCCGTTGACGGTCATATTCACGCGCACCGCGCGCCTCCTTCGTTCCCGGCGTAAGCCGTCCAGGTCCAGTGCAGTGTGCGGCGGGCCAGCACGCCCACCGCGTGCCGGCGGTAGTCCGCGCTGCCGCGCACGTCGTCGATGGGCGCGCAGGCCACCGTCACCAGCTCCGCGAAGCGGCGGGCGGCGGACGGCGGGACGGGCCGGCCGCTGTCCCAGTGCCCGCCCTCGGTCAGCACGCCGCCGAGGAAGTCCTCCGCCTCCCGTGCCCGGACCGGCGTCGGCGCGGCCGAGCCGACGCCGGTGCGGACCGTGCGGGTGGCCGGGTGCAGGGCGAGGCCGAACGCGCAGACCGCGATCACCATCGCGTTGCGGGTGCCGACCTTGGCGAACTGCTGCGGGCCGTCGGCGACGTCGATGTGGACGGCGCGGATCAGCTCGTCGGGCGCGAGCGCGTTGCGCTTGGGTCCGGTGTAGAACTCCTCGACGGGGATCAGCCGGGTGCCGCGCACCGACGCCGCCTCGACGCGCGCGCCGGCCGCCAGCAGCGCCGGGTGGGCGTCGCCGGCCGGGGAGGCGGTGCCGAGGTTGCCGCCGACGCTGCCGCGGTTGCGGATCTGCGGGGAGCCGACGGTGTGCGCGGCCAGGGCGAGGCCGGGCAGCGCGGGCCGGAGCCGTTCGATGATCGCGCTGTACGGGACGGCGGCACCGAGCCGTACGGTGTCCGCGCCGTTCTCCCACGCGTACAGTTCGCGGACCCGGGTGAGGTCGAGCAGCCGCTCGGGGCGGCGGTGGTCGAAGTTCAGCTCGACCATGAGGTCGGTGCCGCCCGCCAGGGGCACGGCATCGGGATGCGCCGCCTTGGCCGCGAGCGCCTCCTCCCAGCCAGCCGGGCGAAGGAATTCCATGTGTGTGCTCTCCCGCTCGACGATGACACGACGGCCTGACCGGCCCGCCACCAGTACATCGGGCTCACGGGCGTCCCGGCAGTCACGGATGGGCCGAAGCACCGGACCGGCCCACGGCGCATTCTTGTAGATTCATACGAAGAACCGCCACCGGCAACCGTCCGGCAGTGGCCCCGCAACACCCAGGACATCACCCGGGGCACCGGCGTCCGCGCGATCGGCGGACCGCCCGGCAGCGGGAACGAGAACAAGAAGAAGAACAAGCACGGGAACCAGGACCGGAACGAGAGCCAGGACGGGGACGAGGACCGCGATGCGACTGAGCGCGCTGCTGGAGAGCGGGGCCCTGGGGCTGCGGCTGCTCAGCGGTGCCGGGGGGCTCGGCCGACGGGTGCGCGGCGTGATGACGACCGACCTCCGCGACCCCAGCCGCTATCTGCGCGGCGGCGAGCTGGTGCTGACCGGCCTGGCGTGGTGGCGCGGTCCCAAGGACTCCGAGCCGTTCGTGCGCGTCCTGGCCGACGCGGGTGTGGCCGCTCTGGCGGCGGGTGAGGCGGAGTTCGGCTCGGTGCCCGACGATCTGGTGGCGGCCTGCGAGCTGCACCGGCTGCCGCTGTTCGCGGTGGCCGAGGAGGTCAGCTTCGCCGAGATCACCGAGCACGTGGTGCGGCAGGTCTCGGGGGAACGGGCCGGGGACCTGGCCGCCGTGGTGGAACGGCACCGGCGGCTGATGGCCGCTGGCCCGGCGGGCGGCGGCCCGCAGGCGGTGCTCGACCTCCTCGCCTCCGACCTCGACCTGCGCGCCTGGCTGCTGTCCGCCACCGGCCGGCCGCTGGCCGCCGCCCGCCAGGAGCGGCTACCGGCGGGCCTGGGCACCGAGCTGGCCACGCGGCAGCTCACCGCCGCGCGGACCGGACGGCGCGGACCGTACCGGGCGGTCGTGGACGGCGTCGCGTACGCCCTCTTCCCCGTCCGCGCCGGGGCGGGCGACGTGCGGCGCACGCTGCTGTCCGACTGGCTGCTGGCCGTGCGGGCGGACGCGCGGGACTGGCCGGCCCAGCGCCTGGACCTGCTGGACGGCGTGACCCAGCTCATCGCCGCCGAACGTGACCGCGGCGAGGCGACCCGGGCGGTGCCGCGGCGGCTCGCGCGGGAGGTGCTGGACCTGCTGGCGTCCGGCGCGCCGTCCGCCGAGGTCGCCGCCCGGCTGCGGGTGGCCGCGCCGGTGCTGGTCCCGGGGCTGTCGGGGGGGCCGAACGTGTCGGGGGCTTCCGGGGCTTCCGGGGCCTCCCGGGTGCGGTGGCAGGTGGTCGTGGCCCGGGTGGAGTGGCCGGACACGGACTTCGACGCCGGGCCGGTCGGCCGCGGCCTGCTGGAGGAGCTGCTGACGGGCGCCCCGGCGCCGGAGGCGGGCGTCGCGGTGGCGCACGGCGGGGGCGAGGCCGTCGCGCTGGTACCCGTCACGGACGGGGAGCACGCGGGGCACGGGGCACTGCGCGCCGAGACGGTGCTCGGCCCGGTCCGGGACGTGCTGGCCGCCGGGCTCGACGGCGACGGGCGGCTGACGCTCGGGGTCTCGGCCGCGGTGCCCTCGGCGGACGGGCTGCGCGGCGCGCTGGAGGAGGCCCGACACGCGCTGCGGGTGGCCGCGGCCCGGCCCGGACAGGTGTCGGGCGCGGGCCACGGGGAGCTGGCCTCGCACGTGCTGCTGCTGCCCTTCGTCCCCGACGACGTGCGGCGCGCGTTCACCGCCCGGCTGCTGGAGCCGCTGCGCGACTACGACCGGCGGCACCGGGCCGAGCTGGTGCCGACGCTGGAGGCGTTCCTCGCGGCGGACGGCTCCTGGACCCGGTGCGCGGCCCGGCTGCACCTGCACGTCAATACCCTGCGCTACCGCATCGGCCGCGTCGAACAGCTCACCGGCCGGGACCTGACGCGGCTTGAGGACAAGGTCGACTTCTTCCTGGCGCTGCGCATGAGCTGACGCGCTGTCGGCGTGCCGCGACCGGGTCGGCTCATCGGCGGGCTCAGTGGAAGCTCAGCTCGTCCAGCGACGAGCGCGACCCGCCGCGCAGCTTGGCGAACAGCAGGGTGAGCGCCGTCCCGGCGATCGCCCAGAGGGCGAGCACCAGCAACGGCCCGAGGACGGCCCGCCCGTCGAAGTACGCGATGGAACGGGCGAGCCAGGTGCCCGCGCCCGGGATGAGCGCCGGACCGATGGCCTGCCAGAACGGTGGCAGCAGCGGATAGGGATAGGGACCACCCGCGCTGGGGTTGCCCAGCACGACGACGAGCAGCAGCGCCACGCCGATGCCGACGATGCCCAGCAGGCCCTGGCAGGCGAAGGTCAGCGCCCCGGTGGCGAACACCACCAGCGCGCCCAGCAGGGCCAGGGCGACCACCCGCCCCGGCAGCGCCTCCAGCACCGGCCCGGCGATCACCGCGCCGACGAGCCCGGCGATCAGCGAGTAGACGCCGAGGAGCAGGAGGCGCCGCAGCGCCCGGCCGACCGTGGCCGGGCGGACACCCGCGCTGACGGCGAGGGCCGCCGCGCAGAGGTAACCACCCAGACACCAGCCGACGATCAGATAGAACGACGACAGGCCGCGGCTGTCGTGGTCGCCGACCGGTGCCACGTCCTCCACGGTGACGGTGCGCTGTTCGGCCGCCTCCGCCTCGCGGATCACGTCGGTCAGGGCCTGCGCGAGCGAGGAGCCGCCGCCGCCGGCGACGTAGAGGGTGTCGACCGCGCTACCGGGATCCACGATCAACGCGCCGTCGATATCGCGCCGTTCGACCTGGCGGCGGGCGTCGTCGGCGTCCTTGGCTCGGTGGTCGGGGTCGAGCGGTCCACCCGGCAGCGCGTCCAGACGGCCGATCAGCTCGCCGCGCACGTCGTCCGGCGCCACCACCGCGATCGGGACGCGATCGGGCTCCGGGTCGTGGAGGGCGCCGAGGTAGGAGGTGATGAACGCGAGGTGGAGCAGCAGTACACCGAGGACAAGCAGCGCGGCGCGCGGCGTCACGGCGCCCCGCGCCTCGGTGCGGTTGTCGGCCGTGCCGTATCCGGCTATCCGATCCATATCGCCCATCGTGGTCGGCAGGGCGCACGCCCGCACCCGCGGGCCGACCGATCGGCTGACGCGGCTGGTTTGTGAACTGATTCACGCGGCCCTCTTGGCCGGGCCGTGCCGCTCGTGCTGAGATGCACTCACATCACAGACGACCGACGGCTCGACGACGTGCCCCCAGGAGGCCATGTGACGGAAACCGCCGTACCACGTCAGGTTCGGACGGCGGGGACAGCTCCTGCGGACGCCGCGGTATGGCGACTGCGGTCTCGCGGCTGCTGGGAGGACGCCGCGGCGCTGCTGGACGCACCGGCCCGGACGGAGCCGTGGGCGGCGCTGCTGCGGGCGGAGTTGCTGGCGGAGCGCTGCATGTTCACCGCCGAGGGCTGGGACCGGGCCGAGGAGGCGCTGCGGGCGACCGAGTCGATGCCCCTGGACGACGAGGAACGGGGCGCCGCCGCCTGCGAGCGCGGCTACCTCGCCTACGCCTCGACGCTGCTGCGCGTGCGCGACCGCGCCGACGAGGCGCGCGCCGCGCTGGGCCGGGCGGCGGCGCTGCTGGCGCCGGACTCCCCCGGCCGGGCGCTGCTGGACTTCCGGCGCGGGCTGGTCGCCCAGCACGTGACGGGCAACCCGCAGGCCGCCGAGGCCGGCTTCCGCCGCGCCCACAACGCCGCCCTGGGCCACGGCGACGTGCTGCTCAGCTCCTACACGTGGCGCCACCTGGCGGCCCTGGCCCTGGCCACCGGCGATCTGACGGAGGCCCGGCACGGTTTCGCGGAGTCGCTGCGCCTGCGCGAGGAGACCGGCTTCCTGGTCGGCATCGCACCGGCCCTGGTCTCCCTCGCCGAGGTCCAGCCGGAGCCGGAGGCCGCACAGCTGCGCGCCGAGGCCGCCCGCCTGTACCGGGTCCTGGGCGGCATCCCCCGCTGGCTGGCCCCGGACCTCGCCCCCACCCCCTGACCGCCCCACCCGACGCCGGAGTAACGGCCCGGCCGGGAACGGTGCCGGTCGGACGCGCGGTGGCCCGCGCCTTCACCGGCGCGCCGGGACAGGACCGGCGCGGCGGAACGCCCCGGTCCGCCTCGGCGTCCTCGTTCGGCGTGGCCGGGTCAGCCGCCGGAGGGGGACTTCCCGGCGTCCGGATCGAGGGTCGGCTCCCGGGGTGGGGCCAAGTGGCGCAGCGCCAGTGCCTCGGCACCCGCGTAGTCGCCCACGCGGAGCGCGTCGGTGCCGGTCGGACGTACGGTGGCCCGCGCCTTCACCGGCGCGCCGGGACCGGAAACGGGGCGGCGGAACACCCCGGTCCGCCTCGGCGTCCTCGTTCGGCGTGGCCGGGTCAGCCGCCGGAGGGGGACTTCCCGGCGTCCGGATCGAGGGTCGGCTCCCGGGGTGGGGCCAAGTGGCGCAGCGCCAGTGCCTCGGCACCCGCGTAGTCGCCCACGCGGAGCGCGTCGAGCAGGGCCGTGTGTTCCAGGGCGTCCGCGAGGAGTTCGGCGGTCTCGGGGAGCGCGCCGTGCGCGGCCGGGACCTGGGCCCTGCGGTGCAGGTCCTCGGTGATCGCGACCAGCTGACGGTTCCCGGTCAGCCTCATCAGCGCCCGGTGGAAGGCGCGGTCCGCCGCCGCGTACGCGGCCCGGTCACCCGCCGAGGCGGCGCCGACCGTTGCGTCGGCCAGCGGGCGCAGCTCGTCCCAGCGCTCGGGCGGCAGGGCGCGGGCCAGCCGCAGGACGGCCGGCACCTCCAGGGCGGAGCGGACCTCGGCCAGCTCCGCCGTGTCGCGCGCGCTGCGCCCGGCGACGCGGAAGCCGCGGTTGGGCACTATCTCGACCGCGCCCTCGCTGGCCAGCCGCTGCATCGCCTCCCGCACGGGCGTCGCGGACACCCCGTAGCGCTCGGCGAGCGCGGGCGCCGAATACGTTCGGCCCGGGGCGAGTTCGCCGCGCGCCAGGTCCTCCCGCAGGGCGGCGAGGACCTGGTCGCGCACCGAATGCCGGGCGGGCAGCGGGCGCGGGCGCCGCCCGGCGGGCGGCGCGGGCCGGACCGCCGCCGGGCCCGAGGCCGACGGCACCGGTCCGGCTGTCTCCGTTCGGGTGGGCTCCATTCACCGCTCCGTCCCATCCCGCCTGCACGGCAACGAGATTCAGTTTCGCCACCCTAGGGGCACGCGGCCCCCTGGCACACCCCCATGACGGCTCGGGTAAGGTAAGGCTTACCTGTCCACGATCGGAATGCGATCAAGAACGGTGGCTCATGACCGTGCCCGCGCTTGTCCGGACCACGCCGCTCGCGCCCGCCTTCGCCCGGGTCGCCGAGGTCATGCCCGCACTGCGCATCACCGAGGAGGAGCCGCGGCACGGCGACGGCTGGACGCGCGGGAGCGACCTCGCGGCCGGCGGGCCCGCCCTGGACGAGCTGCTGGCCGTCAACGCCGAGCGGCTCCTGGCGGAGTACGGCACCCGCGCGCGGCCCGACGTGATCGCCGGCTTCGCCCTCCACCGTTACGCCTGGCCGGCCGCCGTCCTGTTCACCTTCCCCCACTTCCTGCTGCGCCGCGTCCCGTGGCTCGCGCCCGGAGACGTCTCGTTCCATCCGGGCGAGGGGCGGGTCACCGTCCGGGCCACCGCGTTCAGCTGCCTGCCCGACGATCCGGACGCCGGCCATCCGCTGGCGCGGATCGTCCGCGACGAGGAGGCGCTGCGTGCCGCCGTGCGGCAGGCCGCCGCCGACCATCTCGGGCCGGTGCTCACCGCGTTCGGCCCGCACATGCGGCGCGGGCCGCGCGCGCTGTGGGGCGCGGCCACCGACGAGCTGGTCGAGTCGCTCTGGTACATGGGCAGCCTGGTCGGCGAGGAGCGACGGGCCATGACCGAGGCCGGGCTGCTGCTGCCGGGCTCCACCGCCCCGTTCACACCCGGCGCCGGGTTCCGCGAGCTGGCCGGGCCGGACGGGAGGCCGCTGGCGACGCGGGACCGGGCGAGCTGCTGCATGTACTACACGCTGCGTCCCGAGGACACGTGCGTCACCTGCCCGCGCACCTGTGACACCGAACGAGCTATCAGACTGGCCGCAAGCTGATAACAGATTCCTTTCCGGCCAGCCCAACTTTATTCGGAATAACCCCTGTTGGTAGGATTCCACCCGAAATCCGACCAGTGCGGCCTCCGTTAGCATCACGATGCTCGGCAGAGGCACAGCCGCCACAGGACCACCACAGGCGCCGCGAAGCAGGCACACCCAGGCGAGGGGCAGACCCGTATGACATCGACGGACATAGAATTCAGCTGGGTGCTGGCGGCAGCGGTGCTGCTGATCGGATTCCTGGCGGCCGTCGCGCTGTTGACCCGAGGCCGGAAGCCCAGGAAGGACGCCGGGGACTCCTCCGACTCCTGGGAGCGCCTGGAGACAACGCGCCGGCGCCGGGAGCGGATCTACGCCTCCGCCTCCTACACGCTGCTGTTCTGCTGCGCGGGGGTGGCCGCGGCGCTGTCGTTCCAGGGCCTGGTGGGCTTCGGCCGGCAGAACCTCGACCTGTCCAACGGGTGGGAGTACCTGGTCCCGTTCGGCCTCGACGGCGCGGCGATGTTCTGCGCGGTCATCGCGGTGCGCGAGGCGAGCCACGGTGACTCCTCGATGGGCTCGCGGATGCTGGTGTGGATGTTCGCCGGTGCCGCCGCCTGGTTCAACTGGGTGCACGCGCCGCGCGGCACGGGCCACGCGGGCGCCGCGCACTTCTTCGCCGGGATGTCCCTGTCGGCCGCCGTCCTCTTCGACCGGGCGCTGAAGCAGACCCGCCGGACCGCGCTGCGCGAACAGGGCCTGGTGCCGCGGCCGATGCCCCAGATCCGCTTCGTCCGCTGGATGCGGGCGCCGCGCGAGACGTTCGGCGCCTGGTCGCTGATGCTGCTGGAGAACGTGCGGACGCTGGACGAGGCCGTCGAAGAGGTCCGCGACGAGCGCCGGAAGAAGGACGAGCAGCGCACGGTGCGGCGCGAGCAGCGGAAGCTGGAGCGCGCCCGGATGCGGGCGCTGGGCGGCCACCACAACATGCTCGGCCGTGGCGCGGTGGCCCAGGTCCCGGCGCCGAGTGAGCCCGCCGCCCTGGAGTCGGGCCTCCCCCGCCGCGCCCTGCACGCCCCGCCGGAGGACCCCCTGACCACGGCCGCTCCCGGCCGGAGCGTGCGCGGCGACGACGGCCTGGACTCCCCCATGTCCCAGGCCGCCCCGCGGCTGGACTCCCTCGAAGAGAAGCTGGCCCGGATCGAGCGCTCCTTCGGCTGACGGCGGGCGGCTGACGGCCGGCGGCCTGACCGCCGGCCGCCCGTCCGGGACCCCTTCCGGCGTCACCGGTCGGTCAGGACGCCTTCCAGCGTGAGCAGTTGCCGCTTTCGCGGCAGGCCGCCCGCGTAGCCCGTCAGAGAGCCGTTGGCGCCGATGACGCGGTGGCAGGGGCGAATCACCGTCAGGGGATTGGCGCCGACCGCGCCGCCCACCGCGCGCACGGACAGCGGGGAAACCCCGGCCAGCGCGGCGAGTTGGCCGTACGTCACGGTCGATCCGTAGGCGATGTGGTCCAGCGCCGCCCAGATCCGCTCGCGGAACGCCGAGCCGCGCGGTGCCAGCGGGATGTCGAACTCCTTGAGCTCACCCGCGAAATAGGCGTCGAGCTGACCCGCCGCGGCGGTGAAGTCCGCGGCGGCCCGCCGCCAGTCCGCGCCGACCGTGGCGCCGCCCTTCTGTCCCGGCAGGGTGACCCAGGCGAGGGTGCCGGGCTCGGGCCCGGCGAGCAGCAGCTCTCCGAGCGGGCTGGGGTGAGTGGTGTACAGCATCAGTGCCTCTTCTCCGTACTGGCCGGGCCGGCCGGACCCGCCGGGCCGACCGCGTTCCACAGGTGGTGCAGCGCGTAGGAGCGCCAGGGGCGCCACGCCTGGGCCGCGTCGGCGGGCGCGCCGACGGCGCTCAGGCCCTGCCGGACGCCCGCGTCGCCCGTCAGGAAGACGTCGGGGTCGCCCAGGGCCCGCATCCGGACATAGCCGACCGTCCACGGGCCGATGCCGCGCAGCGCGAGCAGGGCGCGTTCCGCCTCGTCGCGGCGCACCCCGGGTCCGAGACCGACATCGCCGTCGGCGAGCGCGGCGCACAGGGTGCGGATCGTGCGGCGGCGGCTCTCCGGCATGCCGAGCTCGGTCAGCGGCGCCTCCGCCAGCGCGGTGGGCTCGGGGAAGACGTGGGTGAGCCCGCCGTCGGGCGCGGGCAGCGGCTTGCCGTACGCCGTGACCAGCTTCCCGGCCAGCGCGCGGGCGGCGGCCACGGTGACCTGCTGGCCGAGGACCGCGCGCACCGCCAGCTCCTCCGGGTCGGCCGCGCCCGGCGAGCGCATCCCGGGACGGGCGGCGACCAGCGGGCCGAGGAACGGATCGGCGCCGAGCCGTTCCGCCACGGCGTAGGGATCGGCGTCGAGGTCGAAGAGCCGCCGCGTCCGCTGCACGGCGGTCGTCAGGTCGCGCGGGTCCGTCAGCAGCAGCCGGCAGTCGAGCCAGCGGGCGCCCCGCGCGTCGGCGGACTCGGTCACCTCGGCCACGCCCGTGCCGTGCGGCAGGGCGAGCGAGCGGCGGTACGTCCGGGCGCCGGGCTCGCCCAGCATCTCCTCGATCCCGGCGATCGCGCGGCGCTGGAGGAAGTCGAAGACCTCGCGCGCCGCGTATGGCCCCCGGTACGCGAGCCGCAGCGGAACGCCGGCCGCCGGCACGGCGGCCGGGCCGCGGCCCCGGCGAGCCGACGCGGTGGCGCGCAGCTCGGTCGGGGTCAGGTCGTAGCCGGTCCGCACGGTGTCGTTGAACTGCCGGACGCTGGAGAAGCCGGACGCGAACGCGACCTCCGTGATCGGCAGGTCGGTCGTCTGGAGCAGCAGCCGGGCCGTGTGCGTACGCTGCGCCCGCGCCAGGGCGACCGGGCCGGCGCCCAGCTCAGCGGTGAGCTGCCGCCGCACCTGCCGGGCGCTGTACCCGAGCCGCCGGGCGAGCCCGGCGACGCCCTCGCGGTCCACCACACCGTCGGCGATCATCCGCATCGCCCGGCCCACCGCGTCCGCCCGGACGTTCCACTCGGCCGAGCCGGGCACCGCGTCCGGACGGCAGCGGCGGCAGGCCCGGAAACCCGCCGCCTGGGCGGCGGCGGCCGAAGGGAGGAAACGGATGTTCCGCCGCTTCGGCGTGATCGCCGGGCAGCTCGGCCGGCAGTAGATGCCGGTGGTCAGCACCGCGGTGAAGAACACCCCGTCGAAGCGCTCGTCCCGGCCGCGCACCGCCTCGTACCTGCTGTCATCGTCCATCACGCCGTCCAGTGTGCTGGGCGGGGAAGCCGGCCACTGGCGGAAATCGGACGCGACGGTTCACTTGTCGGCGAGCCGCGCCGGGAAGCCGCCGGTCGCGATCGGACCCCAGTGGTGGGGGGTGACGCGGATCAGGGACTTGCCCTGCCGGAGCATCGCGGCGCGGTACTCGCCCCAGTCGGGATGCTCGCCCGCGATGTTCCGGTAGTACTCGACGAGCGGCTCCAGCGCGTCCGGCACGTCCAGCACCTCGGCCGTACCGTCGATCTGCACCCAGGGGCCGTCCCAGTCGTCGGACAGGACGATGACGCTGACCTCGGCGTCACGCCGCGCGTTGTGGCTCTTGGCGCGCTCCGGGTACGTCGCGACGACGAGCCGTCCGTCGCCGTCGACGCCACAGGTCACGGGCGACCCCTGCGGGGAGCCGTCGGCGCGGCGGGTGAGGAGAATCGCCCGGTGGCGGGCGCGGACGAAGTCGAGCAGGCGCGGCATGTCGACGATCGACGTCCTCGCGATCGATGGACTCATGGCGCAGCACCCTACGCCCCCCACCGGGCTGGAGGAGGGCGGCGCGGTGGTGATCGCCACCGCGCCGCCCACCGCGCCGCCACGGGGTCAGGCCGCCGCGACGACCGCCTCCGTGCCGGCGGGCGTGAGGGCCAGCTCCAGCACCTGCCGGACGTCCGTGACCGGGTGGACGTCGAGCGTGGCCAGGATCTCCTTCGGCACGTCGTCCAGGTCCGGCTCGTTCCGCTGGGGGATGATCACGGTCGTCAGCCCCGCCCGGTGCGCGGCGAGCAGCTTCTGCTTCACGCCGCCGATCGGCAGCACCCGCCCGGTCAGCGACACCTCACCGGTCATCGCCACGTCGGGCCGCACCTGCCGACCGCTGAGCAGCGAGGCCAGCGCGGTCGTCATGGTGATGCCCGCGCTCGGGCCGTCCTTCGGCACCGCGCCCGCCGGGACGTGCAGGTGGACGCCGCGCTCCTTCAGGTCGCCGACCGGCAGCTCCAGCTCCGCGCCGCGCGAGCGCAGGTAGGACAGGGCGATCTGGCCGGACTCCTTCATCACGTCGCCGAGCTGACCGGTCAGGGTCAGGCCCGCGCCGCCCGTCTCCGGATCGGCCAGGGACGCCTCGATGAAGAGGACGTCGCCACCCGTGCCGGTGACCGCGAGGCCGGTCGCCACGCCCGGCACCGCCGTACGCCGCGCGGCCGGCTCCTGTGCCGCCTCCGGCGTGTGGTGCGGACGGCCGATCAGGTCCCGCAGGTTCTCCACGGTGACCGTGAACGGCAGCGCGACCTCCGCCAGCTCGGCGCGGGCCGCGACCTTGCGCAGGAGCTGGGCGATGGTGCGCTCCAGGCCCCGGACGCCCGCCTCCCTGGTGTACTCGCCGGCCAGCTTGCGCAGCACGCCGTCCTCGATGACGACCTCGTCGCCGCCCAGGCCCGCGCGGTCGAGCTGCCGGGGAACGAGGTGGCCGCGCGCGATGGTGACCTTCTCGTCCTCCGTGTAGCCGTCGAGCCGCACCAGCTCCATGCGGTCGAGCAGCGGCTGCGGGATGGCCTCCAGCACGTTCGCCGTGGCGAGGAACACCACGTCGGACAGGTCGAGCTCGACCTCCAGGTAGTGGTCGCGGAAGGTGTGGTTCTGCGCCGGATCCAGCACTTCCAGCAGGGCGGCGGCCGGGTCGCCCCGGTAGTCGCTGCCGACCTTGTCGATCTCGTCCAGCAGCACGACCGGGTTCATCGAGCCGGCCTCCTTGATGGCCCGCACGATCCGGCCGGGCAGCGCGCCGACGTACGTGCGCCGGTGGCCGCGGATCTCGGCCTCGTCGCGCACGCCGCCGAGGGAGACGCGGACGAACGCGCGGTCCATCGCCCGCGCCACGGACTCCCCGAGGCTCGTCTTGCCGACCCCGGGCGGCCCGACGAGAGCCAGCACCGCGCCGCCGCGCCGACCGCCGATGACGCCCATGCCCCGGTCACCGCGCCGCTTGCGCACGGCCAGGTACTCGGTGATCCGCGCCTTCACGTCCTCCAGGCCCGCGTGGTCGGCGTCGAGGACAGCCTTGGCGCCGGGAATGTCGTAGGAGTCCTCGGTGCGGGTGCTCCACGGCAGTTCGAGAACGGTGTCGAGCCAGGTGCGGATCCAGCTCCCCTCCGGGCTGGCGTCGGAGGACCGCTCCAGCTTGTCGACCTCCTTCAGGGCCGCCTCGCGCACCTTCTCCGGCAGGTCGGCGGCCTCGACGCGGGCCCGGTAGTCCTGGCCCTCGTCGGCGGCGTCACCGTTCAGCTCGGCCAGCTCCTTGCGCACGGCGTCGAGCTGGCGGCGGAGCAGGAACTCGCGCTGCTGCTTCTCCACACCGTCCTGCACGTCCTTGGCGATGGTCTCGGCGACGTCCTCCTCCGCGAGGTGGTCACTCAGCAGCCTCACCGCGAGCCGCAGGCGTGCCACGGGGTCGGTGGTCTCCAGCAGCGACACGCGCTGCTCGGCGGTCAGGAAGGGGAGGTACCCGGCGTTGTCCGCCAGGAGGCCCACTTCCTCTATCTGCTGCACCCGGTCCACGATCTGCCAGGCACCGCGCTTGCGGAGCCAGCTGGTGGTGAGCGCCTTGTACTCCTTGATCAGCTCGGCGACCGCGCCGGGCAGCGGGCTGGGCACGGTCTCCTCGACCGGCGTTCCCTCCACCCACAGCGCGGCGCCGGGCCCGGTGGTCCCGGAGCCGATGCGGACGCGCCGCAGACCACGGACGAGGGCGCCGGGGTCACCGGCGGCCAGCCGCCCGACCTGCTCGACGCGGCCCAGCACGCCGAAGTCGGCGTAGGCCCCGTCCACGCGCGGCACGAGCAGCACGCGGGGCTTCTCCCCGCGCGGCGCGGCAGCCTGCGCCGCCTCGACCGCGGCCCGCACCTCGGAGTCGGAGAGCTCCAGCGGGACCACCATCCCCGGCAGCACCACCTCGTCGTCGAGTGGCAGCACCGGCAGGGTGAGTACATCGAACGATGAAGTCATGACCTCTCCTCAGGCAGGCAAATTGAGCTTCATCGACTCAATGCCGAGAGGGGGCGGGATGTTCCCGACGCTCCGCGCCGTTCGCTGTCAGCGATCAGCACCAGGGGGGGATCGGTCGGTACAGCGCGGCGGAGCCCCCGGATAGTCCCGGCGCGCGGACGAACGCCCCCGCCCCGGAGCACGGATACGCGCCGCACCCGACGGCCGACGGCCGAGGGCCCAGGGCCTGCTGGCCAACCGGCCGACCGGCCGACCGGCGACGGGCAAGGCGGTACGGCGGGGCACGCGGTGGGCGGCCGTCGCCGTGCGGATGGAGGCGTCCCGCCCACCGTGGACGAGCGGACGCGGGGCCCCGGCCGCCACCAGCCGGCGCGGCCCCTCAACGGCGGCGACGACCCAGGCGGGTGCCCGGCCCGCGGCAGGCCCGAGGAGGGCTACATGTCGCGGCGCAGGCGGTACAGGAAGTCGCGGGTGGCGGTCGGGGCCTCGGCCTCCACCACCAGGCGGTTCATCATGTGGCGGTACTGCTCGATCTCGGCGGCCTTGTCCGGGTACACACCGCCGGTGAGCTGTTCCAGGTACACCACGTCGGGCAGCTCCCCGCCCGGGGGCCGCAGGAGCGTGATCGGGCCGCAGATCGCCGCGTAGCCGCCGACCGTGAACGGGACGACCTGGATCGTCACGTGCGGCAGCTCGGACACGTTCAGCAGGTGGTCGAGCTGCCGCCGCATCAGACCGGCGTCGCCCATCGAGCGCCGCAGCGCCGCCTCGTCGATCACCACCCACAGGTGCGGCGGCTGCGGCCGGCGCAGAATCCGCTGCCGCGCCATGCGCAGCGCGACGCGGCGCTCGATCCGGTCGTGCGTGTCGTCGGGGCCGAGCAGCAGCAGCGCGCGGGCGTACTCCTCGGTCTGGAGCAGCCCGGGGACGAACTGGAGCTCGTAGCCCCGGATGACGACGGCGGTCTGCTCCAGGCCCAAGTAGACGTTGAGCCAGCTCGGCACCACATCGTGGTAGACGTGCCACCAGCCGGGGGCGTTGGACTGCCGGGCCAGCGCCAGGAGCGTGGCGCGCTCGGACTCGTCGGTGACGTCGTAGAGCGTCAGCAGGTCCGCGACATCGCGGGTCTTGAAACCGGTCCGGCCCATCTCCAGGCGGCTGATCTTGGAGTGCGACGCCCGGATACGGTGTCCGGCCTCGGCGCCGGTGATGCCGCGGGCTTCCCGCAGCCGGCGCAGCCGCGCGCCGAGGATCATGCGCGGGACGGTCGGGCCGCTCTGCTGGAGGTCGAGGCCGCGCGTCGATCTGGACCCGGTCCCGACGGCATCGTTCACGCTCAGATTCAGGCCCATGCACGCTCCCCTGCCGCCACTGAGACCGCCCAAACTCTACTAGATCCCTTTCCCCCGCCATCAGTTCGGACAACACCCGTTGAGCCGGGGGCTGGTCTCCTGGCGCCGACCCTCCTACCGTAGCGGTATGACCCCCAGCACCCACTCGGTGACCAACCAGGTTCCGCCCCTGGTCGATTACGACGTCTTCGCCCAGGACACCGCCCTGTCCGAGGCGTTCGCCCGGCACGTCGGCGCCGACGTCGCCGCCGAGGCGACCGCCGAGCTGAGCGCGCTGGGCCGAGCCGCGGGGTCGGCGGAGGTACAGGAATGGGGTGCGCTGGCGAACGCGCACCCGCCGGTGCTGCGCACCCACGACCGCTACGGCCACCGGATCGACGAGGTCGACTTCCACCCGGCCTATCACCGGCTGCTGGACCGGGCCGTCGCGGCCGGGCTGACGGACGCCTGGTCACACCCGCACGGGCAGCTCCGGCGCGCCGCCGGCTTCCTGGTGTGGAGTCAGGCCGAGGCCGGGCACGGCTGCCCGGTGTCGATGACGCACGCGGCCGTGCCCGCGCTGCGCCACGAGCCGGAGCTGGCCCGGCAGTGGGAGCCGCTGCTGACCTCGCGGATCTACGACGAGGGCCTGCGGGCGCCGGCCGGCAAGGCGGGAGTGCTGGCCGGGATGGGCATGACGGAGAAGCAGGGCGGCTCGGACGTCCGGGCCAACACCACGCGCGCCGAGCCACTGGCGGAGCCGGGGACGTACGCGCTGACGGGCCACAAGTGGTTCTGCTCCGCCCCGATGTCGGACGTGTTCCTGGTGCTGGCCCAGGCGCCGGGCGGGCTGACGTGCTTCCTGCTGCCCCGGGTGCTGCCGGACGGCGACCGGAACACGTTCCGCGTCCAGCGGCTGAAGGACAAGCTGGGCAACCGGTCGAACGCCTCCGCCGAGATCGAGTTCGACGGCACGACCACCGCCTGGCGGGTGGGCGAGGAGGGGCGCGGTGTCCCGACGATCCTGGAGATGGTCAGCGCGACGCGGCTGGACTGCGTGACGGGCTCGGCCGCGATCATGCGGCAGGCCGTGGCGCAGGCGACGCACCACGCCGCGTACCGCGAGGCGTTCGGCGGACGGCTGATCGACAAGCCACTGATGCGGAACGTCCTGGCGGATCTGGCGCTGGAGTCCGAGGCCGCGACCGTGCTCGCGATGCGGCTGGCGGCGGCGTGCGACGACGCCGCGCGGGGCAGCGCGCCGGAGCGGCAGCTGCTGCGGCTGGCGCTGCCCGCCGCGAAGTACTGGGTGACCAAGCGCTGCACCTGGCTGGCCGCCGAGGCCCTGGAGTGCCTGGGCGGCAACGGCTATGTCGAGGAGTCCGGCATGCCCCGGCTGCTGCGCGAGGCCCCGGTCAACTCGATCTGGGAGGGCTCGGGCAATGTGCAGGCGCTGGACGTGCTGCGCGCCCTGCGCCGCGAGCCCGGCGCGCTGAACGCCTTCTTCGCCGAGGTCGGCAAGGCGGCCGGTGGGGACGACCGGCTGGACGCCGCCATCAAGGGGCTGCTGGGCGAGCTGTCGGATCTGGAGGGGATCGAGGCACGGGCGCGCCGTCTGGTGGAGCGGCTGGCGCTGGTGCTCCAGGGCGCGCTGCTCGTGCGGTACGCGCCGTCGGCCGTGGCGGACGCGTTCTGCGCGTCGCGGCTGGGCGGGGATTGGGGCGGGGCGTTCGGGACCCTGCCGCACGGCGCTGACCTGGGCAGCATCGTGACGCGGGCCCGGCCCATCAACGTCGCGTAACGCCTTGGGGTTTGGGGTCCGTTCGCCGGGTTACGCGATGTCGTGACAAACCTCGCACGAGCGCATCTCTGCGAAAGGGGAAGTCGTGACCCTAGCGATCATCATCCTGGCCGTGGCGGTTCTCGGCGTCGTCGGACTGCTCGTCGCCATGCCGCGGGTCGGCGTCGGCAACGGGCGGCTCCAGCGCCGTTTCGGACCGGAGTACGACCGGACCCTGGCCCAGCACGACGGCGACGCCAAGGCGGCGAAGAAGGAGCTGTCCGACCGGCTCCGGCGGCACGGCGGCCTCCGCGAACGCCCGCTGGCGGCCGACGAACGCGAACAGTACGAAATCAAGTGGACGCGGGTCCAGGAGCGATTCGTGGACTCGCCCAGCGCGGCGGTGATCGAGGCCGACCACCTGCTGACCCGGCTCGTCCACGACCGCGGCTTCCCCTCCGACTCGCACGACGACCAGGTCGCCGCGCTGTCGGTGCGCCACCCGCGTCTCGTCGACGGATACCGGCGGGTGCACGCCCTGGCCGGCCGGGGCGCGGCGGGCGGCACGAACACGGAGGAGCTGCGCGAGACCGTGCTGCGGGCCCGCGACCTGTTCCGCGAGCTGCTGACGACCGGTCCCGAACGAAGCGGCGGGCACTCGGCCGCGTCCGACGGGAACGGGCGCACCCGGCGCCTGCGCGTCCCGGGCGCCCTGCGGCACGCGGGCACCACGACGAAGGGCGGCGTGTGATGGCCAAGCAGTTGGAGAAGGTGGAGAAGTACGACACGGTGTCGCCGGCCGCCGGGGACCCGGCCGAGCCGGGGCTCGGGCCGGTCCCGCCCGGCGGGCTGACGGCGGACGAGGGCATCGGAGACGCCCCCTACGACACCGCGCTCTTCCCGCCGGAGGACGCCGAGCGGCTGCGGGTCGGGCTCCAGAGCGCGGTGGTCGGCTTCGTGGACAGCCCCGACCGGGCCGTCGCGCAGGCGGACGCGCTGCTGGACGAGGCCATGACCTGCCTCGCCGACCGGCTTGCCGAGAGCCGGGGGCGGCTGCGCGAGAACTGGCAGGGCGACGGCTCGGTCGGCACCGAGGAGCACCGGACTGTGCTGCTGGAGTACCGGGAGCTGCTGCGGCGGCTGCTCAGCGTCTGAGAGGGAGAGGCGCGACGCGAAAGAGGCGAGAAAGAGAACAAGAGAGAAGAAATAAGGAAGAAGAGCGGGCGAAGCGAGAGGTCAGGCGACGACGAGACCGGCGTCCACCCGTTCGGAACGGCTCCGGGCCACCGTGCCCGGGGCCGTTCGCGGCGTAGGGGTGACAATGCCGGGGTGAACGACACCACCGCCGCCCCCACCGCCGGCAGGGTCAGCGTGACCACCTGGTCGCTGGAGCAGACCTCGCCCCCCGCCCCCGCGCCGGGGGCCGGAGCCGAGCCCGGGACCGAGCCCGGGACCGGGACCGGGACCGGGGAGATCCGGACGGTCCGGGCCGAGGTGCCGTGCCCGGAGTTCAGCCGTTTCCTGTATACGGCCGTCGGCGGGGACATCCACTGGACGGACCGGCTCGGCTGGGACTACGGACAGTGGCGGGCCTTCCTGGAGCGGCCGGGCGTGGAGACATGGGTGGCGTACGACCGGTGGACGCCCGCGGGCTTCATCGAGTTGGACCCGCAGGACGGCGGCGCCGTAGAGATCAGTTACTTCGGTTTGCTCCCCGCGTTCCGCGGCCGGGGTGTCGGCGGCCCGCTGCTGTCGTTCGGCACCGCTCGGGCCTGGGACCTGGCGGAACGCTGGCCCGGCCGGGAGCCGACCCGGCGGGTGTGGGTGCACACGTGCAGCAAGGACGGACCGTTCGCGTTGGAGAACTACCGGCGGCGCGGTTTTCGGGTGTTCGCGACCACCGTGCGGGACGAGCCGGTGACGGCCACTCCCGGGCCGTGGCCGGGGGCCCGCGGCCCAGTGTGACGGGGATCTCACACGTCTCACACACCGAGACAGCTTTGTCCACATCGTGAACAACGGTGGACTCGCGCGTCACCGCGTGCCACGCTCTCGTCATGCAGCGAGCTGGAATCGCCCTGGTGAGTCGGCGCGACGTCGACTTCGGTCGAACGTCCAGCGCCATCTGTCCGGCGCGCTGAGAGCCGCAGGCCGCCGATCCCTCACGTCCCCTGTTTCATGTGCGCGGCGCACGCCCGCACATGATCCCGCTTGACTCCGTCCCCGAAGCCCGCAGTGCCGCGGCCGGCCCCGGGCCGGAGCCGCCCCTGCTGCCCGCAGAAAGATCTGTGACGATGTCCGACTCCGCCAAGAAGCCCGCTCCGACCCGCCGCAAGGCCGGCCGCCACCGCGGCGAAGGCCAGTGGTCGGCCGGACACTTCACCCCGCTCAACGGCAACGAGCAGGTCAAGAAGGACGACGACGGCCTCAACGTCCGCACCCGGATCGAGACGATCTACGCGCACCGGGGCTTCGACGCCATCGACGGCGGCGACCTGCGCGGCCGGATGCGCTGGTGGGGGCTCTACACCCAGCGCAAGCCGGGGATCGACGGCGGCAAGACGGCGATCCTGGAGCCCGAGGAGCTGGACGACGAGTTCTTCATGCTCCGGGTCCGCGTCGACGGCGGTCAGCTCACCACGGAGCAGCTTCGTGTGATCGGCGAGATCTCCCAGGAGTTCGCGCGCGGCACCGCCGACATCACCGACCGGCAGAACGTGCAGTACCACTGGATCCGCATCGAGGACATGCCGGAGATCTGGCGGCGCCTGGAGGGTGTGGGCCTGTCCACCACCGAGGCGTGCGGCGACACCCCGCGCGTCATCCTCGGCTCGCCGGTCGCGGGCATCGCCGAGGACGAGATCATCGACGGCACCCCGGCCATCGAGGCGATCTACCGCCGCGTGGTGGGGAACAAGGCGTATTCCAACCTCCCCCGCAAATTCAAGACGGCCGTCTCGGGATCGCCGCTGCTGGACGTGGCGCACGAGATCAACGACGTCGCGTTCGTCGGCGTGGACCACCCCCAGTACGGCCCCGGCTTCGACGTCTGGGTCGGCGGCGGCCTGTCCACCAACCCGAAGATCGGCGTCCGGCTCGGCGCCTGGGTCCCGCTGGACGAGGTGGCCGACGTCCATGAGGGCATCGTCTCGCTCTTCCGCGACTACGGGTACCGGCGGCTGCGCACCCGCGCCAGGATCAAGTTCCTGGTCGCGGACTGGGGCGCGGAGAAGTTCCGCCAGGTGCTGGAGGACGAGTATCTGCTGCGCAAGATGGCCGACGGCCCGGCGCCCGAGCAGCCCGTCCACCACTGGCGCGACCACGTGGGCGCGCACCGGCAGAAGGACGGCCGCTTCTACGTCGGCTTCGCCCCGCGCGTCGGCCGCGTGGACGGCACCACCCTGACCAAGATCGCGGACCTGGCCGAGGCCCACGGCTCGGGCCGGGTGCGCACCACCGTCCAACAGAAGATGATCATCCTGGACGTGCCGGAGGAGCAGGTCACCCGCCTCACCGAGGGGCTGGCGGCGCTGGACCTCACGGTGACGCCCTCGGCGTTCCGGCGCGGCACGATGGCCTGCACCGGTATCGAGTTCTGCAAGCTCGCCATCGTCGAGACGAAGGGCCGTGGCGCCTGGCTCATCGAGGAGATGGAGCGCCGCCTCCCCGGCTTCGACGAGCCGGTCACCATCAACATCAACGGCTGCCCCAACTCCTGTGCCCGTATCCAGGTCGCGGACATCGGTCTCAAGGGCCAGCTCGTCACCGACGAGAACGGCGACCAGGTGGAGGGCTTCCAGGTCCACCTCGGCGGCTCCCTCGGCCTGGAGCCCGCCTTCGGCCGCAAGGTCCGCGGCCTGAAGGTCACCGCGGCGGGCCTCGCCGACTACGTCGAACGAGTGCTCCGCGCCTTTCAGGAACAACGAGCGGACGGCGAGCGCTTCGCTCAGTGGGCCGCGCGTGCCGACGAAGGGTCTCTGTCATGAGTGATGTCATGAGTGAACGGGCCGCCCCGTTCTACTGCCCGTACTGCGGGGACGAGGACCTCCGTCCGAACGAGGAGGGCCACGGCGCCTGGGAGTGCGCGGCCTGCAACCGCGCCTTCCGGCTGTCGTTCCTCGGCCTCCTCGCCAAGGGGCTCGCGCGCCCCGTCGCCGCCGACGGCGACGACGACGCCCGCTGAACACGCTTGAAAGAAAAGGGGCATCATGACCACCGCCACCACCAGGGAGTCCCATAGAGCCCAGGAGCTGCGCGCTCTCGCCGAGCGGGCGGGCCGCGAGCTGGAGGACGCCCCGGCCCTCGACATCCTGAGCTGGGCCGCGGAGACGTTCGGCTCCCGGCTGTGCGTCACCTCCTCCATGGAGGACGCCGTCGTGGCCCACCTCGCGTCCCGCGCGCTGCCGGGCGTGGACGTGCTCTTCCTGGACACCGGCTATCACTTCGTGGAGACCATCGGCACCCGCGACGCCGTCGCGGCCGTGATGGATGTGAACGTCATCACCCTCACCCCGAAGCTCACCGTGGCCGAGCAGGACGCCCGGTACGGCCCCCGCCTGCACGACCGCGACCCGGACCGGTGCTGCGCCATGCGCAAGGTCCAGGTGCTGGAGGCCGGACTGGCCCCGTACGACGCCTGGGCGACGGGACTTCGGCGTGACGAGTCCTACACACGTGCGAATACTCCGGTCGTCGGGTGGGACGCCGGGCGGGAAAAGGTGAAGATTTCCCCCATTGCACGCTGGACACAGGCCGATGTGGAAACCTACGTGGCGGAGCACGGGGTGCTCACCAACCCGCTCCTCCAGGACGGTTACGCCTCCATAGGGTGCGCCCCCTGCACGCGGCGCATAGCCGAGGGCGAGGACGCACGGGCCGGACGCTGGGCCGGCCTCGGCAAGACCGAGTGCGGACTGCACGTCTGAGAACCACGATGGACGACGCGCGCGTACACGCACACCACACGACACCACACCACGAGGGAGCGAGCGGGAGATGAGCGAGAACAGGCAGGGTGCCACCATCTGGCTCACCGGTCTGCCCAGCGCGGGCAAGACCACCATCGCCCGCGCGCTGGCCGACCGGCTGACGGCCGAGGGCCACCGGGTCGAGGTGCTGGACGGGGACGAGATCAGGGAGTTCCTCTCCGCCGGCCTCGGCTTCTCCCGCGAGGACCGCCACGTCAACGTCCAGCGCATCGGTTTCGTCGCCGGGCTCCTCGCCTCCCACGGCGTGAAGGTGCTGGTCCCGGTCATCGCTCCCTACGCGGACAGCCGCGAGGCGGTCCGCAAGCGCCACCAGGCGGCGGGCACCGGATATGTCGAGGTGCACGTGGCCACGCCCGTCGAGGTGTGCTCGGTCCGCGATGTGAAGGGCCTGTACGCCCGTCAGGCCGCTGGCGAGCTCTCCGGGCTGACCGGGGTCGACGATCCGTACGAGGTGCCGGTCGACCCGGATCTGCGGATCGCCGCCCATGAGCAGACCGTCGAGGAGTCAGCGGTCGCGCTGTACGCCCTGCTGGGCGACCGGGGACTCCTGTGAGCACCGTGCGAGAAGCCGAGAAGACACCGGCGAGCGACATGACACCGGCGAGCGGCGCCCATCCCGGCCGCCGGGCTCCTGATGATCCGCCTCCCCGGCCTTCGCCGGGCGGGCGGAGAAGCGAGCGAAAGGAAAGCCTCATGACCGTCACCGTGCGCAGGTCGGGCGGAAACGCCGACAGCGCTTACGCCCTGTCGCATCTGGACGTGCTGGAATCCGAGGCCGTGCACATCTTCCGTGAGGTGGCCGGCGAGTTCGAGCGCCCCGTGATCCTCTTCTCGGGCGGCAAGGACTCCATCGTCATGCTCCACCTGGCGCTGAAGGCGTTCGCCCCCGCGCCGCTGCCGTTCTCGCTGCTGCACGTCGACACCGGGCACAACTTCCCCGAGGTGATCGCCTACCGGGACCGCGTCGTCGCCCAGCAGGGGCTGCGCCTGCACGTCGCGTCCGTTCAGGAGTTCATCGACCGCGGCCAGCTCCGCGAGCGCCCGGACGGCACCCGCAACCCGCTCCAGACCGTGCCGCTGCTCGACGCCATCGACAAGAACCGCTTCGACGCCGTCTTCGGCGGCGGCCGGCGCGACGAGGAGAAGGCCCGCGCCAAGGAGCGGGTGTTCTCGCTGCGCGACGAGTTCGGCGGCTGGGACCCGCGCCGCCAGCGCCCCGAGCTGTGGCAGCTCTACAACGGGCGGCACGCGCCCGGCGAGCACGTCCGGGTCTTCCCGCTGTCCAACTGGACCGAGCTGGACGTCTGGCAGTACATCGCCCGGGAGAAGATCGAGATCCCGGAGATCTACTACGCCCACGAGCGCGAGGTCTTCCGCCGCGACGGCATGTGGCTGGCCCCCGGTGAGTGGGGCGGCCCCAAGGACGGCGAGACCGTCAAGGCGCGCCTGATCCGTTACCGGACCGTCGGGGACATGTCCTGCACCGGCGCCGTGGACTCCGACGCCGAGACGATCGAGCAGATCATCGCCGAGATCACCGCCTCCCGGCTGACCGAGCGCGGCGCGACCCGGGCCGACGACAAGCTGTCCGAGGCCGCCATGGAAGACCGCAAGCGCGAGGGGTACTTCTGATGACGACCTCCCTCGACACGACCGGGACCGGCTCACCTGCCGACGCCGTCAACCCCGCGCTGCTGCGCTTCGCCACCGCCGGCTCCGTCGACGACGGCAAGTCCACGCTCGTCGGACGACTGCTGCACGACTCCAAGTCGGTGCTGACCGACCAGCTGGAGGCCGTCGAGCTGGCCTCGCGCAACCGCGGCCAGGAGGCCGTGGACCTGGCGCTGCTCACCGACGGCCTGCGCGCCGAGCGCGAGCAGGGCATCACCATCGATGTCGCCTACCGGTACTTCGCGACGCCCCGCCGCCGGTTCATTCTGGCCGACACTCCCGGGCACGTGCAGTACACGCGGAACATGGTGACCGGCGCCTCCACCGCCGAGCTGGCCATCATCCTGGTCGACGCGCGCAACGGCGTGGTCGAGCAGACCCGCCGCCACGCCGCCGTGGCCGCGCTGCTGCGCGTGCCGCACGTGGTGCTCGCGGTCAACAAGATGGACCTGGTCGACTACGCCGAGGACGCCTTCGCCCGGATCGCCGGGGAGTTCACCGCGTACGCGGCCTCCCTCGGCATCCCGGACATCACCGCGATCCCGATCTCGGCGCTGGCCGGCGACAACGTGGTGACCGCCTCGGCCGCCATGGACTGGTACGGCGGCCCGACCGTGCTGGAGCACCTGGAGACCGTCCCCGTCACGCACGACCCGACCGCGGACCCCGCCCGGTTCCCGGTCCAGTACGTGATCCGTCCGCAGACCGCCGAGCACCCCGACTTCCGCGGCTACGCCGGGCAGATCGCCTCCGGCGTGCTGCGCGTGGGGCAGCGCGTGGTCGTCCAGCCCTCGGGCCGGACCAGCGTGATCGAGCGGATCGACGCTCTGGGCCAGTCCGTCGACGCGGCCTGGGCTCCGCAGTCGGTCACCCTCACCCTCACCGATGACCTGGACATCTCGCGCGGCGACCTGATCGCGCCCGCCGACAGCACGGCGACCCCGTCCCAGGACATCACCGCCACCGTCTGCCACCTGCACGACCGGCCGCTGGCCCCGGGTGCCCGGGTCCTGTTGAAGCACGCCACCCGCACGGTCAAGGCCATCGTCAAGGAGATCCCGTCCCGGCTCACGCTGGACGACCTCTCCCAGCACGCCGAGCCGGGCGAGCTGCTGCCCAACGAGATCGGCCGCGTGGTGATCCGCACCTCGGAGCCGCTGGCGATGGACGCCTACGCGGACTCCCGCGCCACCGGATCGTTCCTGCTGATCGACCCGGCCGACGGCGCGACCCTCACGGCAGGCATGGCCGGCGACGCCTTCGGAGGCGCCGCCGCACCGGCACCCGACGACGAAACGGATGGGTGGGACTTCTGATCATGACGGAAGACGTCTTCTCGACGTTCGCCAAGGAAGGCGGACGGATAGGCAGCGGTGCCCTCGGCAGTGGCGAGGGCGGCATGGGGCCCTGTGCGCGCTGACCCGACAGCGCGCACGTAGCACATCCCCCTGCCCGCACCGACACCGCCGTTTTTTCGAGAGGAACGCATCCATCATGAACACCGCTCGTTCGCGTGCCATAAGACCCACCCGCCGCCTGATCACGGCCGCGGCAGCCCTCCCCCTGCTGATCGGCACACTGGCCGCCTGCGGCTACGGCTCCGACTCCGACGACGGCGCCGAGGCGCCGTCGGGCGACGCGACCCAGAGCGGTGAGAGCCTCTCCACCGACGAGGTATCGATCGGCTACTTCGCCAACCTCACGCACGCGACCGCGGTCGTCGGCCTCCAGGAGAACGGCGGCCTGATCCGGCAGGAGCTGGGCGGCACGGACGTGACCACCCAGATCTTCAACGCCGGCCCCGCCGCGATCGAGGCACTCAACGCGGGCTCGGTCGACGTCACGTTCATCGGCCCGAACCCGGCGATCAACGGCTTCGCCCAGTCCGGCGGCGAGAGCCTGCGCATCGTCTCGGGCGCGGCCTCCGGCGGCGCGTCCCTGGTGGTCGACCCGGACGAGATCCAGAGCATCGAGGACCTCGAGGGCAAGAACATCGCGACGCCGCAGCTCGGCAACACCCAGGACGTGGCCCTGCTGAGCTTCCTGGCCGAGAACGGCTACGAGGTGGACGCGGAGGCCGGCACCGGCGACGTCTCCGTGCTGCGCATCCCGAACGCGGACATCCCCGCCGCGTTCGACGGCGGCGACATCGACGGCGCCTGGGTCCCCGAGCCCACCGCGTCGAAGCTGATCGCCGGCGGCGCCGAGACGCTGCTGGACGAGGGCGAGCTGTGGGACGACGGACGGTACGTGACGACCCACGTCATCGCCTCGCAGGAGTTCCTGGCCGAGCACGAGGACGTCGTCGAGGCGATCGTGCGCGGCGTGGTCCGCACCAACCTCTGGATCAACGAGAACCCGGAGGACGCCAAGACCGCGTTCAACGCGGAGCTGGCCGGGCTCCCCGGCGGCAGTGAGCTCCCGGCGGAGATCCTGGACCCGGCGTTCGACCACGTCGAGTTCACCAACGACCCGCTGGCCACCACCCTGGCCACCGGCGCGGAGAACGCGATCAGCGCCGGGCTGCTGGAGGACACGGATCTGACGGGCATCTACGACCTGTCGATCCTCAACCGGGTGCTGGCCGAAGAGGGCCTGCCGGAGATCACCGACGACGCCGGCCTCGGCGTCGAGTAGCACGCCGGACGACCCCCACCCCCAGGAGGTGACACCGATGGCCATCGCCCTCGACAAGCTGGAACGCGAAGGCACCACCGACACCGCCGCGTACGCGGTCCGATTCGACCACGTGTCGAAATCCTTCGGCCGTCCCGGCAAGCAGCAGCTCGTGCTGGACGACATCAGCCTCGACGTCGCGCCTGGGGAGTTCGTCACCCTGATCGGCGCGTCGGGCTGCGGCAAGTCCACCTTGCTCAACCTGACGGCCGGACTCGACGCGGCGTCCGCCGGGACCATCTCGGTTCCCGGCGGGCGCCCCGCCCTGATGTTCCAGGAGCACGCGCTCTTCCCATGGCTGACCGCGGGCAAGAACATCGAGCTGGCCCTGCGCCTGCGCGGGGTCCCCAAGAACGAACGCCGCCCCGAGGCCGAGCGGCTGCTCGCTCTCGTCCGGCTCCAGGGCGCCTACGACAAGCGCGTCCACGAGCTGTCCGGCGGCATGCGGCAGCGCGTGGCGCTCGCCCGGGCGCTCGCCCAGGCCAGCCGGCTGCTGCTGATGGACGAGCCGTTCGCAGCGCTCGACGCCATCACCCGTGACGTGCTGCACGAGGAGCTGACGCGGATCTGGACCGAGACCGGCGTCTCCGTCCTGTTCGTCACGCACAACGTGCGCGAGGCCGTGCGGCTCGCGCAGCGCGTCATCCTGCTGTCCTCCCGGCCCGGCCGGATCGCGCACGAGTGGCGCGTCGGCATCGACCAGCCGCGCCGCATCGAGGACGCCGCCGTCTCCGCGCTCTCCGTGGAGATCACCGAACGCCTCCGGGAGGAGATCCGCCGCCATGGCCAGCAGTGAGACGACCACGGGGACCTCCGCCTCGTCCGGTAGCGACGGTACCGGCGGTAGCGGCGGTAGCGGCGGTAGCGGCGGTAGCGGCGGTAGCGCCGACAAGCAGCCCGATATCGCGGGCCTGGAGGCCGGGCTCGACGCGCTCGAATCCGGCGGCGGCGACGAACGGCCGCACCTCGGCCGCGTCCTGCTGACCAAGGTCCTGCCGCCGCTCGCGGCGGTGGCACTGGTCCTGCTGGTCTGGCAGATCGTGTACTGGGCCGATGTCCAGAAGGACTACCTGCTGCCCAGCCCGGGCGATGTCTGGGCCGAGTACGAGGAGATGTGGCGCGGGGGCACCCTGTTCGAGTTCATCTGGACCAGCATCTCGCGCGGCATCCTCGGCTTCCTGATCGCGGTCGCCATCGGCACCCCGCTCGGGCTGCTGGTGGCCCGGGCGAAGCTGGTGCGGGCGGCGATCGGGCCCATCCTGACCGGTCTCCAGTCGCTGCCGTCGATCGCGTGGGTCCCGGCGGCCATCATCTGGTTCGGCCTGAACAACAGCGCGATCTACGCCGTGGTGCTGCTCGGCGCGGTGCCGTCCATCGCCAACGGCATCGTGGCGGGCGTCGACCAGATCCCGCCGCTGTATCTGCGGGCCGGGCGGATGCTCGGCGCCCGGGGGCTGGCCAGTGTGCGGCACGTGCTGCTGCCGGCCGCGCTGCCGGGGTATCTGGCGGGACTGAAGCAGGGCTGGGCGTTCTCCTGGCGGTCGCTGATGGCCGCCGAGCTGATCGTCCAGTCGCCGAGTCTGGGCACCGGACTCGGGCAGCTGATGGAGACCTACCGGACGCTGCAGAACATGGCCGGTGTGCTCGGCACGATCATCCTGATCCTGATCGTCGGCGTCGCCATCGACCTGCTGTTCTTCTCCCCCCTGGAGCGGCGCGTGTTGCGCAGCCGCGGCCTGCTGTCCCGCGTTTCGTGACCAGAGACTCATGACCCAGGCACCACCGGGTTCACCGCCCGTCCTGCTCGTCGTCGCCCACGGCAGCCGCGATCCGCGGCACGCGGCGACCGTGTCCGCGCTCACCGCGCGGGTGCGGTCGCTCGCGCCGGGCCTGCGGGTGGCGACGGGCTTTCTCGACTTCACCCTGCCCCGCGTCGAGCGGGTCCTCGCGGGGCTGCACGCGCGCGGCGAACGGGACGTGGTGGCCGTGCCGCTGCTGCTGAGCCGCGCGTTCCACGCCAGGACGGACATCCCGGCCGTGCTGGCGGAGAGCGCGGCGCGGCTGCCGGGCCTGATCGTCCGCCAGGCCGGTGTGCTCGGGCCGTCGCCGGTGCTGACCGCCGCGCTCGAACGGCGGCTGGCCGGCGCTGGAGTCCGCGGGGCCGACCGGCCGGAGACCGGCGTCGTGCTGGCCTCGGCGGGCTCCAGCGATCCGCGGGCGCTCGCCTCGATCACCGACCTCGCGCGGGCGTGGCGGCGGGCGGCGGGCTGGTGTGCCGTACGGCCCGCGTTCGCCTCGGCGGCCTCGCCCAGCACGGCGGACGCCGTCCGCGCGCTGCGCGCGGACGGCGTCCGGCAAGTGGTGGTGGCTTCCTATGTGATCGCGCCCGGTCGGCTGCCGGACCGCATCCTGGCCGACGCCCTCCGGGCGCGGGCCGATGTCGTCGCGCCGGTCCTGGGTGCCGCCCCCGAGCTGGCCGGGCTCCTCCTCCGCCGCTACGCGGAGGCGGCCCGGGGACGGCACCGTCCGGCCCTGCTGACCGGCTGACTCCCGGGGCGGGAGATCAGCCGGCCTGGGGCACGTACTTGTACCCGACCCGCCGCACGGTCACGATCCGCTCGCGGTAGGGCGCCCCGAGCTTGCGGCGCAGCCGCGCGATGTGGACATCCACCGTGCGCTGGTCGCCCACCGGACCGTACCCCCAGATGGTGGCGACCAACTGCTCCCGGCTGTAGACCCGGTGCGGATGCCGCACCAGGTGCGCCAGCAGCTCGAACTCCAGGTAGGTCAGGCTGAGCGGCGTGCCGTCCACGATGGCGGACCGCTTGTCGGTGTCCACGATGATGCCGGGCTCCGCCACCGGTGACACGGGCGGCACGGCCGGCACGGACGGCACGGGCACCGGCGCGGAGCGCGCCGCCGCCAGCAGTTCGGAGAGCCGGTCCGGCTGGGTGCCGGCCGGTGCCAGCACCAGGTAGCCGACGAGCGGCACCGGGCTGTCCGTACCCCCCGCCGTCTCCGTGGTGTCCGGGACGAGCGTGACGGTCACGTCGGAGAGATCGCTCAGGTCGGGCAGAGCGGTGAGGTGCCGCATGATCGGCTCCCTTCCTAGGGTTGGGTCAGGCCGCCACGGCGGGGGTGTAATGCTCGGCTTCGTCGCCCTCGATGACCCGGCTGTGTTCGCCGTCGACGCCGATGGGCGCGTCTCCCGCGATGGTCACCCGGTGCAGCCGACGCGGCAGGTCGCCGTAGTCGTCGGGGGCGTAGTGCTGGGTGACGCGGTTGTCGAAGAGGACCAGGTCGCCGGGCGCCCAGCTCCACCGCACCACGTTCTCCGGACGGGTCACGTACGCCTGGAGGATGCGCAGGAGGTCGCGGGACTCGTCGGCGCCGAGGCCGATCAGCCGCTGTGCGAACCCCCCGATGAACAGGCCGCGTTCGCCCGTCTCCGGGTGCACACGCACCACGGGGTGGGCAGTGCGGTACTTCCTGGAGACGAACTGCCTGCGGTGCTCGGCCGCCCGGGCGTTCTTCGGCTCCGCGTAGTCGTAGTCGTTGGTGTGCACCGCCCACAGCCGGTCGGCCAGCGCGCGCAGTGGCGCGGGCAGATCCTGGTAGGCGGCGCCCGCGTTGGCGATCAGGGTGTTGCCGCCGTACGGCGGGACGACGAGGCTGCGCAGCGTGGTCGCCTTCGGCGGGGTGCGGACGAAGGTGACGTCGGTGTGCCAGTGGTTGGAGCGGACGCCCTCCCCGCCGTCGACGGGCAGGATGTTGGGCCTGCCGTCGGCCGACGGGACGGTGGGGTGGGCGGCGGTCAACTGACCGAAGAGCGAGGCGAATCGGAGCTGGGCGTCGTCGTCGAGAGTCTGTCCCCGGAAGAAGAGCGCCTTGTGTTCGAGCAGCGCCGCGTTGATCTCGAAGACGACGGCGGAATCAAGATCACGGGCGATGTCGACGCCGATGATCTCCGCGCCGATACGGCCGCCTATCCTGCGGATGTCGAAGCCGGTGATGGTCATGCGAGGGTGCCTTTCGCAAAAAAAGCTGATGTTCTGTGCGTTGGCCGTTCTGCAACGGAGGCAGCCGAATTCACCCACGCGGCACGGGCCTCGGGGCACGGCACACCATGCCTCGCGGCAAAACCCGCGGGGCCGGGAATCGGTGCGATGCTCCGGGCGAAGCTCCGGAAAAGAGCCGCTGGAAGGATAGGGAGAACGTCGGCTGGGCGCGGTACTAGCGACCGGTGGCACAGATGGCGCTGGCCTGCCGTCGGAGATCGACGTGCAGCCGCGCTACAAGAAAGGCAGCCTGACTCACGATACGTGAGCATGCCAGCGAAACCCCCAGCTCGTCAAGGCATTTCGGGACAGCGGGCGGAGTGAATTTGACCTCGGCCGGGCGGCGCTGTCACTGTTGCGCCATGCCGACCAGCAAGCGCTTCTTTTCCCGATGGCACGTGGACCTCGTCCGCGTCGCCAGCGCGCTGTGTCGCCACGGTCGTCCCTGACGGCCGTGCCCGGTGTTCGACGCGGGCGCGGTGTTCTCTTCCGCGTTCTCTCTTCCGCGTCTCACACCGTTTCCGAGGATTCATGTCCGCGCTTTCGCCCGCCCTTTCCATCGTCGCGACGCCCGCGTCCACCGGCACGCCCGCGCGACTGGCCGCGACCGCACGCCGTTTCGCCGCCCATCCCCGCACCTGGCGACCGTTCGTACGCTTCACCCGGCCGGACCGCTGGTACCGGCGGCTTGAGCTCACCGCCGACTACGAGGTGTGGCTGCTGACCTGGCTGCCGGGCCAGGGCACCGAGATCCACGACCACGGCGGCTCGTCCGGGGCGTTCACTGTCGTGGACGGGACGCTGGCCGAGCGCGCGTTCCCGGCCCCGGGACGGCGGGGGGCCGTCCCCGCGCGGCCGTTGGACATCGGCGGTCTGCGCTCCTTCGGCCCCCGGTACATCCACGAGGTGCGCAACGAGGGCACCCTGCCGGCCGTCAGCATCCACGTCTACGGTCCGGCCCTCAGCAGCCAGTCGTTCTACCGCCGGGACGCCGACGGAGTGCTGACGCTGGACCGCACCGAGCCCGTCGCCCACTGACAGGGGAGGACCTGATCATGACCATCGACACCCATCTGACCGTCGTCCGCGAGACGTTGGAGCGGCTGGACCCGTCCCGGGCACACGCCGCCGCCCAGGACGGAGCCGTACTCGTGGACACCCGCCCCGCGTTCCAGCGCGACGCTTCCGGCACCATCCCTGGCGCGCTGATCATCGAGCGCAACCACCTGGAGTGGCGCTGCGACCCGGCCAGCGGCGCCTCGGTCCCCGAGGCGACCGACGCCGACGTGCGGTGGATCGTCTTCTGCGACGAGGGGTACGCCTCCTCGCTGGCCGCCGCCTCGCTGCGGTCCATCGGCCTGCGCAACGCGACCGATCTGGCCGGCGGTTTCCAGGCGTGGCGCCGGGCCGGCCTGCCGGTGACCCCGCCGTCCGCCGGCTGACCGCCGGGGTCCTACGCTGCTCCCCATGGGAGCGGAAAGCCTGCCGTTCTTCGTCTACGGCACCCTGCGCCCCGGCCAGGTCAACCACGACTGGGCGCTGCGCGGCCGGACGGCGGCCGAGGAGCCGGCGTGGCTGCCGGGCGCGGTGCTGTACGCCGGGCCCGGCTATCCGTACGCGGTCCCCGCGCCCGGCGGCGGCGCCGACACGGTGGTCAGCGGCGAGCTGATCCACCTGCTGCCGGGCCACTTCGACGCGGTCCTGGCCGTGCTGGACCGGCTGGAGGACTACGCGCCCGGCGCGCCGGACAACGTCTACGAGCGCGTGGCCGCCGGCGTGCTGCGGGCTGACGGCGATCCGGTCCGCGCCTCGCTGTACCTGGCCGCCGCCCCGCTCGCCGCCCGGCTGCGCGCCTCGGGCACGGTGATCCCGGGCGGCGACTGGCTGGCCCCGCGCGGCACGTGAGCGGGCCGCCCCCGCGCGCCGGGCCGCTGTCCGGCTCAGTCGGCGTCCGCCAGCGGCTTGGCCTCCTTCTCGGGGGCGAGGCCGACCGGGGAGCGTCCCGGGCGGCCGGGGATCTCCGCGTCCGGGCCCCGCAGCCAGGCCCAGGTGTCGGCGACCGTCTCGGCCACCGGGCGGCAGCGGAGTCCGGCCGCGACGGCCCTGGAGACGTCGGACCGGTGCAGCGCGTCGTGGAACTCGCCCGGCGGGAGCCAGACGGGGAGCTCGGTCCAGGGGGCGATGTCGGCGGCGAGGATCTTCTCCGGCTCGGTCCAGCGGAGTTCGGCATCGGAGCCGGTCACCTGGACGCAGAGGTCGAGGAGGTGGCCCATGGTGGCGTGGCCGGACCGGCTGACCAGGTCGTAGGGTCCGGTCAGGCCGCGCTCGGCCGCGTCGAGGGTCCAGGCGGCCAGGTCGCGGGCGTCGACGTACTGCAACGGCAGCTCGCGCGGTCCCGGGGCGAGCACCGGGCCGCCGCGCGCGATCCGGGTCAGCCACCACGGCAGCCGGCCGACGTCCTCGTGCGGGCCGAGGATCAGGCCGCAGCGCACCAGCAGGGTGCGGTCCTCGCCGAACGCGGCGAGGGCGGCCAGCTCACCCCCGCGCTTGTCGGTGGCGTAGTCGGTCGCCGCCGCGTCGGGCGAGCCGTCCACGACCGGGCCGTCCTCGGTGAGGCCGGGCGCCATCGGCCACACGTACACCGACCGGCTGGAGATGTAGGTGTAGTGACGCGCCCGCCCGGCCAGCAGCCGGGCCGCGTCCCGCACGGCGGTCGGAGCGTGGCTCCAGGTGTCCACGACCAGGTCCCACTCCTGGTCCCCCTCGGCCAGCGCCGCCAGGCCGCCGTCGGCGGTGCGGTCACCGCGCAGCGCGGTGACCCCGGGCGGCGGCTCGGCGCTCCCCCGGTTGAGGACCGTGACGGCCCAGTCCCGGGCCGTGGCCGCCGCGACGATCGCGCGGCCGACGAAGGCCGTCCCCCCGAGTACCAGTAGTCTCATGCCGCCAGCCTGACCCGGCGGGCCGGCGCCCGGAAGGCGTCGCTGCCCTCAGCAGAATCGCCGAGAGCGGAACGCGAGCGCGGCGGAGACCGCGTCGCCGCTCCGGGCCGCCGGAGCCGTCGTCCGCCCGTGACCGAGCGGCTCACCCCCCGTTCCTGGCTCCCGCCACGTCCGACGCGCCGCCGGGGGCCGACGCGGCTCCGCCGGACGATGGGGCGTGGCGACCGGGGCGCCGCGCCCCCGACCGCCTGGTGCTTCGGCGAACTGACGCTGGCCCGGCCGGAGATGGGTCACACCGTGGACCACGCGGCTTCCTGCCGGGCGGCGACCGGCGCCGCGCCGGGGGTGACCCCGACGACCGGTCCGCCCCGACCGGCTCCGTCACCCGGACCAAGGCCCCGTCTCGAAGAGGCCGCCCTGCCCCCGACGCCCGGCACGCACGCTCGCCGCGTCGCCCACGTACTCCCCCAGGTTCCGACCGGGGGGACCCCCAGGCGTCCGAGGACGATCCGGCGCCTCGCGCTCGCACGCACCAGACCCCGTGGGCGGCCGGACGCCCCTGGGAAGACGGACCCTCAAGCGCGCGGCGGAAGCCGGGAGAGGCACCATTCCGACCGTGATCGAAGGCGACACCCAGCCCCTTATGCGCCGATGGGGCGTGGCTGCCGGCCTGCTCTCGAAGGCGTCCCGGAAGGGATCGACGGCCATCCGGCGGTTCCGCGACGCGCTTCAGACCTCCCCGGCCAGCTCCAGCAGCGTGCGCACCGTCCGCCAGTTCCGGGCGGTGACGGTGTAGTCCTTGCCGGGGGCGGAGACGGCGGCGCCGAGTCGGCCGCGGCCCATCCCGTTCGGGAACCAGGCGAAGATCTCCCGTTCGCCGAGGCGGAAGACGTCGGGGGCGTACGCGGCGGGATCGGCGGCGGCCAGCGGGTGTTCGGCGGCGGGACGGTCGAGGAAGACGACCACCAGCTTGGCCGGGTCGAGCTCCTCGGCGGGGAACGGACAGCGGCCCGCGGTGGCACGGAGCCGGTCCGCCGTCAGCACGAGGCAGCTCACCCGGAAGCCGAACCGCGCCTCGATGGCGTCCGCCAGCTTGCCGGTCAGCGTCTCCGGGGCCTCGTCGGGCGCGGTGAAGACGGCGTTGCCGCTCTGGAGGTGGGTGCGCACGCGGCCGTGCCCGAGGCCGGTCAGCAGCTCGCGCAGCTCGGCCATCGGGACCTTCCTGTCGCCTCCGACGTTGATACCGCGCAGCAGCGCGATGTAGGTGGCCACCGCGTTGGTTCCTCTCAGCGAGCGGTCAGGACACGGGACGGGACTGCTCCCACGCCCACTCGAATTCCTCACGGTACGTCTCGTAGAGGCTGAGCTCTCCGTCGGCCGCGTGGTCGTCGCGCGCCATGATCTCCCGCCCGCCCCGGCGCAGCACCAGCGCGGGCGTCTCCATGCCCCGGCTGCGCCGCAGGTAGGACTGAACGACGGCGACCCCGTCCGGGGCGTCCGCGTCCACGAAGTAGGCGCTGAAGCGCGGTGTGTCGTCGAAGACGTGGATCTCGAACGCCTCGGGGTCGCGGACCCGGCCGCGCACCCGGCGTACGTGCAGGATGCTGGTCTCGACGGAGCGGCCCAGCTCGCCGCGTTTGAGGCCCAGCTCGCGCTCGCGGCGCCGCATCGCGCCGCTGGCCGGATTGAGGAAGAGCAGCCGGACCCGGCAGCCGGACTCGGCGAGCCGGACCAGCCGCCGGCCCGGATAGTTCTGCACGAGCAGACCGAGACCTATGCCGATCGCGTCCAGCCGCCGGGCACCGGCGAACAGCTCCTCGGCGGGGAGCTGGCGCTGGAGGCGGACGCGGTCCGGATGGACTCCCGCCACATCGGTGAACCGGTCCCCCACCAGCCGTTCCACGGCGTCGGCGGGCAGCCGTCCGGCGGTCGGCGGCGCCCCGGAGTCGAGCAGGCGCAGCAGCCGGGCGCAGCCGCGTTCAGCCTGCTCCAGCACGGCCCGGCTCATGCCCCGGTTGCGGCTGACGGCGCTGCGCGCCACCTCCAGCTCGTCGAGGGTGAGCTCCAGCTCGCGGCGGTTGTCCAAATACGGCGCGAAACACGGCCAGTGCTGCACCATGAGTTCACGCAGTTGCGGAAGGGTCAGGAAGGCGAGCACCGTGTCATCGGCAGGATCGATCAGATGCCCCTTGCGGCGGCTCACCTCGCGCAGGGCCGCCGCGCGCTGCACCCACTCCTGCCCGGTCGGCCCGGCGGCGGCCGTCTCCCACTCGGCGCCGTGCACCGGCTCGTACACCGGGCCGAGCACGGCGGCGATCACGGACCGCAGCCGCTGCTCGACCAGGTTCAGCCAGATGTACGCGCGGCCGGCCCGCTCCACGCGGACCCGCACCTCGGACCAGTCCTCGGCGGTCCACTCCAAGTCGGCGCCGATCTCCACCGGACGCGGCACGGACACCGCGCCGGTCCGGGTTTCGGCGGTCTCGCCCCCGTTTCCCGGGGGCAGTTCCAGCCCGGAGGAGCTCACCGCCTGCACCGCCTTCCGCCCTGCCGATGGATCAAGGCAGCCTACTGCGGCACCGCGCGCACGTGCAGCACAGTCCGGAATCAACCGCGCTTGTCCGCGCGGCCGTCGGGGCAGAGGGTTTCCATGACGCCAGCGCGACGTATGCCCACGTCAACCTACCGGGTGCAGCTCCAGCCGGACTTCCCGTTCGCCGCCGCCGCCGCAATCGTCCCCTATGTCGCGGCCCTCGGCGTCTCGCATCTGCACCTCTCCCCGGTGCTGGAGGCCGTTCCCGGCTCCGACCACGGCTACGACGTCACCGACCACGGCCGGGTGCGGGCCGAGTTGGGCGGCGAGGAGGGGCTGCGCGGGCTGGCGGCCACGGCCCACGAGCACGGCCTCGGCATCGTCGTGGACATCGTGCCCAACCACATGGCCGTGCCGTCCGACGCCGGCCTCAACGCGCCGCTGTGGGAGGTGCTCCGGGACGGCCCGGAGGCGGAGCGGGCGGGCTGGTTCGACATCGACTGGGACGCGGGCGGCGGACGGGTGCTGCTGCCGGTGCTGGGCGGGCCGCTGGGCGAGGAGTTGGCCGCCCTGACCGTGGTCGACGGCGAACTACGGTACGGCGACCGGCGGTTCCCGCTGCGACCGGGCACCGAGCACCTGCCGCTGCCCCGGCTGCTGGACGCGCAGCACTACCGGCTGGCCTGGTGGCGCCTGGGCCGGACCGAGCTGAACTACCGCCGATTCTTCACCGTTTCGGAGCTGATCGGGGTGCGCGTGGAGGACCCGGAGGTCTTCGAGGCGACGCACGCCGTGGTGCTGCGGCTGATGGCGGAGGGACTGATCGACGGGCTGCGCATCGACCACCCCGACGGTCTGGCCGACCCCGCCGGTTACCTCCAGCGGCTCTACCAGCGCACGGGCGGCGCCTGGATCGTGGCGGAGAAGATCCTGGGCGCCGACGAGCAGCTCCCGGTGAGCTGGCCCATCGCGGGCACCACGGGCTACGACGCGCTGCGGCACATCGACGCGATGTTCGCCGATCCCGAGGGCTGCGCCGAACTGACGGAGCACTACCGGGTGTTCACCGGCGCCCCACCGGACCAGGGCGGCGAGTGGGCGGCCACGGTGCGGCGGGCGGCGTACCGGATGATCGGCCGGGAGCTGGCGGCCGAGCGGGACGCCCTGACCCGGCTGGCCGTCCGGATCTGCGCCGCCGTGCCGGAGCTGCGGCTGCGCGACCACGCCGCCTGGGCCCTGCGCATGGCGCTGGCCGAGCTGCTGGTGCGGCTGCCGGTGTACCGGCCGTACGTCACGGGCGACGCGCCGCCGTCCCCGGTGGACGAGGCGATGCTGGTGACGGCGGCGGACGCGGCGCGCACCGCGTTCGCCGTACCCGCCGAGGCGGCGGCGGTGGACACCGTGCGCGAGCTGGCGCTCGGCCGGTTCGGGGAGGGCGCCGATCTGACGGCGTTCCGGGTGCGGTTCGCCCAGGTGTCCTCCGCGCTGCGGGCCAAATCGGTGGAGGACACGGCGGGTTACCGGTTCTCCCCGCTGCTGTCGGCCGCCGAGGTGGGCGGCGACCCGGGTCGGCCGGCGCTGCCGCCGGCCGCGTTCCACACGCTCTGCGCCCGGCTCCAGCGCGACTGGCCACTGACCGGCACGGTGCTGTCCACGCATGACACCAAGCGCAGCGCCGACGTCCGGGCCACTGTCGCGACCCTGAGTGAACACCCGCGCGGCTGGGCCGACCTGATCGAGCGGCTGACCGCCGAGACGGCCCGCGCCGGGGTGCGGGCGCCCGATCCGCACCTGGCCTGGACGACGTGGCAGACCGCGTTCGCGCTCGGCTTCCCGGACAAGGAACGGCTGCTGGCCACGACGCTGAAGACCGTGCGCGAGGCCGGGCTGCACACGACCTGGACCGAGCAGGACGCGGCGTACGAGGCGGCGGTGGAACGGTTCGTGCTGGCCGGTCCGTGCGGACCCCCGCACTACACGCTGGCCGAGTTCGCCCGCGAGCTGGCCCCGCGGATCCGGGCCAACATCCTGGGCACCGCCCTCCTCCACCTGACCATGCCCGGCGTCCCCGACGTCTACCGGGGCAGCGAGCGCCACTACCTGGCCCTGGTCGACCCGGACAACCGCCGCCTGCCACAGCTCCCCATCGCCCAACTGGCCGCGCTGGACGACGCGCCGGTCACCGGTGACGACCTCGCCACCGAGAAGCTGCGACTGACCGCCGCCGCGCTGCGGCTGCGCCGCGACCACCCGGACTGGTTCGGCGAGGCGGGCACGTACGAGCCGCTGTCCGCCGAGGGCCCGGCCGCCACACACTGCCTGGCCTTCGGGCGCACCGGCCGGGCCGTCACGGCGGTCACCCGCCTGAGCCGGCGTCTGGCGGACAACGGCGGCTGGGACGGTACGTACCTGCCGCTGCCGCCGGGCACGTGGCACGACCTGCTGAGCGGGCGGCGCGCGACCGGCAATGCGCTTTTGGCCCAGCTCTTCGCCGAGAGCCCGGTGGCCCTCCTGGTCAGGGAGGAGCCGCCGGGCAGCCCGGAGCCGTCAGGACCGTGACGGCTCCGGCGCCCCCGCCACGGCCGCGCCGGGGCCGCCACGGTCGGGGCGCCACGGTCGGGGCGCCGGCCACGCGACAGGCCGCCGTGGACCAGCACCGGCCGGACGCCGTACCGACCCACCGCGCGGTCGGCGGCATCCGGAGGGCGACGACGTCCTGGACCCGCCGACCGGCGGCGCGGCGGGCCTGGGCCATCCGCGGAAGGAACGCGCGTCGCGCGCGTCGACGAGCCGATCCGGCCCCGCGGGATCCTCTACTCCCCGGTCACCGGCAGTCGGGCGCCGCTCGTGATCGGCGTGCTCGCCCTCCTGGCGGCCCACCGGCCCACCGCCCCACCGCCGTCCGGCCGGCCGGCCCGGCACGAGGGAGCGCACGACGAGGCCGCGCCCGGCGCCCGGGCGCGGCTCAGCGGCTCAGCGGCTCAGCGGCTCAGCGGCTCAGCGGCCGGCGATGACCACGGCCAGCCGGAACGACACGGCGCCGAACCGGACCTGGTCGCCCGGCCCGACCGGCACCGTCCCGGCGACGCGATGCCCGTTGACCCACGTGCCGTTCGCCGAGCCGAGGTCGGTCAGCAGCCAGCCGGTGCCGGTGCCGCGCAGCGTGGCGTGGTGGCGCGAGACGCCCGCGTGGCTCAGCCGCAGCCCGCAGCCCGGGGCGCGGCCGATGGAGAGCGCCTCCTGAGCCGGCGCGGGCAGCAGGAGCTGCGGCAGCCGCTCCGCCCGCCAGGCCATGCGTGCCCGCTGCCGGAACGCGGCGAGCCGGGTGAGCGACCCGACGAACCACCCGGCGCGCGGCGCGGGCGGCGGCTGTCGCGCGGGCAGGTCGTGCAGCACCGCGACCAGCTCGTCGGGCACCCGGGCGCTCATGATGACCTCGACCCGGTGCAGGAAGGTCTCCTGCGAGACGCGGCCCTCCACCACGCCCTCCCGCAGCACATCGAGGGCGCGCTCCCGGTCCGCATCCGATATGCGGGGCGAATGCGCGCTGAACTCGACGGAGGCCATACCAGGATTGTCCGCGACACCGAGTGCGCCTGTCCAGATCCGCTGGGGCTGGACGGTCTCCGAAGCGGTGGTCTACCGTGCTCCCACGCCCATGAGTTGAGGGAAGGGAGGCGCCGCATGTCCGACATGAGGACCATCACCGCGCGCTTCCGCCGCCCCTCCGCCGGGCGTTCCCAGGGCTGACCGGAAGCGCCACGTTTTCCGGAAGGACCCGTCATGACCGACGACTTGGTCATTCGCGCGCTCGCCGAGGGCGAGGCGCGCCAGCTGTTCACCACCATGCCCGGCCTGTCCGACGCCGCGCTGCTCGGCCGTCCGCTGCTCGATCCACCCCTCGACGTCTACGAGACGGTGGCCGCCGGCGGTGAATACCGGCCCGAGTGGACCTGGGTGGCCCTGCGCGGCGGCACGGTCGTGGCCAGGGCCGCCTTTTGGGGCGGCCCCGGCGACGAGAAACCGGTCGCTCTCGACTGGTTCGACTACACCGACCGCGCGGCGGCCGTGGAGCTGCTGCGCACCACACCGCTGCGTGCCGAGTACGAGCTGATCCTGCCGCCCGGCTGGCGGGAGCACCCCGCCGTCCGGGCGGGCGCCGGGGCGCGCGTCGACGCCGCCGCCGAGGCCGGCTACCGGCCACTGGTCGAACGGTTCCGCTATCTGTGGACGCCCGCCAACGGGCTGCCCGAGCGGCCCGGACGGCTCGTCTTCCGGCCCGAGCCGGACGACGACGTCATCCTCGACGTGCTGCGCCGCGTGCACGGCGCGACGCTGGACTCGCACGCCCGCCGGGCGATCGAGCACGGCGGCGTCGAGCTCGCTGCCCAGGAGGAGCTGGACTTCTTCCGCTGGTGCCCCTCGCCGCGCGAGTGGTGGCAGCTCGCCTGGACGCCTGAGGGCGAGCCGGTCGGCATCCACGTGCCCGCGCGCAACCACACCAAGCCGATCATCGGTTTCATCGGTGTGCTGCCCGAGCATCGCGGCCACGGCTACGGCTATGACCTGCTGGCCGAGTGCACGCGTGTGCTGGCGGCCGAGGGCGTGCCGGAGATCGCGGCGTCCACCGACCTCCAGAACGCCCCGATGGCGGCGGCCTTCGCCCGAGCGGGGTATCCGGTCACCCAGCACCGGTACTGCATGACCCCGCCGTGACCCGCCGCCGGAGCGGCGGACTGGCGGGTCCGCCGCCCCGGCACGGAGCATGGTGCCCATGCTGTTCGAGGTATGGGCACCACACGCCCGGCACGTCACGCTGCATCTGTCCGACCACGGCTCCGCCATGGAGCCCGATCCGGAGCGGGAGGGGTGGTGGCGGGCCCGGGCGGAGGCCGGGCCGGGCACGCGCTACGGGTTCGCGCTCGACGACGGCCCCGTCCTGCCCGACCCCCGCGCCCGCCGGCTGCCGGACGGACCGGAGGCGCCGGGCGCGGTCGTGGACCTCGCGGCCCACCCGTGGCGGCACCCCTGGCCGGGACGCGGGCTGCCGGGCGCGGTGCTGTACGAGCTGCACATCGGCACGTTCACCCGCGAGGGCACCTTCGACGCGGCGGCCGGGCGACTGGGGCACCTGGCCGAGCTGGGCATCACCCATGTGGAGCTGATGCCGGTCTGCTCCTTCCCGGGCCGGCACGGCTGGGGATACGACGGGGTGGCGCCGTGGGCGGTGCACGAGCCGTACGGCGGGCCCGAGGGGCTGCGGCGCTTCGTGGACGCGGCGCACGGCCACGGCCTGGGCGTGGTGCTGGACGTGGTGCACAACCACCTGGGCCCCTCGGGCAACCGGCTGCCCGAGTTCGGCCCGTACTTCACCGACCGGCACCACACCCCGTGGGGCTCGGCGGTCAACCTTGACGCCCCCGGTTCGGACGAGGTGCGGGCGTACTTCGTGGGCAGCGCGGTGGCGTTCCTGCGCGACTTCCGGCTGGACGGGCTGCGGCTGGACGCGGTGCACGCGCTGGTGGACGACCGGGCCGAGCACATGCTGGCCGAGCTGTCGGCGGCGGTGGACGCGCTGGCGGCCGAGACCGGCCGGCCGCTGTTCCTGATCGCCGAGTCCGACCGGAACGACCCGCGCACCACGGCCCCCCGCGAGGCCAACGGCCACGGCCTGCACGGGCAGTGGAACGACGACTTCCACCACGCCCTGCACGCCGCGCTGACCGGCGAGGGGCAGGCCTACTACGCCGACTTCGCGCTGGCTCCGCTGGCGGCCCTGGCCAGAACGGCGACCCGCGGGTTCTTCCACGACGGCGGGTACTCGGCGTTCCGGGGCCGCCGCCACGGCCGCCCGCTGAACCGGGCGACGACCGGCGCCCACCGGCTGGTGGGCTACGCCCAGACCCACGACCAGATCGGCAACCGCGCCCTCGGCGACCGGCTCACCGCCCTGATCGGCCGGGACCGGGCGGCGCTGGCCGCCGCCCTGGTGCTGTGCGGGCCGTTCACGCCGATGCTGTTCATGGGCGAGGAGTGGGGCGCCACCACGCCCTGGCAGTACTTCACGGACCACCCGGACCCGGATCTCGCCGAGGCCGTACGGGCGGGCCGCCGCCGGGAGTTCGCGGCCCACGGCTGGTCGGCGGAGGAGATCCCGGATCCGCAGGACCCGGCCACGCGGGACCGTTCCTGCCTGGATTGGCCGGACGATCCGGCGGCGGTGTGGCTGTGGAACTGGCACCGCACGCTGATCGCGATCCGCCGGGACCACCTGCCGCCGGACCTGCGCCTGGCGGACGTGACGGCCGACCACGACGAGGCGGCCGGCTGGCTGGTGCTGAACAGCGGCCCGCTCACGGTCGCGGTGAATCTCTCCCCCACCGATCCGGCCACCGTCCCGCTGCCCGCCGGCCCCGCCGAGCTCCTGGCCACGACCCACCGCTGTCCCCCGCCCGACGACGATCGCCTGTCCCTGCCCCCCGAATCGGCCGCGGTCCTGCTCCGCCCGCGCGCCGGGCGGGGAGAACGCGGCCAGAGTGAGAGGCAGCGCGACGAGGGAAAGGACGTGCCATGACCGACGCACTGCCCCGCCACCCGGAGCAGGCCGAGCTCGTCTCCACCGACGACCACTGGGCACTCTCGCTCGACCGCTTGCTCCCTCACCCGGCCGAGGCCGTGTGGGCCGCGCTCACCCGCGCCCGGGAGGTCCCGGCCTGGGCGCCCTTCGCGCCCAGCCGCGACCTCGACTCCCCCGGCCCCGTCGAGTTGCCCGAGACGGCCGAGGCAGAGCCGGTCGCGCCCGCCCGGGTGGTCCGCGCGGACCCGGCCCGGCTGCTCGTGCTCTCCTGGGACCGCGACGAGTTGCGCTTCGCGCTGAGCGCCGACGTCACCGGGACCGCGCTCCGCCTCACCCACACCTTCGCCGACCGCTCCCGGGCCCCGAGCTACGCCGCCGGCTGGCATCTGTGCCTGGCCGCCCTCGACGGCATCCTGGCCGGACTCGACCTCCCGAAGGTCACCGGCGAGGCGGCCACGGCCCACGGCTGGGAAGAGCTGCACGACCGCTATGGCACCCTCCTGGAAGAGGTCTGAGGCCCCGGGGCCGGGGGCCGTCCTTCCGGATCTCCGCGGACCACGCACGCGCCGCGATCCGGCGCCTCGCCGGCCGGGCGCCCGGGGGCACTCCCCCGCATTCCGAGAGCCCCGGGGGGAACCACGGCCCGACCCACGGAAACCCCACGGACAAGCCCTGTGGTCCCGAGCTTGAGACCTCGGCGGTGCGCCGCGGCACCGGCCGACCCGGGCCGAACCCGCGATCCGGCAGACCGGCCCCGGTCCGGCCGCCTCCGGGCCGTTCTGGAGCACCTCCCACAGCGGCGCGTTGAGGCCGGCGCCGGACGGCAAGGCCATGTGGTTGGACACGATGCCCACGACGATGCCGAGGCCGAGGGTGTGGCCGTGGTCGAGGCGGATACCGATGCCGAGGTCGTGGGCTGTGGCCGTGGGCTGTGGTCGTGGGCTGTGGCCGTGGTCGTGGTGGTGGGCCAAGGTCGAGGGCGTGGGCTGTGGCCGTGGCCGTGGTGGTGGGCCGTGGTCGAGGCCCCGAGGTCGTGGCCGTGGCCGTGGCCGAGGTCGAGGCCGTGGACCGAGGCCGTGGTTCGTGGGCTGTGGCCGAGGTCGAGGCCGTGGACCGAGGGCGTGGTTCGTGGGCTGTGGCCGAGGTCGAGGACCGTGGCCGAAGTCGTGGACCGAAGTCGTGGACCGAAGTCGTGGACCGAAGTCGTGGACCGAAGTCGTGGCCGAGGGCGTGGACCGAGGGCGTGGTCGTGGGCTGTGGCCGCCAGCCGGCGCGGCCGCTCCTCGCCGCCCAACCCGGCCCGCACCCGGCGCCGGGCCGGCACCGGCGCCGGTCCGGAGAACCGCCCGGTCAGGGCCTAGCTCTCGACCGCCAGCCGGATTCCCAGGGCGATCATCACGCCGCCGGAAACCTGCTCCAGCCGGCTGCGCACTTCCGCCCGTGCGAGGACCCGGCGCATCCGGCCGACACCCCAGACGTACGTGGTGTAGTAGCCCACCTCGAAGACGGACCAGATCGCGGCCAGGAGGAGCATCGTCGGCAGGTGCGGAGCGCCGGAGGGGACGAACTGCGGGAGGAACGCCATCGCGAAGACGCCCACCTTCGGATTGGCCAGGTTCAGCAGCAGCCCCGCCCGGAAGCTGCGCAGGTCCGAGCCGGTGCCGTCGGCGGCGGTCACCTCCAGGCCGGCCGTCCCGGTCCGGCGCGCGGCGCGCAGCCCCTGGACGCCGAAGCCGATCAGGACCACCGCGCCCACCAGGCGCAGCACGTCGTAGGCGACTTCGGAGGCGTCCAGCAACGCCGTGAGGCCGAGGGCGGCGAAGACGCCCCACAGGAAGACGCCGGTCTCGTTGCCCAGCACGGTCATCATCCCGGTCCGGCGCCCGCGCAGGGAGTTGCGGATGATGAGGACCGAACTGGGCCCCGGGGAGGCGGCGATCAGCAGGCAGGCGCCGAGAAACGCCGGGAGAGTGCTCCACATGCCGGTCATCCTCGGTTCTCCGGCGCCCCGTTCTCCACTCCTTTTCCGGCACCGCCCGCGCCTTCCTTGCGTACGATGGCCCGCCATGGACGACGATGTGTTGGTGGTAGGCGGGGCGGGCGTGGACACCATCGTCCGGGTCGACCGGCTGGAGGTGCCGGACCAGGACGCGGTGCACGTGCCGCCGATCCGGGACTACGTGGCGCACACCGGCACAGGGGCCGCGCTCGGTTTCCACGCGCTGGGGCGGCGGGTGAGGTTCATCGACTTCCTCGGCGACGACGCGCAGGGCGCGCTGATCCGCGCGCGGTTCCGGGGCGCCGGCCTGCCCTTCGAGGCCCTGCCCGCCCCGAACGGGACGCCGCGCAGCGTGAATCTGGTCGACGCCGAGGGACGGCGGTTCTCGTTCTACGACGGGCGGCACCCGGCCGATCTGCTGATGCCGCCGGACTTCGCGCTGCCGCACGCCGAGCGTGCGCGCCATGTCCACGTCTCACGCCCGCACTTCAACCGCGAGTTGTTCCCCGTGCTGGCGGAGCGGGGCGTGCCGGTCTCGACCGATCTGCACGCCTGGGACGGCGAGGCCGCGGGCACGCTGCCGTGGGCGTTCGGCGCGGACTACGTGTTCCTGAGCGCCGCCGCCGTCCGCGACCGGGTGGACGAAGTGCTGCGGATGATCGTGACCGAGGGCCGGGCGCGGCTGGCGGTGGCGACGGACGGCGCGCACGGCTGCCACGTGCTGGCGCGCGGGGACGGCGAGGGAGTGCGGCACTATCCGGCCGTGACGCCGCCCGACCCGGTGGTGGACAGCAACGGCGCGGGCGACGCGTTCGTCACGGCCTTCCTGCACACCTGGTTCGACGGCGGACCCGACCTCCTGGACCGGTCCGTCCTGGCCGGCCTGGTCTCCGGCGCGTTCGCCTGCACCGTGCACGGCACGCACGAGCGGCACATCACCGCCACGGAGCTGGCCGCGGCGGTGCGCGCGATCAGGAACCCTGCTCCCGGGGGTCCAGCCGGATGGAGATGGAGTTGATGCAGTACCGCAGGTCGGTGGGCGTGCCGTAGCCCTCGCCCTCGAAGACGTGGCCGAGGTGCGAGCCGCAGGCGGCGCAGCGGACCTCGGTGCGCGGCCGGCCGGGCAGCGAGTGGTCGGGCACGGTCTCGACGGCGTCGGAGTCGGCCGGGTCGTAGAACGACGGCCAGCCGCAGTGCGAGTCGAACTTGGTCTCCGAGCGGAACAACTCGGCGCCGCAGGCCCGGCAGCCGTAGACGCCGACCGTCTTGGTGTCCGTGTACTCGCCGACGAACGGCGCCTCGGTGCCGGCCTGGCGCAGCACCCGGTACTCCTCGTCGGTGAGCTCCTGGCGCCACTCGTCGTCGGTCTTGCTGACCTGGTAACCCATGGGAAGCCTCCTGATTCTTCCGCCGGCCTCTCCGGCCTGTCTCAGCCGGAGAGCCGGGCGAGGATCTTCGGTCCGAGCTCGGTGACGTCGCCCGCCCCCATGGTGAGAACCACATCACCCGGGCCGGCCATTCCGGCGACCACCTCGGGAACGGCGTCCTTGCCGTGCCCGGCGCGGACGTCCGCGCCGTGCGCGCGGGCGGCGTCCACGATGAGGGCGCTGGTCACGCCGGGGATGGGGTCCTCGCGGGCGGGATAGATGTCCAGCACGACGGAGGCGTCGGCCAGGGCCAGGGCCTCGCCCATCTCGGCGGCCAGCTCCCTGGTCCGGCTGAAGAGGTGCGGCTGGAAGACGACGAGCACCCGGCCGTCCGCCGTGCCGCCGCGGATCGCGTCGAGATCGGCGGCCATCTCGGTGGGGTGGTGAGCGTAGGAGTCGATGATCTGGACGCCGCGGGCCTCACCCTTGAGCTGGAGGCGGCGGCGCACGCCGGTGTACCTGCCCAGGGCGCGCGCCAGCTCGGGCGCGGGCACGCCGGCGGCCACGCCCGCGGCGAGCGCGGCGACGGCGTTGTGCGCGTAGTGGCGGCCGGGGACCGAGACGCCGAACGTCAGCTCGCGGCCGTCGAGCACGACGGTGACCTCGCTGGTCAACCGGGCCTGCCGGACGCCCGTGACGCGCACGTCGGCGTCCGGCGACTCGCCGTAGGTGACGATCCGCAGGTCCTCGCGGCCGGCGAGACGGGCGGTGAGCCTCCGCGCGCCCTCCTGGTCGGCGTTGATCACCAGCGTGCCGCCCGGGACGATCCGGTCGGCGAACGTCTCGAACGACTCGTGGATCTCGTCCATCGAGGCGTAGTTGGCGTGGTGGTCGAGCTCCACGTTGAGGATGATCGCGACCTCGGGCCGGTAGCGGTGGAAGCTGCGGTCGCTCTCGTCGGCCTCGGCGATGAACAGCTCGCCCTCGCCGTGCTCCGCGTTCGACCCCGGGGCGTCGAGGTCGCCGCCGATGGCGTACGACGGGCCGAGGCCCAGGGCGGTCAGGGCGACCGCGAGCATCGAGGTGGTGGTGGTCTTGCCGTGCGTGCCGGCCACGGCGACGGCCCGGCGCCCCGCCATCAGCGCGGCGAGCGCCTCCGAACGGTGGACGGCGGGGATGCCGCGCCGCGCCGCCTCGGCCAGCTCCGGGTTGTCCTCGCGGATGGCGCTGGAGACGACGACGCAGGTCGCGTCGGGGGCGAGGTGCGCGGCGTCGTGGCCGACGAGCACGGTGGCGCCCAGGGCCCGCAGGGCGGCGGCGGTCTCCGAGTCGCGGGAGTCGCTGCCGGCGACGCGGGCGCCGCGCCGGGTGAGGATCTTGGCGATACCCGACATGCCCGCGCCGCCGATGCCGATGAAATGGGGCCGTGCCATGGCGGGCGGGATCGCCGGTGTCATGCGTGTGTCTCCCTGGTGTCCCTGGTGTCCCTGGTCGAGGCGTGCCCCACGATTGTCGCACCCGGCACGGGAGCCGGGTTCATTCCCCGTGCGCAAAGAGCCGCAGAACCGGGACTCCGACCTTGTGCCGGGCCCGGGAGGCCCAGTCGCGGTGGAACAGCTCCTCGATGTAGTGCGGCGCGGTCAGCACGACGACCTCGTCGGCGTGGGTCTGCCGGACCACGGACGACAACAGCTCCAGCGGATCCTCGTCGATGACCTGCCCGACGGCCTCGGTGCCGGCCGCCCGCAGCGCGTCCAGCGAGTGGCGCAGGGCCCGCTCGGCCGACTGGTGCGCCTCCTCGCCCTCCGGCTCGTCGCTCTCGCGCGCCGCGTCACCGAACTCGCCGAGCGCCACGTCGTCCAGCGCCCGCAGCAGCCGGTCCTGGTCGCCCCGGGGCTGCATGAGCACGACGAACGACTGGCCCTCGTCACCGTGCAGGGTGGTGACGAGCTCGATGTCGGTGGGCACCATGGGCTTTTCGATCATGAGGACTGTCGTGATCACGGTGAGCGCCCTTCGTCGGGGCCGGGTCCCGAGCAGCCCGGCAGAAACCATCCTTCAACATGGCCGCACGGGACATCGCGCTTTTCATCCTGCCCAGACCAGGATAAGCGGAACGCCACATTCCGCAGATTGTCAGACCCTGCGGTAACGACTGAAGAGGAAGCCGGAATCCTCCAGCAGATCCGTCAGCTCCAGCTCCCGCGGCGCCGGGAGTTCGGGTCCGCTCAGCACCCGGGGCGCGGTGCCGACCGTGAACCGGGGGGAGACGGTCAGGCACAGCTCGTCGAACGCCGCGACCGCCGCCAGCTGGCCGAGCAGCCGGGGGCCGCCCTCGGTGAGCAGCCGGGTGTGGCCGCGCCTGACCAGCTCGGGCTTGATCCGCAGCGGATCCACCCGCGCCTCGTCGCCCGCGGTGATCACCTCGACCCCGGCCGCCTCGGCGGCGGCCAGCCCGGTGCGCGGGGCCTTGGCGCCGGTGATGATCAGCGTGGTCACCTCGGCCTCGGTGAACAGCGGCAGCGAGAAGTCCAGATGCAGGCTCGCGCTGACGACGGCGATGGCGGCCACGGGCGTCTGTCCGGCGGCGGTCCGGCGCCCGACGAACTCCGCGCGCCGGCGCGCGGGTCGGTAGCGCTCCTCGCGGACCGTCTCCGCGCCGACGATCACCACATCCGCCAGCGCGCGCAACACCCCGAAGATCCGCATGTCCACGGCGTTGGAGATCGGCTGCGTGCGCCCCCCGTGGTAGGCGGCACCGTCCGCCGAGGAGACCATGTTCGCCCGCAACCAGCCGTCGCCGAGCAGGTGGTCCTCGGGGTACGCGTAGGCGTCGGCCAGCTCGGACAGGGCCCACTCGTGGTCGTCACCGCCGGCCGGCGCGGGGAACAGGCGTCGCATGGGCCGCAGTGTGGCACACATGCCCCGCCAGGGGCCGGACGTCCGCACGGCCCGCCGTGATCCGCCGCCTTCCCCCACGTACAGTGGGAGATTGTGTCGACTATCAGCAGCAAGGACCAGGCCGGGGCGATATCCGGCCCCACGGCCCTGAGTGCCCGCGAGCCGCGGGTGCCCGCCGAGCGGCTCGTCGCCGAGATGGTCCCGCCACCCCGCTTCGACTCGGTGCGGTTCGACACTTACATCCCCGATCCCCGGCAGCCCAGCCAGAGCGCGGCCGTGAAGGCGCTGGCCGACTTCGCCGCCGGGCTCGGGGGCGCGCACGCGACCGGCGCGGGCCGACGCGGGCTGTGGCCCCGACGCGCGCGGCGGCCCGCCGAGCGGGAGCCGCGCGGGATCTACCTCGACGGCGGCTTCGGCGTCGGCAAGACGCACCTGCTGGCCTCGCTGTGGCACGCCACCCCGGCGCCGCCGGAGCGGAAGGCGTTCGGCACGTTCGTCGAGCTGACCAACCTGGTCGGCGCCCTCGGCTTCCAGGAGACGGTCCGCACGCTCTCCGGCCACCGGCTGCTGTGCATCGACGAGTTCGAGCTCGACGACCCCGGCGACACGGTGCTGGTCTCCTCGCTGCTCGCCCGCCTCGTCGCGGAGGGCGTGGCGCTGGCCGCCACCTCGAACACGCTTCCTGGACGGCTGGGCGAGGGCCGGTTCGCCGCCGCCGACTTCCTGCGCGAGATCCAGGGCCTGGCCGCCCACTTCCGCGCGCTGCGCATCGACGGCGAGGACTTCCGCCACCGCGGCCTGCCCGCCGCCCCGGCGCCGCGCCCGGACGAGGAGGTCACCGCCACCGCGCGGGCCGTCCCGGGCGCCTCGCTGGACGACTTCGGCACGCTGCTGGGCCATCTCGCCCGGGTGCACCCCAGCCGCTACGGAGCCCTGTGCGACGGCGTTCCGGTGGTCTGCCTGACCGGCGTGCGGCCGGTGCCCGACCAGGCCACGGCGCTGCGCCTGGTCGTCCTGGCCGACCGGCTGTACGACCGCGAGATCCCGGTGCTCGCCTCGGGCGTCCCGTTCGACGCGCTGTTCAGCGAGGAGATGCTGGGCGGCGGTTACCGCAAGAAGTACTTCCGGGCGATCTCCCGGCTGACCGCGCTGGCGCGGGACGCGGGCGCGGATCTGGAGCGCCGCTGAGATCATCGGATCCATGGAACACCATCGGACATCCGGCGAAGAAGCGAAAGAAGCCGAGGAAACGTCACTGCGCGCGCTGGCGCGGCTGCGCCCCGGCGCCCCCGTCGACCTGGCCGCCATCCCGTCCGACGCCACCCCCGGCTTCGCCGGCGCCAAGGCCGCGGGCCGCGCGGAGACCGCCGCCATGGGCGCCGAACTGGCCGCGCTCCAGGAGCGGTTGTACGCGGCGGCCACGGGCGGCGACCGCCGCCGGCTGCTGCTGGTCCTGCAGGGCATGGACACCTCGGGCAAGGGCGGCACGGTCAAGCACGTCGCCGGGCAGGTCAATCCATCCGGCTGCCGCATCCAAGCCTTCAAGGCGCCGACCGAGGAGGAGCGGGCCCAGCACTTCCTGTGGCGGGTGACCAGGGCGCTGCCGAAGGCCGGCGAGATCGGCGTCTTCGACCGCTCGCACTACGAGGACGTGCTGGTGGTCCGCGTCCACGGCCTGGTGCCCGAGCCGGTCTGGACGCGGCGCTACGACGAGATCAACGCCTGGGAACGGGCGCTGGCCGACGACGGCGTCACGTTCGTGAAGGTCTTCCTCCACATCGGCCACGAGGAGCAGCGCGAGCGGCTGCTGGCCCGGCTCGACAAGCCGCACAAGCACTGGAAGTTCGACGCGGGCGACATCGAGGAACGCCGGCGGTGGCCGGAGTACCAGCGGGCGTACGCCGCCGCCCTGGAGCGCTGCTCGACCGACGCGGCGCCCTGGTACGTCGTGCCCGCCGACCGCAAGTGGTACCGGAACTGGGCGGTCAGCCGCCTGCTGCTGGAGCATCTGCGCGCGCTCGACCCCCCGTACCCGACGGGCGACTTCGACGTGGCCGCGATCCGCGCGCGGCTGCGCGCGGAGAAGGCGGAAGCGAAGGTTGCGAAAGCGAAACCTCAAGCCCAGCTCTGAAACACCCCGCCCCAGGGTTCCGGGCGCGCGCGGCGGGAGAAAACTAGCTCACGCACACACGGTGCGAACAACTGTCCTTCTGGGGAGGCGGACATGGAGCGGCTGGGGACGGGGATCGGGTGGAGACCCGACATCGCCGACGATATAGCGGAGCTGCCGGGGGTCGACTGGGTCGAGGTGGTCGCGGAGAACGTTTGCGCGGGCCATCTTCCCGAGCCCCTGACGCACTTGCGCCGCCGCGGCACCACGGTGGTGCCGCACGGCGTGTCGCTGGGCCTCGGCGGGGCCGAACGGCCCTCGCCGAGCGGCCTGATGGCACTCGCCGGGGTCGCGGAGGCGCTCGACGCGCCGCTGGTGACCGAACACATCGCGTTCGTCCGGGCCGGCGGGCCGCTGACCGGCACCCCGCGGCTGGAGGCCGGGCATCTGCTGCCCGTCCCCCGGACCAGGGACGCCCTGGACGTGCTGTGCGAGAACGTGCGGATCGCCCAGGAGGCGTTGCCCGTTCCCCTGGCGCTGGAGAACATCGCGGCGCTGTTCGGGTGGCCGGACGAGGAGTTGACGGAGGGCCAGTTCCTCCGGGAGCTCGTGGAGCGGACCGGCGTCCGGCTGCTGATCGACGTGGCGAACCTGTACACCAACCACGTCAACCGCGGCGAGGACCCGGCCGCCGCGCTCGACGCGCTGCCGCTGGACGCGATCGCCTATGTGCACGTCGCCGGCGGCGTCGAACGGGACGGGGTCTGGCACGACAGCCACGCCCACCCGGTCCCGCCGCAGGTGCTGGCGGTGCTGGACGAGCTGTGCGCCCGGACCACGCCGCCCGGGGTGCTGCTCGAACGCGACGACGCCTTCCCGCCAAGGGAGGAGCTGGCCGCCGAGCTGGCGGCGATCCGCGCGGTGGCCGAGGCGGTGCGCCGTGGCTGACACCACCGAGGCCCGGCACCGGCTCGCCATCGCGCAGGCGGCGCTGCTGAGCGCGCTCACCGCCGGCGGCCCCGTGCCGGACGGCTTCGACCGGGCGCGGCTGCGCGTCCAGCGGGAGGCGCTGGCCGCCAAACGGGCCGACGTCCTCGCCAAGGTGGCGCCCGAGCTGCCGCGCGCCCTGGGCGACGGATACCGGCCCGCGGCGCTCGCCTGGGCCCGTTCCCACCCGCTGACCGGCGGATACGGCCAGGACGCCGCCGCCCTGGCCCGGCACGCGCTGGACACCGGCGCGGTGACCGACGGGCCGGCGCGCCGGCGCCTGGCGCAGTGGCTGCGCGAGCGCGGCGCCGCCACCACCCCAACCCGCCGGATCGGGCGGCTGCTGTCCGCCGCCGGCTTCTCAAGGAAAGGAAGGTGAGGGCGATGATCGCGCTCGTCGACGTCGCCACGTGCGCGGCGGTGATCGGCCTGGTCCACCTCGGCACCGTGTCCGCCCGCGCCCGCCGGGAGGCCGCCAAGGGGCACGCCGGTGTCCCCGCCACGGTCTACGAGGTCGCCTTCCTCACCGGCGGATCCCGAAGGGTCGCCACCACCGTGCTGTGCGCGATGTGGGAGAAGCGCCGCATCAGCGTCGAGGGCGACCGCGTCCGCGTCCTGCTGCCGACCGCCGACGACGAGGTGGAGCGGGCCCTGCTGGGCTGCTTCACGAGCTGGGACGAGTCGCTGCCCGAGATCCGTGCCGCCCTGATCCGCAGCGCGGCCGTGCAGGCGATCGGCGACCGGGTCGCGGCACGCGGCCTGCTGTGGCGCCCGGAGCTGTACCGCCCCTGGCGGCGGGCGGCGATGCTGAGCAGGCTGCTGCTCTTCGTCCTGGTCCCGGTCGCCGCCATCACGACCGAGTACTGGGCGATACCCGTGGCGGTCGTCGGGGTGTTCACCGGGATGTTCCTCAGCGCCCCGCGCGGCATGGTGACGAACGCGGGACGCAGTGCGCTGATCGGCCTGCGCCGGAACAAGCCCTTCGCCTCGCACGGACTGGCCGCGCTGGTCGCCATGAGCGGCACCGCCGCGGTGCCCGACGCGGCACTGCGCTCCCAGCTCAGCGCCACCGTCAGGACCGGCGCCGGCACCGGCACCGGCGGCTCGTCGAGCACCACCTGGAGCGCCGCGTGCGGTGCCTCGGGCGGCGGCGGCAGCGGCAGCGGCAGCGGTGGAGGCTCCGGCGGCGGTTCGAGCTGCGGAGGGGGCTCGGGCTGCGGCGGCGGGGGCTCCAGCTGTGGTGGAGGAGGAGGGGGCGGCTGCGGGGGTGGTGGCGGCGGCTGCGGCGGGGGCGGGGGCGGTTAGGCCCCCACCGGGACCGGCGGCTCAGCCCAGCGCGTCCTGGATCGCCGCGCGCAGGGCCGGGTCACCGGGGTCGGTCGCCGGGCGGAAGCGGGCGACGACCGAACCATCCTTCGCCAGCAGGAACTTCTCGAAGTTCCACTGGATGTCGCCCGCCTGCCCGTCGGTGTCCGGCACGGCGGTGAGCTCCTGGTAGAGCGGGTGCCGCCCGGCGCCGTTGACCTCGATCTTCTCGGTCAGCGGGAACGTCACCCCGTAGGTCGCGGAGCAGAATTCCTGGATCTCCCCGGCGGTGCCGGGCTCCTGGCCGCCGAACTGGTTGCAGGGGATGCCCAGGACGGTGAAGCCGTCGGGCTCCAGCTCCCTCTGGAGGGCCTCCAGGCCGGTGTACTGGGGCGTCAGGCCGCACCGGGACGCGACGTTCACCACGAGCGTGACCTTGCCCCCGGTCAGCTCGGCCAGGGTGGCCGGGCTTCCGTCGAGCCGGGCGATGGGGGTGTCCAGCAGATTCACGGCGCTCTCCTCGTCCGTTGTGACCGGGCCCGCGTCAGGCCAGGCCGGCGATCAGCTCGGCCACCGGCTTGCGGCGGCCGGTGTAGAAGGGGATCTCCTCGCGGACGTGGCGCCTGGCCTCGGAGCCGCGCAGGTGGCGCATCAGGTCCACGACGCGGTGCAGCTCGTCCGCCTCGAAGGCGAGGACCCACTCGTAGTCGCCCAGCGAGAAGGAGGCGACCGTGTTGGCCCGCACGTCCGGGAAGTCCCGGGCCATCTTGCCGTGGTCCGCCAGCATCCGGCGGCGGTCCTCGTCGGGCAGCAGATACCACTCGTAGGAGCGGACGAACGGGTACACGCTCACGTAGTCGCGGGGCCGCTCGTCGGCCAGGAAGGCCGGGATGTGCGACTTGTTGAACTCGGCCGGGCGGTGCAGGGCCATGTTCGACCAGACCGGCTCCAGCGCCCGGCCCAGCCGCGTCCGGCGGAAGAGGTTGTACGCCTCCTGGAGCGCGTCCGCGGTCTCCGCGTGCCACCAGATCATCACGTCCGCGTCGGCGCGCAGTCCGGAGACGTCGTAGGTGCCGCGCACCGTGACGTCCTTGGCGGCGAGCTGCTCGAAGAGCTCGGTCACCTCGTCCCCGAAGCCGGTGCGGTCCTCGGGCAGCGCCTCGCGCAGCCGGAAGACGGACCACAGGGTGTAACGGATGACGTCGTTGAGCTCCTTGGCGCGCTTGCCCAAGGGCCTGTCGGGTGCAGCAGTCATACGGCCATTCTCCCCCGCTACTCGGCGGCCTCGTCCCGCGGTCCCGGCGGCAAGGTACGCAGCAGGTCGCTGGCGGCCCGGTGGGCGCCGGCGACGCACGCCGGGATTCCGACGCCCTCGTAGGCCGCGCCGCACAGCGCCACCCCGGGCAGCGCGTCGAGATAGCCGCGGACCCGGGCCACCCGGGCGAAGTGGCCGACGGTGTACTGCGGCAGCCCGTCGATCCAGCGGGTCACTCGCGAGTCGACCGGCTTGACGGCCAGCCCGGTGGCATCGCCCAGGTCCTCCAGGGCGGCCCGCACCAGCTCGCCGTCGTCCCAGCCGAGCGGCCCCTCCTCGCCGTAGCGGCCGATGGAGACGCGCAGCAGGAAGAGGTCGGGATCGGCCGCGGCGGCCCAGTCCCACTTGCCGCTGGTGAACGTGGCCGCCTTGATGGTGCGTCCGTCCACCGCGGGCACCAGGAAGCCGCTGCCGCGCGGCAGCCGGGCCAGGTCGGCGCGCCGGAAGGCGAGAGTGACGATGGCCATCGAGGCGTACTCGACGGCGGCCAGCTCACCGGCCGCCGCGGGCGCCTCGGCGGCCAGCAGCCGTGCGGCGGCCCCGGCCGGGACGGCGAGCACCACGCCGTCGGCGGCCAGCGAGCGGCCGTCGTCCAGCGCCGCCGCCCAGCCCCTGGCCGTGCGGCGCAAGCCGGTGACGGAGATACCGGTCTCCAGCGCGGCGCCCTGCTCCCGGCAGGCGTGGGCGACCGCCTCGGCGAGCGTCCCGACACCTCCCTCGATGCCGGTGAACACCGGCCGCGCGGGGCCGTCCTCGGGCGACTGGCGCTGGAGGGAGCGGACGGCGGCGAGCAGCGAGTCGTGCTCGCGGGCCGCTTCGAAGAGGCGCGGCATCGCGGAGCGCAGCGAGATCCGGTAGGCGTCGCCGGCGTAGACCCCGCCGAGCAGGGGATCGACGAGCCGGTCCACGACCTCGTTGCCCATGCGCTCGGCGACCAGGCGGCCGACGGCGGTGTCCTCGCCGAGGTCGAGCGGGGGCAGCTCGGTGTCGCGGGCGATCTGGGCCAGCCCCGCGTCGGAGAGCACCCCGGCCAGGGCGGCGGCCGTCGCGGGCACGCCCATCACCTGCCCCCGCGGCATCGGGCGCAGGGCCCCTCTGGTCCAGATCGCGGCGCTGGTCACCGCGGGCGGGCGCAGCGCGTCGCCGAGGCCGACGGCGCGGGCCAGGTCCACGCCCTCGGGACGGCGGGCCAGAATCGATTCGGCGCCGAGGTCCACCCGGACCCCGCCGACCTGCCCGGTGCGGAGCTTGCCGCCCAGGTGCCCCGAGGTCTCCAGGAGGGTGACCCGGACCCCGGCGGTCAGCAGCCGGTGAGCGGCGGCGAGACCGGAAATCCCGCCGCCGACGACGATCACATGCATGTCTCCACTGTCGCAGACGCCCGGCCCGGCCCGGCGCGAGACCCTGGCGGGAAGGCTCAACGGCCGTGCGAACACTGGAAGTTGAAGAGAACGTAAGCACACGTATCCGGTCGTTCGGCACGGCGCCGGTGGCGCCACGCTTCGCCCGGTGATTCGGCGGGCGAGGCGCGGTCCCCCCGCGTTACCGTCATCGGTGCCGTCGCCGTCGCCGCCGGTGGGGTCGCCGTCAGCGAGCGGTCTGCTCGTGCACGTAGGCCACCAGACGGCTGATGGCGTCGGGGTCGGTGTCGGGGAGCACGCCGTGGCCGAGGTTGAAGATGTGGCCCGGCAGCCCGGCGGCGGCGTCCAGCACGCGCCGGGCCTGGACCTCCACGGCCTCGCGCGGCGCGAACAACACGGCCGGGTCCAGGTTCCCCTGGAGGGCCTTGTCCGGGCCGACGCGGCGGGCCGCCTCGTCCAGCGGCACCCGCCAGTCGACGCCGACGACGTCCGCGCCCGCCTCGCCGAGCAGCCCGAGCAGCTCGCCGGTGCCGACGCCGAAGTGGATGCGCGGCACCCCGTACCCGGCGACGGCGTCGAAGACCTTGGTGGAGGCGGGCAGCACCGCGCGCCGGTAGTCGGCCGGGGAGAGGGCGCCGACCCAGGAGTCGAAGAGCTGGACGGCGGAGACGCCGGCCTCGATCTGCACGGCGAGGAAGGCCGCCGTGATGCCCGCGAGCCGGTCGAGCAGCTCGGCCCACAGCTCCGGGTCCCCGTACATCAGGGCCTTGGTGTGCTCGTGGTTGCGCGACGGACCACCCTCGACCAGGTAGCTGGCGAGCGTGAAGGGGGCACCGGCGAAGCCGATCAGCGGGAGGTCGCCCAGCTCGCCGGTGACCATGCCCACAGCCTCCGTCACGTACTTGACGTCGTCCGGCTCCAGCGGGCGGAGCTGGGCGAGGTCGGCACGGCCGCGGATGGGCCGGGCGACGACGGGCCCGACACCGGGCTTGATGTCGAGGTCGACACCGATGGCCTTGAGCGGCACGACGATGTCGCTGAAGTAGATGGCGGCGTCGACGCCGTGCCTGCGCACCGGCTGGAGCGTGATCTCGGTGACCATGTCGGGGCGCATGCAGGAGTCGAGCATGGCGGTGCCCTCGCGGAGCTTGCGGTACTCGGGGAGGGAACGCCCGGCCTGGCGCATGAACCAGACGGGGGTATGCGGCACGGACTCGCGGCGGCAGGCGCGCAGGAACGCGGACTCGGTCACTGTCACGGGAAGAAGTCTCCCATGCCCCGCGGATTGGCCGGGCGCGGGTGTGGCTACCGCCGGGCGGCCGTTCGGGCGCCTAGGGTTACCGGCCATGGCAGCGTCTCGAACCCACCAGGCGGAGGAGTCCGGAGATATGAACGACCCTGGTGTAGCGGGTCCGTTCGCCTTCCGGGAGGCGGTGGCCGCGCTGGAGGCGGCCCGGCCGAGGTCCGAGGTGCGGCTGTCCCCGCTCCCGGCGCCGCGGCGGCTGGCGCCGTTCGCGCACGCGCTGGCGGCGACGGTGGGCGCGGACGGGGAGGAGCTGGCCGACGGCCGTTTCGTCCTGCTGCACGATCCGGCCGGTCAGGAATCGTGGCAGGGGGAGTTCCGGGTCGTGACGCTGGCCCGCGCCGACCTCGAACCGGAGCTGGCCGCCGACCCATTGCTGCCGGAGGTGGCGTGGTCATGGCTGACGGAGTCGCTCGACCTCCGCGCCCTGACGTACCGCGAGGCCAACGGGACGGTGACGCGGGCGGGTTCGAGCTTCTTCGGCGGTCTGGCCGACCGGCCCGCGCGCGCGGAGCTGGAATTGCGCGCGTCCTGGACGCCCGCGGACCCGGCCGAGGTGGGCGGACATCTGCTGGCCTGGTGCGGTCTGCTGGCGCAGAGCGCGGGCCTGCCGCCGGAGACGAGCGGCCCCGCGGTGACGGCTCTTCCCCGCCGCCGGGGCCCCCGTCCGGCGTGAGCGGGACGGACGGCGCGGGGGCGGGTCCGGAATGACGAATCACCGGTTCGTGATCATTCTCTAAAGCCGCCGGAGATTCCTGCCGAAGAGGTTCAGTGACCCTTCCATCCGGATCGCCCCGACTCCTCCCCAGGAGTCTGATCCGTCCTCACCCCACCCCTCTCGGGAGGCCCGGTGTCTGTTCTTCTTGAGCACCCCACAAGCCTCGTCGCCTACCGCCCCAACAAGCCGACGGCCATGGTCGTCGTGGCCGACCCTCGTGTCCGTTCCACCGTGACCCGCCACCTGTGGGCTCTCGGCGTCCGGGACGTCATCGAGGCGTCGTCCATCGCCGAGGCCCGTCCCCGTGTCGCGAATCCGCGCGACATCTGTGTAGCCGACGTCCATCTCCCCGACGGATCGGGGCTGACCCTGCTGTCCGAGACCCGGGCGGCGGGCTGGCCCAACGGTCTGGCCCTCTCCGCCGCCGACGACATCGGCGCCGTCCGCAACGCCCTGGCCGGAGGCGTCAAGGGCTATGTCGTCACCGGCACCCGCAACAATCTCGGTCCACCTTCCCGGCACGGCGCGGCCCACCTCGGCGGCGCGGCCCGGATGCACCGTCGCCAGCCCGGCGCCCCGGCGCATCAGGGCGGGTACCGGGAGCTTTCCGGGCGCGAGGTCGAGGTGCTGCGGCTGGTGGCGGAGGGCCAGTCGAACAAGGCCATCGGCGTCTCCATGGGGCTGTCCGCCCTGACCGTCAAGAGCCACCTCGCCCGTATCGCCCGCAAGCTCGGCACGGGAGACCGGGCCGGGATGGTCGCCGTCGCCCTCCGTACCGGAATCATTCACTGAGAAGGCACCGATTCGTCACCCCCGGCCCCTTGCCGCAGGGCGGGCGCCGGGGGCGCGCGGAGACGTCGTGCACCATGCGCACACAGTTACCCTTGACAGGTGACCGACGCCCAGCAGACAGCCGAAACAGCCTCCGGACTCTCCACCTCTGAGCCGTCGGGCCCGGCGCCGGTCCCTCTGCTGGCCCCCCGCGAGGGCGTGCCACCGGTCATCACGGACGACGCCGCGCTCGCCGAAGCCGTCGCCGCCTTCGCGGCGGGCACCGGCCCCGTCGCCGTCGACGCCGAGCGCGCCTCCGGGTATCGGTACGGGCAGCGCGCCTATCTCGTCCAGCTCCGCCGCGAGGGCGCGGGCACCGCGCTCATCGACCCCATCGCCTGCCCCGATCTCTCCGGGCTCGGCTCCGTGCTTCTCGCCAGCGAGTGGGTGCTGCACGCGGCGACCCAGGATCTGCCGTGTCTGCGGGACATAGGCATGGTGCCCACCCGGCTCTTCGACACCGAGCTGGCCGGCCGGCTCGCGGGCTTCGCCCGGGTCGGCCTCGGCGTGATGGTGGAGACCGTTCTCGGCTACAGCCTGGAGAAGGGCCACTCCGCCGTCGACTGGTCCAGCCGCCCCTTGCCCGAGCCGTGGCTGCGGTACGCCGCGCTGGACGTGGAGTTGTTGACCGACCTGCGGGACGCGCTGGAGGAGGAGCTGACACGGCAGGGGAAGCTGGAGTGGGCGCTGGAGGAGTTCGCCGCCATCGCCGCCGCTCCCCCGCCGCCGCCCCGCAAAGACCCCTGGCGCCGCACCTCGGGCGTGCACAAGGTGCGCAGGCGCCGACAGCTCGCTGTGGTCAGGGAGCTGTGGAGCGCGCGGGACCAGGTCGCCCAGCGGCGCGACCTGTCCCCGGGCAAGGTGCTGTCGGACGCGGCGATCGTCGCCGCCGCCCAGGCCATGCCCGCCGATGTGCGTGCGCTCGCCGGGCTGCACGGCTTCGGCCACCGGATGGGCCGCCGCCAGCTCCAGCAGTGGCAGACGGCGATCGACCGGGCCCGGGAGCTGGCCGAGGCCGAGCTGCCGCAGCCGAGCCAGCCGACCGCCGGCCCGCCGCCGCCGCGGGCCTGGGCCGAGAAGGACCCGGCCGCCGCGGCCCGGCTGACGGCGGCGCGGGCCGCCGTGACGGCGCACGCCGAGGAGCTGAATCTCCCACAGGAGAACCTGCTGGCACCCGATGTGGTCCGCCGGCTGTGCTGGGAGCCCCCGGCGGACCCGGCTCCCGAGCGGGTCGCCCAGGCCCTGCGACTGCTCGGTGCCCGCGAGTGGCAGATCGCCCAGACGGCCGACCTCCTGACCGGGGCTCTCGCCGAGAGCGCGTAGCGGCCTCGCGGCGGGCGCGTAACGGGGGCTTTGCGCCAAGTCGGTTCGAATCGCGATGTGACGTACGACGCTGGGCATCGTCCGGCCTTGCCACAGGGTTACCGACAAGTAGCATGGGCGGTGGAACGCACATCTTCGGCGTGGAGGAGAAGCCATCGTGCCGCGTACCGTCAGGGACGTCGTCTTTGTGGACGGCGTCCGCACCCCGTTCGGCAAGGCGGGTCCCAAAGGGATCTACCACGAGACCCGCGCCGATGATCTCGTCATCAAATGCATTCGTGAGCTGCTGCGGCGCAACCCCCAGCTCCCGCCGGAGCGCGTCGACGAAGTCGCCGTCGCCGCCACCACCCAGATCGGCGACCAGGGCCTCACCATCGGCCGGACCGCCGCGATCCTCGCCGGGCTGCCCAAGAGCGTTCCCGGTTACGCCATCGACCGCATGTGCGCGGGCGCGCTGACGGCCGTCACCACCACCGCGGGCGCGGTGGCGTTCGGCTCGGCCGACATCGCCATCGCGGGCGGCGTCGAGCACATGGGCCGGCACCCGATGGGTGAGTCCGTCGACCCCAACCCCCGCTTCGTCGCCGAGAAGCTCGTCGACGAGTCCGCCCTGTTCATGGGCATGACGGCGGAGAACCTGCACGACCGCTTCCCGCACCTGACCAAGGCGCGCGCCGACGAGTACGCGGTGCGCAGTCAGGAGAAGGCCGCCAAGGCGTACGCCGACGGCAAGATCCAGCCCGACCTGGTGCCGGTCGCCATCCGGCGCACCAGCCCGGACGCCGGCGAGGTCGGTTGGGGCCTGGCCACGGCGGACGAGCCGATGCGCCCCGGGACCACCCTGGACGCGCTGACCGGCCTGAAGACGCCGTTCCGCGCCCACGGCCGGATCACGGCGGGCAACTCGGCGGGCCTCAACGACGGCGCGACCGCCTCGGTCATCGCCGCCGAGGACGTCGCCCGGGAGCTGGGCCTGCCGGTGAAGATGCGGCTGGTCTCCTTCGCCTTCGCGGGCGTCGAGCCCGAGGTGATGGGCTTCGGGCCCGTGCCGGCCACGCGGAAGGCGCTGGCGCAGGCCGGACTGACGATGGATGACATCGGCCTGCTGGAGATCAACGAGGCGTTCGCCGTCCAGGTCCTGGCGCTGCTGGACGCCTACGGCATCGCCGACGACGACCCGCGCGTGAACCAGTACGGTGGCGCGATCGCCTACGGTCACCCGCTGGCCTCCTCCGGTGTCCGGCTGATGACGCAGCTCGCCCGGCAGTTCGAGGACAGCACGCACGTCAGGTATGGCCTGACGACCATGTGCGTGGGCTTCGGCATGGGTGCGACGGTCATCTGGGAGAACCCGCACTGGGAGGGCAAGTGAGCAAGACCACTGAGCTGTTGAAGAGCGCGGCCGAGGTGTTCCCGGACGAGGTGGTCACCCAGGCCCCCGTTCGTCACCTCGCTCTGCCCGGGGGTGCCGGGCGGTTCGCGCTGATCACCCTGGACAACGGGTTCGACCACACCAAGCCGACCACCTTCGGGCCGCAGTCGCTGACCAACCTCGACGCGGCCATCGACCAGGTGGCCGCCGAGGCCGAGGCCGGCGAGATCGTCGGTGTCGGCATCACCGGCAAGCCGTTCATCTTCGCCGTGGGCGCCGACCTCAAGGGCGTCGAGGTGCTGAAGAAGCGCGAGGACGCGCTGACCATCGGCATCGGCGGCCACGAGGTGTTCAAGCGTCTGGCCGCGCTGCCGGTGCCGACGTTCGCCTACTACAACGGCGCGGCCATGGGCGGCGGCGTCGAGGTCGGCCTGCACTGCGCCTACCGCACGGTGTCGCAGTCGATCGCCGCGTTCGCGCTGCCCGAGGTCTTCCTCGGTCTGGTGCCGGGCTGGGGCGGCTGCGCGCTGCTGCCGAACCTCATCGGCGCCGACCGCGCGGTCACCGTCATCATCGAGAACGCGCTCAACCAGAACCGGATGCTCTCCGGCCAGAAGGTCTACGAGCTCGGCATCGCGGACGCCATCTTCGAGGGCGCCGACTTCCTGGAGCAGTCGCTGCTGTGGACATCGGCCGTGCTGCGCGGCGAGATCGAGGTCGTGCGGCAGGACCCCGACCGCGGCGAGGCGTGGGACCAGGCGGTGGCGCGCGGCAGGGCCATCGCCGATGAGAAGGTGCACGGCGCGGCTCCCGCCGCCTACCGGGCGCTGGACATCATCTCCCAGGTCCGCAACGGCGACCTGCGCGAGGGCTTCGCGGCCGAGGACCAGGCGCTGGCCGACCTGATCATGGGCGATGAACTGCGCAGCGGTCTGTACTCGTTCAATCTGGTGCAGCGCCGGGCCAAGCGGCCGGCGGGCGCCCCGGACAAGTCGCTGGCCCGGAAGGTGTCCAAGGTCGGCATCGTGGGCGCGGGCCTGATGGCCTCACAGCTCGCGCTGCTGTTCGCGCGCCGTCTGGAGGTGCCGGTGGTGCTCACCGACATCGACCAGGCGCGGGTCGACAAGGGCGTGGGCTGGGTCCACGAGCAGATCGACATGCAGCTCCTGAAGGGCCGCGTCAACCAGGACAAGGCCAACCGGCTCAAGGCCGCGGTGACCGGGTCGCTGGACAAGGCCGAGGCGTTCTCCGACGCGGACTTCGTGATCGAGGCCGTCTTCGAGGAGATGGGCGTCAAGCAGCAGGTGTTCGCCGAGCTGGAGGCCGTGGTCCCGGAGCACGCGATCCTGGCGACCAACACCTCCTCGCTGTCGGTCACCGAGATGGCGTCCCTGCTGAAGCACCCCGAGCGGGTCGTCGGCTTCCACTTCTTCAACCCGGTGGCGGTGCTGCCGCTGCTGGAGATCGTGCGGGCCGAGCAGACCGACGACGCCTCGCTGGCGACGGCGTTCTCGGTGGCCAAGACGCTGAAGAAGTCGGCCGTGCTGGTGAAGGACGCCCCGGCGTTCGTCGTCAACCGCATCCTGACCCGCTTCATGGGCGCGGTGCTCGGCTCCATCGACGAGGGCACGCCGGTCGAGGTGGCGGACGGGGCGCTGGCTCCGCTGGGGCTGCCGATGTCCCCGGTCGTGCTGCTCGACCTCGTCGGCCCGGCGGTCGCCCACCACGTGGCGGGCACCCTGCACGGGGCCTACCCGGATCGGTTCCGCACGTCGGAGAATCTGGCCCGCGTGGTCGAGGCCGGCAAGCGGACGTTCTACGTCTACGATTCGGGCAAGCCCGAGCTCGACCCCGAGGTGGAGGCGCTCTTCCAGGTGGGCACCACGGTGCTCACCGAGGAGCAGGTGCGCGACCGGGCTCTGGAGGCGATCGCCGAGGAGATCGGTCTGATGCTGGACGAGGGTGTGGTGGCCGAGGCGCAGGACGTCGACCTGTGCCTGATCACCGGCGCGGGCTGGCCGTTCCACCTGGGCGGTATCACCCCGTACCTGGACCGCGAGGGCATCAGCGAGCGGGTCGTCGGCCGGCGCTTCCTGCCGGTGGGCACGGCCAGCGTTCCCGAGTGACGTCCGACCGTACGGGACGCGCGGCGCCCGGCTCGCCAGTGGCGGGCCGGGCGCCGCTCGTCGTGGTGGACGGTGCCAACGTGGTCGGCTCGGTGCCGGACGGCTGGTGGCGGGACCGGCACGGCGCGGCTGAGCGGCTGCGCGACCGGCTGACGGGCTATCCGGACCCGGCCGAGGTGGTGCTGGTGGTGGAGGGCGCGGCGCGGGGCGTCGCGCCGGTGCCGGACGTCCGGGTGGTGCCGGCGCCGGGCAGCGGGGACGACCGGATCGTGGAGCTGGTCCGGGAGGAGGGCCGGGAACGGCGGTGCGTGGTGGTGACGGCCGACCGGGAGCTGCGGGAGCGGGTGATCGCGCTGGGCGCCGAGGTGGCGGGGCCGCGCGAACTGCTGGCGAGAATTTCTCCCGGGGACCGATGAGTTCCGGTCGGGACCGCTGTCTATCCCTGTGACGGCCGCGGCACGCGGACGCGCACGAGAGGGATGAGGCCAGCATGTCCACGATGATCTTCGTCAACCTGCCCGTGAAGGACCTGGAGCGCTCGAAGACGTTCTTCGGGAAGCTGGGGTATTCGTTCAACCCGCAGTTCACCGACGAGAACGCCGCCTGTCTCGTCATCAGCGACACCATCTTCGCGATGCTGCTGGTCGAGCCGTTCTTCAGGACGTTCACCAAGAAGGAGATCGCGGACCCCGCGACGAGCACGACGGTGATCATCGCGCTCAGTGCGGAGAGCCGCGAGCAGGTGGACGACCTGGCGGACCGCGCGCTGGCCGCCGGGGGGCAGCCGGCCATGGAGCCCCAGGACCAGGGGTTCATGTACGGCCGGAGCTTTCTGGACCCCGACGGCCACCAGTGGGAGATCATCTGGATGGACCCGGCCGCGACGCAGGGCTGACCCGCGCGGGCCGGGCCGGGTCCCGGGTCACTCGCGGCCGAGCTGGGCCTCCGCGGCGTCGTAGCGGCCGTCGAGGCGGGCGACCAGTCCGGTGACCTGGCGGGCGATGTCGGGGGCGGTGAGCCCGACCTCGGCCAGGATCTGTTCCCGGGTGCCGTGTCCGAGGAAACGTTCCGGGATGCCGAAGTCGCGCAGCGGGACGTCCACGTCGGCGTCGCGCAGGGCTTGGGCGACGGCGGATCCGACGCCGCCCGCGCGGCTGTTGTCCTCGACCGTGACGACCACCCGGTGGCCGGCGGCCAGGGCGGGCAGCGCGGGGTCCACCGGCTTGACCCAGCGCGGGTCGACGACGGTGGCGGTGATGCCCTGCCGGCCGAGCAGTTCGGCGACCTCCAGGCAGGTGGTGGCGAGGGCTCCGACGGAGACGATCAGCACGTCGGGGTGGTCGGACCCCGGGCGGCGCAGCACGTCCATGCCGCCGACGGTGTCCACGGCGGGGACCGTGGTGCCGACCTTGCCCTTGGAGTACCGCACGACGGTGGGCGCGTCGGGGACCGCGACGGCCTCGCGGAGCTGGGCGCGCAGCTGCTCGGCGTCCCGGGGGGCGGCGAGCCGCAGGCCGGGGACGCACTGGAGGATCGACATGTCCCACATGCCGTGGTGCGAGGCGCCGTCCGGGCCGGTCACCCCGGCGCGGTCGAGCACGAAGGTGACGCCGCAGCGGTGCAGGGCGCAGTCCATCAGCAGCTGGTCGAAGGCGCGGTTGAGGAAGGTCGCGTAGACCGCGAAGACCGGATGCAGGCCGCCGGTGGCCAGGCCAGCGGCGGAGACCGCGCCGTGCTGCTCGGCGATGCCGACGTCGAAGACCCGGTCGGGGAACTCCTCGGCGAACGCCTGGAGGCCCACCGGGCGGAGCATGGCCGCGGTGATGGCCACGATGTCCTGGCGCTCGCGGCCGATCCTGACGATCTCGTCGCCGAAGACGGACGTCCAGTCGGCGCCCGAGGCGGCGACCGGCAGGCCGGTGTCGGGGTGGATGACGCCCACCGCGTGGAACTGGTCGGCCTCGTCGTCGCGGGCCGGCTGGTAGCCGCGGCCCTTCTCGGTCAGGCAGTGCACGATGACCGGGCCGCCGAAGCGCTTGGCGCGGTGGAGGGCGGACTCCAGGGCCTGGATGTCGTGGCCGTCGATGGGGCCGAGGTACTTCAGGCCCAGGTCCTCGAACATGCCCTGGGGGGCGATGACGTCCTTCAGGCCCTTCTTGGCGCCGTGCAGCGTGCCGTAGAGCGAACGGCCCACGACGGGGGTGCGGTTGAGCATCTGCTTGCCCCGGGCGAGGAAGCGCTCGTACCCGTCGGTGGTGCGCAGGGTGGCGAGGTGGTTGGCGAGGCCACCGATGGTCGGCCCGTAGGAGCGCTCATTGTCGTTGACGACGATGACCAGCGGGCGGTCCTTGGCGGCGGCGATGTTGTTCATCGCCTCCCAGGCCATGCCGCCGGTGAGGGCGCCGTCGCCGGTGACGGCGACCACGTGGCTGTCGCCGCCGCGCAGCTGGGTGGCCTTCGCGAGGCCGTCGGCCCAGCCCAGGACGGTCGAGGCGTGGCTGTTCTCGATGACGTCGTGCTCGGACTCCTCGCGCGAGGGGTAGCCGGAGAGGCCGCCCTTGCTCCGCAGCGCGGAGAAGTCGCGGCGACCGGTCAGCAGCTTGTGCACGTAGGACTGGTGGCCGGTGTCCCACAGGATGCGGTCGGTGGGTGAGTCGAAGACGCGGTGCAGGGCGATCGTGAGCTCCACGACGCCGAGGTTGGGACCGAGGTGTCCGCCGGTTCTGGCGACGGCCGTGATGAGGAAGGAGCGGATTTCCGCGGCCAGCTCCTCCAGTTGGGCGGGGCTCAGCCGGTCGAGATCGCGCGGTCCCGAAACGCGGGTCAGCAGCGGCACCTTTCCTCCTTGCGTCGGGCGCTTGGGCGGCCGTCCGACGAGTTTAATGTGACCAGTAGGACCCTCGCGATCTCAGGATGGGAGATACGTCACCCGACGGGCGCGCGCCGGGCCGCCGCCGATGCCCGGACCGCTCCGCGACCGTTCGCGTCCGTCCCGCGTCAGGTTGGGCTCCGGGCCGGACCGCATCGGACCGGACCGGACCGGATGGGGGACAACGGCGGTCGCGGTGGTGCGGCAGGGGCCGGGGCGCGGTGTCACAAAGTAAATGCACCGTTCAAGCGCTTCGCTGCCCGGGCTCAGGCCGTGGCGGGGCTGGGAGTCAGCAACATGCCGTCGCCCATCTCCCGCAGCGCCAGGGCCAGGGCGCCCAGGACCTCGGCCCGGCCACCGAGGGCGCCGGAGACCACGGAGAGCTGGCGGGCGGCGCTGGGAATGGCGTAGCGGCTGACGGAGTCGCGGATCGGGGCGAGCGCGATCTCGCCCGCCTCGGCCAGGCCGCCGCCCAGCACCACGCGGCTCGGATTCAGCAGATTGCAGAGCAGGGCCACTCCGGTGCCGATGTGGCGGCCGATGTCCACGACGACGCGGCGGCATCCGGGGTCGCCCTCCCGGGCGAGCTGGACGACCCGCTGCATCGTCAGGTCGCGGCCGTGGCTGGCGTAGAGCAGCGGCAGGACGTGCCGGGCGGCGGTGAACGTCTCCAGGCAGCCCCGGTTTCCGCAGCGGCAGACCGGCCCCGACTCGTCCAGCGTGATGTGCCCGATCTCGCCCGCCGTGCCGCCCGGGCCCCGGTAGATCTGCCCGTTGATCACCAGCCCGGCGCCCACGCCGCTGGCCACCTTGATGTACGCCAGGTCGTCCACGCCCCGGCCGCTGCCCCAGACCAGCTCGCCCAGGGCGCCGAGGTTCGCGTCGTTGTCCACGTGCACCTGGACGCCGGTTCTGGCGGCCAGCTCCTCGCGCGGGTTCGTGCCGCTCCAGCCGGGGAGGATCGCGGTCGAGCCGAGCACGCCGGTCTCCACGTCGATCGGCACCGGGACGCCGAGGCCGATGCCGACGACCTTGCCCCGGTCCACGCCCGCGACGCCGAGCAGCCGGGCGACCAGCTTCTCGGCGCGGTCGAATCCCTGGCCGGCCGAGGCGTCCACGTCGATGGGCTCGGCCTCCTCGGCGAGGACCTGGTGGGCCAGGTTCCCGACGGCGACCCGCAGGTGGGAGTGGCCGAAGTCGACGCCGACCACCACCCCGGCGTCCGAGGAGAGCGAGACGCTGCGCGCCCGGCGTCCACCGGCCGAGGTGGGCCGGACCTCGACGGTGCCCAGTTCCTTCAGCTCCCGAACGATGTTGGACACCGTGGCCGCGGACAGACCGGTGGTCCTGGCGATGTCCGCCTGGGTCAGCGAGCCGGCGGCACGCACGGCGCGCACCACTCGTTCCAGGTTGGCGCGGTGCAGCGACGACTGCGACCCCGGAGTCTGCACGGCTTGCTCCACTTCGGTCACTTGGGCGAGCACGGCCATGGGCCCGCCGGCCGCCCCGACAGGGTGGGAGACGGCGCCGCGCCCACTATATGAACTCAAGGGCCGACGTGGGAGAACGGTGCGGAAACCACGCACGGCGGACAGGGACCGGCTCATCTGACCGCGCCCGCCGTCAGGCCGGCCGGCACCTGGTGCTGGAAGGTGACGTAGACGACCAGGGGACCGGGAGCATCGCCATGGTCACGCCCGCGTGGAGCGCCCCAGTCGCCTCGTAGCCCCGTGTGACGGCCGACGTCGGCGCTGGTCCAGGCGTGGCCGAAGTTCTCCCACTCCAGGCCGGTGGGCAGGCCGAACGGGTCGGAGACCAGGGCGGCGTGCGGGCGCGCGGCCCGGACCGCCTCGTGGCGCCAGGTGTTGGTGAGGAGCGCGCGGCGGTTGAGAGCCGGACTGGACGTCATGTTCGAGTCCTCGCCTTCGTGGGGGCACGGGCGGGGTGGGGAGCCGTCCGGTCCCGACAGGCATAGCCCATTGACGCGAACATGGAGGATCGCCTGCCGCACCACGCGAAAGCGGGCCGCCGGACTCCCTGGGGAAGTCCGGCGGCCCGCTTTTCCGCGTGCCGAGCCGCCGCGCCGTCAGGCGCGCCGGTTCACTTGCGCAGCAGCGACCGCAGCACGTACTGCATGATGCCGCCGTTGCGGTAGTAGTCCGCCTCGCCGGGGGTGTCGATCCGGACGACGGCGTCGAACTCCACGCCCGAGTCGGTGGTCACCTTCACCGTCGCCGGGATGCCGCCCTCGTTGAGCGCGGTGACGCCGGTGATGGTGAACGTCTCCTCGCCCGTCAGGGCGTAGGAGGCGGCGGAGTGGCCGGCGGGGAACTGGAGCGGCAGCACGCCCATGCCGATCAGGTTCGAGCGGTGGATGCGCTCGTACGACTCGGCGATGACGGCCCGTACGCCCAGCAGCGCGGTGCCCTTGGCGGCCCAGTCGCGCGAGGAGCCGGAGCCGTACTCCTTGCCCGCGAGGACGACCAGCGGGACGCCGGCGGCCTGGTAGTTCTGTGAGGCGTCGTAGATGAACGAGACCGGCGCGCCGTCCTGGGTGAAGTCCCGCGTGTAGCCGCCCTCGGTGCCGGGCGCGATCTGGTTGCGCAGCCGGATGTTGGCGAAGGTGCCCCGGATCATCACCTCGTGGTTGCCGCGACGGGACCCGTAGGAGTTGAAGTCCCGGCGCTCCACGCCGTGTCCGGTGAGGTACTGGCCGGCCGGGGTGTCGGCCTTGATGGCGCCGGCCGGCGAGATGTGGTCGGTGGTGACCGAGTCGCCGAGCTTGGCCAGCACCCGGGCGCCGGAGATGTCGGTGACCGGCTCCGGGTCCATGCCCATGCCGTCGAAGTACGGCGGCTTGCGGACGTAGGTGGACCGCGGGTCCCACTCGAAGGTGGAGCCGGTCGGGATCGACAGCGCGTTCCACTGGGCGTCGCCGGCGAAGACGTCGGCGTAGCTCTGGCCGAACATCTCCTGGCCGATGGCGGCGGCGACGACCTCCTCGATCTCCTGCTCGGTGGGCCAGATGTCCCGCAGGTAGACCGGCTTGCCGTCCTGGTCGGCGCCCAGCGGCTCGGCGGTGATGTCCACCTGCATGGAGCCGGCGAGGGCGTAGGCGACGACGAGGGGCGGGGACGCCAGGTAGTTCATCTTGACGTCGGGGTTGATGCGGCCCTCGAAGTTCCGGTTGCCGGAGAGGACGGAGACGACGGCGAGGTCGTTGTCGTTGACCGCCTGGGAGACCTCCTCGGGCAGCGGGCCCGAGTTGCCGATGCAGGTGGTGCAGCCGTAACCGACCAGGTTGAAGCCGAGCTTGTCCAGATACGGGGTGAGGCCGGCCCGGTCGTAGTAGTCCATGACGACCTTGGAGCCGGGCGCCAGCGTGGTCTTGACCCACGGCTTGCGGGTCAGGCCGCGCTCCACCGCCTTCTTGGCCAGCAGGGCGGCGCCGATCATCACGGAGGGGTTGGAGGTGTTGGTGCACGAGGTGATCGCGGCGACGGTGACGGCGCCGTGGTCGATCTCGTACATGGTGCCGTCGGCGGCGGTCACGGTGACCGGCTTGCTCGGCACGCCGTCGCTGACGGCCGGGGAGTCGGAGGCCGGGAAGGACTCCTTGCCCGCCTCGTCCTCGTCGGTGTCCGGCACGTGGACGCGGACGTCCTCGCCGAACTTCCGCTTGGCGTCGGCGAGGGCGATGCGGTCCTGCGGGCGCTTGGGGCCGGCGATGGACGGCACGACGGAGGCGAGGTCGAGCTCAAGGCGCTCGGAGAACTCCGGCTCGCGGGCCCCTCCCTCAGAAGGTGCCGTGTGCCACAGCCCCTGCTCCTTGGTGTACGCCTCGACCAGCGCGAGCTGCTGCGCGTCGCGGCCGGTGAGCCGCAGGTAATTGATGGTCTCGGCGTCGATCGGGAAGATCGCGGCGGTGGAGCCGAACTCCGGCGACATGTTGCCGATGGTCGCGCGGTTGGCGAGCGGGACGGCCGCCACGCCCTCGCCGTAGAACTCCACGAACTTGCCGACCACACCGTGCTTGCGCAGCATCTCGGTGATGGTCAGCACCAGGTCGGTGGCGGTGGTGCCGGTGGGCAGCTCGCCGGTGAGCTTGAAGCCGACGACGCGCGGAATCAGCATGGAGACCGGCTGGCCGAGCATCGCGGCCTCCGCCTCGATGCCGCCGACGCCCCAGCCCAGCACGCCCAGGCCGTTGACCATGGTGGTGTGCGAGTCGGTGCCGACCAGGGTGTCCGGGTACGCCTGACCGCCCCGGACCATGACGGTGCGGGCCAGGTGTTCGATGTTGACCTGGTGGACGATGCCGGTGCCCGGCGGGACGACCTTGAACTCGTCGAACGCCGTCTGTCCCCAGCGCAGGAACTGGTACCGCTCGCGGTTGCGGCCGTACTCCAGCTCGACGTTCTGCTGGAAGGCGTTGGGCGTGCCGAACTTGTCGGCGATGACGGAGTGGTCGATGACCAGCTCGGCCGGGGCCAGGGGGTTGATGCGGGCCGGGTCGCCGCCCAGCTCCTTGACGGCCTCGCGCATGGTGGCGAGGTCCACGACGCAGGGCACGCCGGTGAAGTCCTGCATGATCACGCGGGCGGGCGTGAACTGGATCTCCTGGCTGGGCTGGGCGTCGGGATCCCAATCGCCCAGCGCCCTGATGTGGTCGGCGGTGATGTTCGCCCCGTCCTCGGTGCGGAGCAGGTTCTCCAGCAGCACCTTCAGGCTGTACGGAAGGCGGTCCGACCCGGCCACCTTGTCCAGCCGGAAGATCTCGTACGACTCGTCGCCCACCCGCAGCGTGCTGCGGGCGTCGAAGCTGTTCGCCGACACGACTGTCTCCTTCAACACATGATTCGCGCGTACTACCGCAATCCTGCCGCCCGCACTGACCCGCGGCGCGCTGAGGTGATCCTTAGCGCGCCACCGAGGAGGCGGCGGCAGCGTCCTGTCACCAGATATCTCGATGTCGAGATAACCCTAACTCATCGGCGCCCCGGGTTCACGCAGCGGCCCGCTGTCCGTGCCGTCGCATCGCGACCGGCGTCCCGGCCCCGGCCGCCGCTTCCTGGCCGAGCTGAAGGCACGGGCCACCCGGCACGGCCGCGACGTGCACCGCCTGCACACCAACAAGGCGCGCTCACCGCCGCCATCAGCCTGTACCACTCCCACGGCTTCCAGGAGATCTCCGTCCTTCGACGACGGCCGTACGCCCACCACTGTTCGAGAAACGGATCGCCGGACCGCCCACGGGGTGAGGATCACGGCGGACCGCCCCCCGGGCGCGGCGCGACGGCTTGACTTCAAGCGCGGTTGAGGTCGGAGACTCGCCCCATGACCGCACAGACCGATCACGCCGCCATCAGGGCGCTCATCAGCCGCTTCCTCCGCGCCCTGGACGAGCGGAAGTTCGCCGGGGACGACTGGGCCCGCCCGTACTGCACCGACGATGTCCGGATCGTGACCCCGTTCGGCCCGGCCCAGGGGGCGGAGGCCCGGCGGCGGACCGAGGAGGCGCTGGTGAGGTTCGCCAGGACCCAGCACATGACGACCGACCTGGTGGTCGACATCGAGGCCGGGTCCGGACGGGCCACCGCGTCATGGAACGCGCTGATGACGCACGTGCACCACGAGGAGACGCTGCGGCGGCGCGGCGAGGGCGCCAACCCGGTGTTCACCGTGGGCGGTTACTGGCGTGCCGCGCTGGTCCGCACGGCCGGCGGCTGGCGGATCGGCCAGGCGTCCGTCGAGCCGGTCTGGACGACGGGCGAACCACCGGACCTTCCCGAGGGCGTGGCCGCCCCGCCGCTCCCCGGGCCCTGAGTCAGGCGCTGTTCACCAGCGCCGGGATACGCGAACGGATACGCCCGCAGGTGAGCCGGTTGTCCTCGAAGCGCTCGGCCGACCGCTCGTTCCCGTTCATCGGTGACCTTCTTCCGTCGCGTTCCGTCACGGGGAGCGACGGAGGAACTCGGGCCACGGGACCGGCGACGGCGCCGCCCGGCCCGGGTCGCGGGCGCCACGTGGGCCTGACTACCGCCGACGGCGCGGGCCATTCGTCCACTGTCGGGGATTTTGTCCTGGTCAGACCGGGTAAGACAGATATGAGCGATCCGCTCCCCGAGGCAGGCGGGAGTCGGGGCACGGAGGGGTTTATGGCGCGTCGTCACCCGAATGGTCGTCCCAACAGGTAGTCATCTCATATCTGAGATAGGGTCGCGCATATGATCGACGACTACCTCGCCCGGATCGGCCAGCTCATCCGGGACGCACGCCAGCATCGCGGCTGGACACAAGTCCAGCTCGCCGAGGCACTTGGGACCAGCCAGAGCGCGGTCAACCGCATCGAGCGGGGCAATCAGAACATCAGTCTTGAGATGATCGCCCGTATCGGCGAAGCCCTGGACAGCGAGATCGTGTCGCTCGGTTACGCGGGTCCCATGCACCTGCGGGTCGTCGGCGGCCGGCGGCTGCACGGCGCCATCGACGTCAAGACGAGCAAGAACGCCTGCGTCGCGCTGCTGTGCGCCTCCCTGCTCAACTCCGGCCGCACGGTGCTACGCCGCGTGGCCCGCATCGAGGAGGTCTTCCGCATCCTGGAGGTCCTCGGCTCGATCGGGGTCCGGAGCCGCTGGATCAACGAGGGCGCCGACCTGGAGATCGTCCCCCCGGCCGAGCTCGACCTGGACGCCATCGACACCGAGGCGGCCCGGCGCACGCGCAGCATCATCATGTTCCTCGGCCCGCTGCTGCACCGCGTGGACCAGTTCAAGATCCCGTACGCGGGCGGCTGCGACCTCGGCACCCGGACCGTTCAGCCACACATGGCGGCGCTGCGGCGGTTCGGCCTCGACATCACCGCGACCGAGGGCGTCTACCACGCCACGGTGAACCGGCAGGTGACGCCGGAGCGGCCCATCGTGCTGACCGAGCGCGGCGACACCGTGACGGAGAACGCGCTGCTGGCCGCCGCCCGGCACGACGGGGTGACCGTCATCCGCAACGCCTCGTCCAACTACATGGTCCAGGACCTGTGCTTCTTCCTGGAGGAGCTGGGCGTGCGCATCGACGGCGTGGGCACCACCACGCTCACCGTGCACGGCGTGCCCGAGATCGACCGCGACGTGGACTACTCGCCCTCCGAGGACCCGGTCGAGGCCATGAGCCTGATCGCCGCCGCCGTGGTCACCGAGTCGCAGCTCACGATCCGCCGGGTGCCGATGGAGTTCCTGGAGATCGAGCTCGCGGTGCTGGAGGGCATGGGCCTGGACCACGACCTCGGCCCGGAGTACCCGGCGGACAACGGCCGCACCCGGCTGGCGGACCTCACCGTCCGGCCCTCCAAGCTGGAGGCGCCGATCGACAAGATCCACCCGATGCCGTTCCCCGGGCTGAACATCGACAACGCCCCGTTCTTCGCGGCCATCGCGGCCTCGGCGCACGGCACGACGATGATCCACGACTGGGTCTACGACAACCGCGCCATCTATCTGACGGATCTCAACCGCCTCGGCGGCCGGCTCCAGCTCCTCGACCCGCACCGGGTGCTGGTGGAGGGGCCGACGCGCTGGCGGGCGGCCGAGATGATGTGCCCGCCGGCGCTGCGGCCCGCGGTCGTGGTGCTGCTGGCGATGATGGCCGCCGAGGGCACCTCGGTGCTGCGCAACGTCTATGTCATCAACCGCGGCTACGAGGATCTGGCCGAGCGGCTGAACTCCGTGGGCGCGCAGATCGAGACGTTCCGCAACATCTGAGCGGCGCCATCGGCGTCGTTCGGGGTGTCGTTCGGGGTCGTCGGCGTCACCCCGCGTCACCCCCACGTCATCCGCTCCGGCGGTGTGGTGCCGGGCCGTTGGTCGGACGGCCCGGCCCCGCGCCGGGTCAGCCCGCCAGCGGCAGCGGCGGACGCGGCGGACCGGCCGCCGCCTCCACCAGGTCCCCCGTCAGCACCTCGGCGGTCTCCTGGTCGACCACGCTGACCCGGATCACCTGGCCGCCGGCGCGGTCCAGGTGTGCCCCGGCGTCCAGGGCGAACAGGACCGAGACCGGCCGGTCCCGTTCGCCGTCGTGGCGCGCGCCGGTGTAGTGGAGGATGCGCCAGCCGTCCTCCTCCCAGTGCTCCACGAGCCCGGAGCGGACCAGCGAGGAGACGGTCTCCCAGGCCAGCGACCGTTCCAGCAGCTCGACGGATGCCTCCACCGGGACCGTTCCGTCGCCGCCCGCCGGGCCGCCCAGGGGGCTGCCGAACAATCGCAGCCGCAGGCGGCGCAGCCGGACGCGCCCCCTGCCCTCGGGGCCGTCCGAGAGGTACGCCAGCGCCGCCGCGCCCGCGAGGAGCAGCGCGACGGCGGCGGCCGGCCGGTCGCCGACCGCCGTCCACCACGCCTCGTCGGCGGTCAGGGCACCGGCCCCAGCGCCCGCGACGAACCCGGCACGGGCAAAGGAGTGCCAGGTGATGGGTGCGTTGTCGCTCGCCGTGCAGCCGCAGGACGAGTCCGGGGCCACCACCCTGGCGTAGCCGAGGTAGCCCAGGAAGCCCGCGCCGAGCAGGGCCGCGCCGACGGCGGGGGCCGCCGCGCCGGGCGCGGCCAGCAGTCCGGCGGCGAGCAGGACCTCGGCCGCGGCGGTGGCGCGCAGCACCAGCACCGCCCGGCCGGGGCCCCGCACCAGACGGGGCAGGGCGGTACGGGCGGTCTGCGCGCGTAGCCTCCGGCTCGTGAGCTTCGCCGCCCCGGTCCACAGGAGCAGCGCGCCGAGGAGCGGCGGCAGCAGGTTCGCGGTCAGTGTGAGCATCAGGTCCGCCCTCCCCTCAGTGCCCGACCGTGACGCGCACGACGTCGATGGAGTCGTCCGCCGGACGCCAGGCGCCGAGCACCTGCGCGGCCTGGCCGATGCGGAGCCGGGACAGGTCGGAGGTGAGCGCGCCACCCGCGTAGGAGGCGGCCGTCTCGGGGATGGTGCGGCCGACCAGCTCATGGTTGCCGTGCGAGAGATAGAACCGGTCCCGGTGGATGCCGCGGATGGTCGTGTGGAGGTTGACGATGTTGACCCACACGGCGTCGGCGGCGATCGAACCGTCCGGCATGGGGACTCCCCGCGCGTAGAGTCCGTCGCCGACCTCGATGGCGTCGGCGGTGGTGGGGCGGGCCTTCCAGATGCTGGTGGCGTTGGTGAGCTGGACGCGGTGCGTCTCGCCCTCGGAGCTGGCCGCGGTGAGCAGACCGCCCCGGATGGCGCCGATCCGGCCCTCGACGAACGAAGTCTCGGTGACGGCGGGGTCGAGGGAGGGGGCGGGGGCGGCGAACGCGGCGTCGGCGTCCAGGGCGCCGAGCGCGGAGGCGCCGACGATGGTGGCCCCGCCGAGCGCGGCGGAGGTCAGGAAGCCGCGGCGGCCGAAGCGGTCACCGGCGGTGGCCGAGGATATCGGTGTCATGGGGGGGTCTCCTCCTGCCTGTTTCACTCGGTGATGACGACCGGCAGCTTGCCGGAGCTGAGGCTGCCGATGGCCGAGAACGCCGCGGGCGTCAGGTCGAGCACGCGGTTGACCCGGCAGGTCCCGTTGCAGCACGCCTGTTCGCCGCACCAGCTCTTGGTGCGCGGGCCGCAGTCGGTGATGGTGATGCAGACGGCCGCGCCGGTGCACTGGTGTCTGACCCTCATGACCGAGCCGCAGCCGCGGCGCGCGATGCCGCCCTCGCCGCACAGGTCGGGGCGGGTGATGTCCCAGCACGCCTGCGAGGCGTTGGGCCAGGCGCCGTGGTTGGAGGCGGAGCGGCAGTTGCCGCAGGCGCCGCCGCCCGCGCTGCCGCACGGGCCCCAGGCGGCGCCGCAGCAGAACCAGGTGGTTTCCCCGGCCCACAGGGCGTTGGTCGAGCAGGCCACGATGAACTCCCTTCGCGCGGCGTGGATCTCACGCGCGTGACAATGACACACTCGCCTGACCTGCTCATGACAATCCAGGGGCGACGGCGGTGGGGAGCTTTCCTCCTGATGCCGGCCGGTGGCGCGTGGGGGGACGTCATGGCAGTGCAGGCGGAGCGTCGGACGCGCCCATAATCCTCGCTCCGATGTGCGAATACCAGAGGGCGGGGGACCGGACATCGCGACGATACGCGGCGGATACACGACGAATCCGTGCGAGACCCGAAGCGGACAAGGACGCGAACCGGTCACGTTTGCCTGCCGGTTCGATCAATTTCGCCGTGCCGCATGAGAGGCGCTCATCCGGGGGAAAGTGACAAAGGACCGGCAAAAACCCGGCTGCGGTGAGGAGTTCCGTCATGGACCAGGCGCTGGACAACAGGCTGGACAATCGGCTGGACCACAGGACCACACGGCGGACGCTGGTGCTCTTCGGCGCCACCTTCCTGCTCGCGGTGCTCGCCTCCCCGCTGTTCGTCCTCCACGAGCTCCTGCTCGGCGCGTTCGGGTTGGTGGCCACGGGCATGCTCGCCCGGGTGAGGGAGAACGCGGGCGTCAGGACCGCCACCGTGATCTTCGCGGGGGTGCTGGCGGGCAGTCTGCCCTATCTGGTGGCGGCGCCGTTCGTGCCGTGACGCCGCTCAGCCGGTGAGGCGCGGGGCGGACGCGGTCGGCCAGGGGCGCGACGGCCTCGTCCGGCAGCGCGCCGCTCTGGACCGCATGCGGCGGGGTGTCCAGCAGGGCGGCGGCCACCCGGCCACCGCCGTCGCGCCACCAGCCGAAGCGGGGGCGCGCGGCGCCGTAGGACCCGGGTCCGCGCTCGCGCGACGTCGCGGAGACGGTCAGCAGCACGATGTGCTCGGCGGGACCGGCGCCCAACAGGCCCCCGGCCGTGGCCAGGAAGACGTCGAGATCGCCGGTGACGATCCAGGTCACGCGGCCCATCCCGAACGGGCCGGCCGGACGCCGCGCACCGGCTTTCGGCGCCGCGGAACGCTAGGGGACCAGCACCAGCTTGCCCGTGGTCCGCTTCCGTTCGATCGCCCGGTGGGCCGCGGCGGCCTCGGTCAGCGGGCGGACGCGCTCCACGCTCACCCGCAGCCGGCCGTCCTCCACGCGGCGGGTGATCTCCGTCAGGGCGGCCCCGGAGGGCGCGGCCGTCACCCAGGTGTAGCGCAGGCCGCGGGCCTCGGCCTCCTTCTCGTCGGTGCCCGGGTCGATCGAGGCGCCGATGAGCAGGCCGCCGGGCTTGAGGACGTCCAGCGAACGCGGACCGTACGCGCCGCCCACCAGGTCCAGGACGGTGTCGACCGGCTCGGTGGCGGTGCGGAAGTCGGTGGCCGTGTAGTCGATCAGCTCGTCCGCGCCCAGGTCCCGCAAGAAGTCGTGCTTGGCGGCCCGGGCGGTGCCCACGACGTGCGCGTCCAGCTCCCGGGCGAGCTGGACGGCGACATGGCCGACGCCGCCGGCCGCCGCGTGGATCAGGACCCGGTGGCCGGGGCCGACGGCGGCGACGTTGACCAGCGCCTGCCAGGCCGTGACGGAGGCGAGCGGCACGGCGGCGGCCCGGGTGTGGTCCAGGCTCGGCGGCTTGGGCGCCAGGGCGTCCGCGGCCACCACCGTGAACTGCGCGTACGCGCCGCGCGGACTCACCGGCAGCATCCCGTAGACCTCGTCGCCCGGCGCGAAGGCGGTGACGCCCTCCCCGGCGCGCTCCACCACGCCGGAGAGGTCGGTGCCGAGGGTGAACGGCGGGGTGAGCAGCTCCGGCACCCGGCCGGAGCGGATCACCGCGTCTCCCGGGTTCACGGCGGCGGCGCCCACCCTGACCAGCACCTCCCCCGGTCCCGGCTCGGGGACGTCGGTCTCGGTGTACTCCAGCACCTCGGGGCCGCCGAAGGCGTGCTGGACGACGGCGTGCATGCGGGCGGGCATATCGGGCTCCTCGGGACGGGTCCTGCTGGGCCCCCATGCTCGCCGTATTCGGTATCCCTGGGAAAGAAGGCACTTTTCTGGTATTAAGGTTCCCCATGGATACCGGCTTCGACCTCAGGAAATACGGCGGCGTCGACGTTTTTCTGCGCGACTGCCCCACCCGGACCGTGCTGGAGCTGATCGCGAGCAAGTGGACGATGCTCGTGCTGGTGGCGCTGGAGGACGGCCGGCCGACGCGGTTCAACGAGCTGCGCCGCCGGCTGGACGGGGTCACCCCGAAGATGCTCACCCAGACCCTGCGCGCGTTGGAGCGGGACGGGCTGCTGACCCGGGCGGTGTACCCGACCGTGCCGCCGCGCGTGGAGTACCGGCTGACCGGCCTCGGCGTGGGCGTCGGCCGCCTGATCGCGGGGCTCACCGAGTGGTCCAAGGAGCACATCGGCGAGATCCTCGACGCCCGCGCCGGCTTCGACGAGCGCGCGGCGCGGGAGCCCCGGCCGGTCGAGGGGTAGCGGCGGCCGGTCCTGGCTAGGCTGGCGGCATGTACGAGCGCCGCCGCCGTCGCTACTTCGCGCTGATGGCCGTCTGTCTGGTCCTCTTCATCGGCGCGTGGGGTGTGGTGCGGCTGTGGTCGGTGCCGCTGGCCATCGCGATGTGCGTGGTCGCGGCGGTGATCCCGCCCATCGCGGCGATCGTGGCGAACCGGCGCGAGCCCGACGACCGCTGGTGGGACGAGCGGTAGCCAGCGGGTGTCGGCGGGAGGCGCGGGGCGCGGGGCGCGGGCCTCACCAGGGCAGGTCGCGGAGCTGCTGGACGCACAGCGCCGCAAAGAGCGCCCCGGACGCCGCCAGCATCACGTTGCTGACCGGCCCGTTGCGCCAACCATCGGGCACCCGACGGCTGTTGAGCAACCACAGCAGGGTCGCCGCGAGGAACGGCATGAAGAAGGCGCCGAGCACCCCGTAGCTCAAAATCAGCCCGATCGGCTCGTCCAGGAAGAGCAGTCCCATCGGCGGGAACGTCAGCCACAGCAGGTACGCGCGGAACGGCCCGGACCGCTCCGGCTCCCGGTGGCCGTGGGCGACGAAGTCGGTGAACAGCAGGCTCACCCCGTGCCAGACGCCGATCACCGAGCTGAAGGAGGCGGCGAAGAAGCCGACCAGGAAGAGCTTCGCGGTCACGGTTCCGAAGCGGTCCCGCAGCACCTCGCCCACGTCCAGCAGTCCCCGGTCCCCGGTCGCCAGCGCGACGTCGGTGGCGTGCAGCAGCTCCGCGCCGATCACGAGCATGGCGATGACGAACAGGCCGGTCGTGGCGTAGGCGACGCGGTTGTCCAGGCGCATCATCGGGATCCAGGCAGGGCCGGTCCAGCCCTTCGCGGTGACCCAGTACCCGTAGGCGGCCAGCGTGATGGTGCCGCCGACGCCGCCGACCAGACCGAGCGTGTAGAGCACCGACCCGTCGGGCAGCACCGGCACCAGCCCGGCCGCCAGGGCGCCCGCGTCGGGGCCGACCCGGACGGCGATGCCGACGACGATCACGAACATGGCGCCGACGAAGCCCGTCATCAGCTTCTCCACGACGGCGTAGCGGTTGAACCAGACGCAGAGCAGGCCGAGCAGGCCGGACAGGATGCCCCACAGGCGCAGCGACGGCCCGTCGGGGAAGAGCGCGACGAGCGGCAGGGCGCTGGCGGACATGGCGGTCGCGCCGTAGACGAAGCCCCAGATGACGATGTAGACCCCGAAGTACCGGACGGGCCACCGGCCGAGGGAGCGCCAGCCCTCGAACAGAGTGGTGCCGGTGGCCAGATGCCAGCGGCCGGTCGCCTCCGCGAGGGAGATCTTGACCAGGCAGCCGAGCACGGCGGCCCACAGCAGGGTGTAGCCGTACCGCCCGCCCGCCACGGCGGTCGCGACCAGGTCTCCCGCGCCCACCCCGGTCGCCGCCACCACCAGCCCGGGGCCGATCAACCGCCAGCGCGCCCTGGGAAGTTGTCCGCCCTCGTCCACGGAGAGCTTCTGCCCACCGTGCGCCGCGCGATGCGCGAAAGCGAACATGTCGCGATCCCGCCCGTGCGCGGGCCGGGGCGGCGGATGTACTGGCCCGCTTGACCGGCACCAGTGAACTCGCCGCCCTGGCCCGGCACTTCCACGCGCTGCACCGGGCGGACACCCACTGGTGCTGCCCAGCGCCTGAGACGCGGCCAGTGCCCGCCTCGTGATGCGGGCCGGTGCCGCCGCCGTCGCGACCCTCAGCTCGGGCGTCGCCCGGGGCCTGGGGGATGCCGGAGGGCGACCGGCTCGGCCGGGGCGCGGCGCTGGCGCTGATCGCCCGGGTCGCCGCGGCCGTGTCCGTGCCGGTGACCGCGGACGTCGAGAGCGGCTTCGCCGAGGACGCCGCCGGGGTCGACGAGACCGTGCGCGGGGTGCTGGCCGCGGGCGCGGTCGGCGTGAACTGGAGGACACCCACCACCGGGGCTCAAAGCCGCTGCGCCCGCCGCCGACCAGGCCGCCCGGCTGGCGGCGGCCCGTGCGGCGGTGGACACCGGGGACCCGGCGTCGGTGGCGGCCGGCCTCCGGTGTGGCTGGATCTGACCGGGGACGGCGGCGAGGGCATGGTCGGCAAGCCGCGCGAGGCGTGGGTGCGCGGCGCGGACGGCCGGCTGGTCCAGCCGAGGATCACGTGCCGGGGCCGGGAGTACCTGCGGATCTCTTACGGTCCCGAGTGCTCCCGGCCCGAGCACCTGGCCAGGCTGCGCGAGCGCGGCCTGGGCCACAAACGGTTTCTCGCGCTGCGCGAGTACGCCCTCGGCTTGGAGGCCCTGGACCGGCTGGCCGACGGCGAGCCGCTGTGGCGCGTGCACGAGGCGGTGTTCGCGGTGCTGGCGCTGGAGTCGGAGCCGGTCGTCCCGCGGCTGTAGGAGGGGTCGTCCAGAATGGTGGCATGACCTTCCACGTCGATTCGGAGACCGGGCGCCTGCGCCGTGTGATCTTGCACCGCCCGGGTCTGGAGCTGAAGCGACTCACGCCGACCAACAAGGACGAGCTGCTCTTCGACGACGTGCTGTGGGTGCGCCGCGCGCAGCAGGAGCACGACGTCTTCTCCGACCTGCTGCGCGCCCGGGGCGTCGAGGTGCACCTGTTCGGTGAGCTGCTCGCCGAGAGCCTCGACATCCCGGCCGCGCGCGCCCTGGTGCTGGACCGGGTCTTCGACGAGCGCGAGTACGGCCCGCTGGCCACGGACCTGCTGCGGGCGTCCTTCGACGCGCTGCCGACCGGAGAGCTGGCCGAGGCGCTGATCGGCGGGATGACCAAGCGGGAGTATCTGGAGCGGCACGAGGAGCCCGCCTCCATGCGGTTCCATGTGATGGAGCCGGACGACTTCCTGCTGCACCCGCTGCCCAACCACCTCTTCGCCCGGGACGCCTCCGCGTGGGTGTACGACGGGGTGGCGATCAACGCGATGCGCTGGCCGGCCAGGCAGCGGGAGACCGTGCACTTCGAGGCGGTGTACGGCCACCACCCGCTGTTCACCGGTCGGCGGGCGGGCGCGTTCCACCTCTGGTCGGAGGGGCGGGGCGCGCACCCGTCCACGATCGAGGGCGGCGACGTGCTGGTGATCGGCAACGGCGCGGTGCTGGTCGGGATGAGCGAACGGACCACGCCGCAGGCGGTGGAGCTGCTCGCGCGGCGCCTGTTCGAGGCGGGGTCGGCGCGCACCATCGTGGCCGTGGACCTGCCCAAGCGGCGGGCGTTCATGCACCTGGACACGGTGCTGACGATGGTGGACGGCGAAACGTTCACGCAGTACGCGGGCCTGGGCATGCTCCGCTCCTACACCATCGAGCCGGGCGGGGACGGGCAGGAACTGAAGGTCACCGACCATCCGCCGGAGCACATGCACCGGGCGATCGCCGCCGCGCTGGGCCTGGACCGCGTCCGGGTGCTCACCCCGGTCCAGGACGTGCGCTCGGCCGAGCGCGAGCAGTGGGACGACGGCTGCAACGTGCTGGCCGTGGAGCCCGGCGTCGTGGTGGCCTACGAGCGGACCGTCACCGCCAACACGTACCTGCGCGACCAGGGTTTCGAGGTGCTGGAGATCCCCGGCAGCGAACTGGGCCGCGGCCGGGGCGGCCCTCGCTGCATGAGCTGCCCGGTCGAACGCGACCCGGTCCACTGAGGGTCAGCCGCGGGCGGGGCCGGTCGAGTGGCGGACCGTCACGGGCGAGACCCCCAGCTCGCGGGCGAGGTCAGCGACGCGCAAGCTGCCCCGGGACCGCACGAGTTCCAGAACGCGCCCGTGCCGCTGGTCCACTGCGTCCGCATGCCGGTCCCCCCTCCTTCGCCGGTTCCCGCGAGGATCACCGTCCTTCCGGCGACCCGGAAAACAGCCTTGCATAGTCATGTAGGATCACGTATACAATTTCAGCCCATCCGAGCGACGCACCTAGGAGCCGCTATGGCGACAGAGCTCACGGGCCGCCACTTTCTCAAGGAGCTCGACCTCACCCCTGAGGAGTTCCGGTCCCTGATCGGCCTAGCGGCCAAGCTGAAGGCCGCCAAGCGGTTCGGCACGGAGGAGCGGCGGCTCGCGGGGAAGAACATCGCGCTGATCTTCGAGAAGAGCTCGACACGCACCCGATGCGCGTTCGAGGTGGCCGCCGCCGACCAGGGTGCTTCCACCACCTATCTCGACCCGGCGGGCTCGCACATCGGGTACAAGGAGTCGGCCCGGGACACCGCGCGCGTGCTGGGCCGGATGTTCGACGCGATCCAGTACCGGGGCAGCGCCCAGCGGATCGTCGAGGAGCTGGCCGCCCACGCCGGGGTCCCGGTGTACAACGGCCTGACCGACGAGTGGCACCCCACCCAGATGCTGGCGGACGTGCTCACCATGACCGAGCACAGCGGCAAGCCGCTGGAGTGGATGGCCTTCGCCTACCTCGGCGACGCCCGCAACAACATGGGCAACTCCTACCTGATCACCGGCGCGCTGCTCGGCATGGACGTGCGGATCGTCGCGCCCGAGTCGCTCTGGCCCGAGGCGTCGGTCCGCGCCGAGGCCGCCCGGCTCGCCGCCGGGACCGGCGCCCGGATCACCCTCACCGCGGACGTCGCCGCGGGCGTGCGCGGCGCGGACTTCGTGGCCACCGACGTCTGGGTCTCGCTGGGCGAGCCCAAGGAGGCGTGGGACGAGCGGATCGCGCTGCTGACGCCGTACGCCGTCACCATGGACGTGCTGCGGGCGACCGGCAATCCGGACGTGCGGTTCCTGCACTGCCTGCCCGCCTTCCACGACCTGGGCACCCAGGTGGGCCGCGAGATCCACGCCCGGCACGGGCTGGAGTCGCTCGAAGTCACGGACGAGGTCTTCGAGTCGCCGCACTCGGTGGTCTTCGACCAGGCGGAGAACCGGCTGCACACCATCAAGGCGCTGATGGTCGCCACCCTCGGCTGACGCGGCGCGCGACGGGCCGTTCACCTGGCGGGGATAGGGTCGCGGGCGACTTCCGTCCCCCGCGTCTCCCCCGCCCCAGGAGCCCGAGTGTCCCCCGCCCCGCCCGACATGCCGCCCGAGACCCCGTCCGGGACCCCGCCCGAGGTGCCGCCCGGCGCGCCGCCCGAGGTGCCGCTGCGCACCATCGCCCGGGAATGGGGCCGGATCGGCGTCCTCGGGTTCGGCGGGCCGCCCACGCACATCGCCCTGCTGCGGGAGCTGTGCGTGAAGCGCCGGCGCTGGGTGTCGGGGCGCGACTTCGAGGACGGCATCGCGGTGACCAACCTGCTGCCGGGGCCCGCCTCGACGCAGCTCGCGATTCTCACCGCGTGGTGGCTGCGCGGCGCGTGGGGCGCGGTGGTGGGCGGCTTCTGCTTCATCGTGCCGGGGTTGGTGCTGATCCTGGCGCTGGCCGCGCTCTTCCTCGCGGGGGACCCGCCCGGCTGGGTCAACGGAGCGGCGGCGGGCGCCGGTTCGGCCGTGGCGGCGGTGGCCGTCCAGGCCGGCGCCCAGATGGTGCCGGACAGCCTGCGCCGCGCCGCCGGCCGGGCGGCGCGGGCGCGCTGGGCGTGTTACCTGACCGCGGGCGCCGGCGCCGCCGTGCTGCTTGGGCCGTGGCTGGTGCTGGTGCTGCTCGCCGCCGGGCTCGCCGAGCTGGCGGTGCACGGGGTGCGCCGCGCCCGCGCGGCCCGCGCCCCGGCGCCGCCCGCCACGCGGGGCCGACCGGGCGGCGGCGCGCGGCTGTGGGCGCTGCTGGCCGCCCTCCCGGTCACCGCGGCGGCGGCCTCGCTCTCCGCGCTGACGTGGGTGGCGTATAAGGTCGGCGCCCTGTCCTACGGCGGCGGCTTCGTGATCATCCCGCTGATGCGGTCGGACGCGGTGGACGGCCACGGCTGGATGACGGACGGCGAGTTCCTCAACGCGGTGGCGCTCGGGCAGATCACGCCCGGCCCGGTGGTGCAGACGGTCGCGGTCGTCGGCTACGCGGCGGCGGGGCTCGGTGGCGGACTGCTCGCCGCGGCGGTCGCGTTCGGGCCGTCGTTCCTGCTGATCGTCCTGGGCGCCGGGCACTTCGAGCGCGTCCGCTCGGCGCCCGCGGTCCAGGCGTTCTTCGGCGGCGCCGGGCCGGCGGTGATCGGCGCCATCTGCGGCTCGGCGGTGCCGCTGGCGCTCGCCCTCCAACACGCCTGGCAGTACGCCGTGCTGGGCCTCGCGGCCGTGCTGCTGCTGGCGGCGCGCAGGGGGGTGGTCGGCACGCTGCTGATCTGCGGCGGCCTCGGCGTGGCGGCGGCACTGGCGGGGTGGGCGGTGGTCTGACCGGCGCGGCGGCGAACGTGCCGATCGGCCACCGGCCGTCCGTGGCCCGTTCTAGACTGGGCCCGTGGGGCGGTGCCATGGCCGCGCCGACGGACCGGGGAGGTTCAGTCGGGGGCATGGGTCCGGTGGTCGCCGCGGGCTTGGGGGCCGCGGTCGAAGGGGGGCTTTCTGTGATGCCGGACATCTCCGCGCGCCCGCTGTCAGCGACGGCGCGCGGGACGAAGCCGCACTCCACGATCACCCTCGCGACGGTGGCCTCGGCTGCCTCCCTGGAATGCCGCCGACGCGCGAGATCCGACGATCGAAGGAACGACGTGACACGAAACGTGAGACGGAGAGCCGCGCTTCTCTTCTCCTTGAGCGGTCTGCTGGCCGCTTCGGCGCTGGGCACAGCGACGGCGGAAGCCGCCGGGCGGAGCGCCGCGGAGCCGGTCGCGCCGGAGGGGTGGGAGCTGGTCGAGGGTCCGGAGCTCGCCTCCCTGGCCGGCGGCGAGCTCAACACGCTGGCCGCGGACAACGTCGAGGGGCCGTACGGGCTCCAGTCCGTCAAGAACGGCCTGTTCGTGGCGAACGAGGTCACGTACAGGGCGCCGTACACCGGTCTGCAGCGGGCCCGCTCCACCGGGTGGAACGGCTCGTGGGAGGACCTCTACCTCGAGTGGAACGAGGCCACGGAGTCCTACGCCATCTTCTCCGGCGCCACCGGCCTGTACGTGGCGGTCGAGAAGAACTGGTCGGGCTCGGACAACGGCCTGCTGCGGGCCCGTTCCACCAGTGTGGGCGGCTGGGAGCGGTTCTCCGTGTGGTTCAACGAGGACAGCGGCCACTACGCCCTGCAGTCCCTGGCGAACGGCCGCTTCGTGGCCATGGAGAACAGCTGGACCGGCACCCGCCAGTACGCGCTGCGGGCCCGCTCCACGGACATCAACGGCTCGTGGGAAGAGTTCGACTTCTGGGGCTGACCCGATGGCCGGCCGGCCGCGCGGCGCGGAGCGTGCCCCCCCTTGGGGCGCGTGCCGCGCGGCTGGCTCACCGGCCGTCAGATCCCGTCCTCGCGCCCGTGCTTCTCGAACTTCACGGCCTCGGGGCCTGACACGGTGACGCCCGCCGCCCGCAGCTCCGCCTCTATCTCACGCGGCACCCGCGCCTCGTACGTCCCGTGCGCCCCGCGCACCAGCACCACCCGGTGCCCCCGGTCCAGCGCCGCCCGCGCCGTGGCCCGCACGCAGAACTCGCTCTGCATTCCCGCCACCACCATCTCGGAGCCGACCGGGATCAGCGACCCCAGCCCGGTCCCGGCGAAGGCGTCCGGCTTCGCCTTGTCGACGACATGCTCACCGGCGCGTATCTCATGGATCAACTCCCAGCCAGGCGTACCCGGTTCGTCGGGGTCACCGTCCACGCCGCCGTTACGGACGTGGACGACGAGGGAGCCGGCGGAACGGGCCCGGCCCAGCAGCTCCTCGATCGCGGCCGAGACCGCCGCCGCACCCAGCACGGGGGCGGGTGGCAACAACATGTTCTTCTGCACGTCCAGGAGAAGCAGCACGGAGGCCATCCGCGCAGCCTAACAACCGCGTGTGACGCCCAGATCACCCGGCGGGTCGGGACGGTAAACCGCCGGGGCGGCCGGGGACCCGGGAGTCCACGGCCGCCCCGGCGGAAGATCGCCGGAAGGTCGGCGAGCGGGGCCGGTCAGCCGGCGTCGTCGTCCTCGGTCGGCCCCGCGTGCCACATGCTCTTCAACTCCGTCCAGCTCGGGGCGGGTCCCGACAGCGGCCGGGCGGCCGGCGCGCGCAGCCCGTCCAGCAGCAGGTCCACGTACCGCCGGTGGAGCTGCTCGACACGCTCGGTCGGGGCCGGCAGGCGCGCGTTGAGGTGATCGAGGCTGAGCATCACATCGCCGGCGCCCACGTCCTCGCGCAACGCCCCTGCGGCCTGGGCCCGTTGGACGAGAGCGTCCACCGCGACCCGCAGCCGCTCGGCGGCGGCGTCGATCTCGGGCGTGGCGGCCAGCCGACCGCCCACGATGGAGAGCATGCCGCCGTCGTTGTCCGGGCGCAGGGCCCGGCGCATGAACTCCACGAAGGCTTCCCAGGGATCGACGCGCGCGCCCGCCTCCTCCGCCACCTCGGTGAGCCGGGCCATGGCCACGAGCTGGATGCGCCGGACGAGGTCCTCCTTGCTGCCGTAGCGGCGGTAGAGGCTGCCCATGCCGATTCCGGCCCGGCGGGCGATCAGCGAAACGGGGGCGTCCCAGCCGAAGTCGGCGAAGACCTGCCGCGCGGCCCGCAGAAGCCGCTCGTCATTCCGGCCGGCCTCCCTCTGTCGTCCCCTCGGGGGCTTGGGGCGCTCCGCTCGCATGGGTGCCTCCGACTCCGCTCATCAATCCGTCAGTGCGAGGCGGCCCCCTGCGGTGCGGGCACCCCGGCCGCCGGTCCGGACCCCGACCGGTAGGGGCGGGGACGCAGAACGGCGACAAGAACGATACCCACCACGCCGAGGGCCGCGGCCAGCCAGAATCCCGTGGTGAACGCGCTCTCGGACGGGATGCCGGTGTTCGCGATCGTCTTGGCCTCCAGCAGGGCGGCGGCGGCCTGGGCGCCGATCGCGCTGCCGACGGTGCGCACGACTGTGTTCAGGCCGTTGCCCGCGGCCAGCTCCTGGCGGGGCACGATGGACGCCACCAGATCGGCCAGGGCGGCGAAGCCGAAGCCGGAGCCGGCGCCCACGAGGCAGAAGAGCGCGGCGAGTTCGAACGTGCCGCCGTGCCACAGCGCCGTCGTCACCGCGCCGGCCGTCATCAGGATCATCGCGGCGAACAGCGGTGCGCGCGGTCCGAACCGGGCCGCGAGCGGAGCGGTGGCGCCACCGGCGGCCATCGTGCACACCGAGGCGGGGAGCAGCAGCAGACCGGACTCCACCACCGAGTGGCCCTGTCCGTAGTCCGTGATCTCGCCGGGCATCTGGAGCAGGAGCGGCAGCAGCACGTAGAAGAAGAACGGCACGACGCCGAGGAGCAACGACGCCAGGTTGGTGAAGAGCATCGGCGGGTGGGCGAAGAGCCGCAGGTCCACCAGCGGGTCGGCCTGCCGGGACTCGACGGCGACCAGCACGGCGAACAGCGCGAGGGAGCCGGCGAAGAGACCGATCACGCCGGGAGAGCCCCAGCCCCACGAGTCGCCCTGCGTGATGCCGAGCAGCAGCAGCGACAGGGCGCCGGCCAGCACGACCGCGCCGGGGATGTCCACAGTCCGGTCGGCGGCGCCCGGACGGCGCGGGGTCTCGGGCACGAACCGCACCACGAGGGCGGTGGCCACGACGATGAGCACGGCTTCGAAGCCGAACATCCAGCGCCAGGAGTAGTCCTCGATGATGAGGCCGCCGACGAGGAGGCCGAGGCCCGCGCCGCCGCCGAGCATGGCCGCGGTGACGCCGAAGCTGGCGGCTATCCGCTCCGGCGGCATGGACTCGCGGATGATCGCCAGGGCGAGCGGCAGCATCGCCATGCTGACGCCCTCCAGCGCGCGCATCGCGATCAGCGTCTCGACGTTGGGCGCCGCGGCGGCGCCGACCGTGCTCGCCAGGAAGGCGAGCAGCGTGACGATCATCATCCGGCGGTGCCCGAACCGGTCGCCGAGGGCGCTGATCACGGGCGTGAGCACGGCGGAGCCGAGCAGGAACGCGGTGATCAGCCAGGCGGCGGTACCGGTGTCCGTCTCCAGTTTCTCGGTCAGCACCGGCAGCGCCGGGACGACCATCGTCTGCATGAGTGTGTAGGAGCCGACCGATATCAGCAACGCCGTCAGGAGCGCGTTGGGATTGGGTCGTTGGGTGACTGGGGTTGTCATGCCCTCAATGCTATCGGAGCGGAGCGCTCCGATCCAACCGCGCGACGCCCACCACCACGGCGTGGTTCGGCGGCCGGCCGCGACTCGGTGGCACGCGGCGCGGGATGCGTCAGCCGGTCCTCACATGACGGGCCGGGGGCGCGGCGGGCCGGCGTGGGGTCGGCGATCGTCACGGTGCCGCCGGGCGCCGGCCCAGCGGCACCGGGGTCGGGGGGCGCGGCGGGCCGGCCCGCTTGTCCGCCCCCGCCGCCGTCCGGCACCGCCCGGTCGAACGGCCCGTGCGCCACGATCTCCCGCCGGTCGTCGTCGGTCCCCGCGTGCGACGGTGACCCGGTCGTCGTCGGCGACCAGCTCCCGGGCCACCCGAACGAGCCCGGGCCGGCGCCCGACGCTCACCAGCCGCACCCCCCGGGCCCGGTCCCGGCCGCCGGCCAGGTCAACCGCACCCCGGGCCCGGTCCCGGCCGCCGGAGTGCCCGGGGCGCGCCACCGGCCAACGCGGGGAGCGGCACCCCCGTTCAAAACGGCAGCAGGGCCACGAGACCCTGCCTCCGGACACCTTCACCGCCCGCGCCGTCAAGGCGGCGGAGTCCCGATCCCCAGGTAAGCGCGGGTCCCGTGAACCGGCATGCAAGAATCCTTCCCCGATGCGCCGAACTCTTCTCACTTATGACGACGATGGTGAAGGCCCGGAGCTGCTGCTGCTGCACTCCTCGGTCTGCGACCGCCGGATGTGGGACCCGCAGTGGCGGATGTTCCTCGACGCGGGGTACCGCGTGCTGCGCTGCGACTTCCGCGGCTTCGGCGACACCCCGGCGGCGGACGGGCCGTACCGCGACGCGGACGATGTCGCCGACCTGCTCGACGCGCTCGGCATCGGGCGGACGGCGGTCGTCGGCTCGTCGTTCGGCGGCCGGGTCGCCCTGGAGCTGGCCGCCCGCCGGCCCGGCCGGGTCACGGCCCTGGCCCTGCTGAGCGCCGGGGCGCCCGGTCATGAACCGAGCGCGACGCTGCGGGAGTTCGACGAGCGGGAGAACGCGCTCGTCGAGGCCGGCGACCTCGCGGGCGCCGTCGAGCTCAACGTGGCCACCTGGCTGGGCCCGGACGCGGACGGCAACACCCGGGCGATGGTGCGGCTGATGCGACGCCGGGCGTTCGACGTCCAGTTGGCGGCGGAGGATGTCGAACAGCCGGGCGTCACCGTGGATCTGGCCCGCGTCACCGCTCCGACACTGGCCGTCGCGGGCGCGCACGACCTGCCCGACTTCCGGGCGGTCGCCGCCGGGCTGCCCGCGACTCTGCCCGACGCCCGACATCTGGAGCTGCCCTGGGCCGGGCACCTGCCCAGCCTGGAGCGGCCCGCCGAAACGGCGCGGCTGCTGCTGGACTTCCTCGCCCGGCACACCAAGCCGGGCCCATAGCGCGGCCGGGCCCGGCGTCAGCGACGGGCCGGGCGCCCGTCGTGGCGCACGCGGACGAACGGCTCGCGCGGCGGGCGGCCCTCGGTCAGCGGCCCGTACGCGGACGGGCGGCGGAAGGCGTCGCCCCACGTCTCGCGGCGGCGGTACTCCCGCAGGGCTTCGAGATCGAAGACCGCCGGGTAGACACCGGGGTGTTCGCCGGCCTCCACGCACAGGGTGTCGCGGTAGTCGCCGTCCTCGTCGAACGGCATGCCGTCGAAGGCCACCGAGTGACCCCAGCCGGGGCCCGCGTAGTTGGCCATGGCGACGCCGACCGTGTTCTCGTAGGCGCGGGTGCGGAACTGGGCGATCCGGTGCTGTTCGAGGTCGCAGGCGTTCGGGGTGAGGATCAGCTCGGCGCCCGCCAGCATCAGGGCGCGGGCGCTCTCGGGGAACTCCCGGTCGTAGCAGATCATCGCGCCGACCTCGACCTCGCCCACCGCCGTGTCCAGGGTGGCGACCTCGAAGGAGTCGCCCGGCGCGAGCACGGACTCCGACCAGGCGAAGGCGCAGGTGTGCACCTTGGCCTGGGTCAGGACCGGTTCGCCGTGGCGGTCGATGAGGGAGACGGTGTTGCGCGGCGGCCCGTCCTGGCCCCCCGGCCCTTCCCGGCGTTCCAGGTAGGTCAGGGCGACAGCCATGTCCAGCTCGGCCGCCAGCTCGCGGAAGTGGGTGACGAACGGCGAGTCCCGGTCCACGGGTTCGCCGTGCCACGCCGCGCGGGGGCCGGGGACCTCGACAGGGTCCTCGCCCTCCCACAGGTCCGGGTGCCGGTAGACGTTCTCCTCGGCCATCTCGGGCGTGGCGGCCGAGGCGTAGCCGTTGCTCCACATCTCGGGGAAGAGGGCGATGTCGGCGCCCAGCGCCTTGGCCCGGCGGCAGGCGGCCTCGCCCGCGTCGCGGTTGGCGGAGAGGTCATGGCCCGGACGGTCGAGCTGGAGCAGCGCGACGGTCAGGAACAGGCTCATGGGATGACTCCTTCGTGGCTGGCTTGCGGTGAATCGCGGGCACGAAGGAGCTTGCGGCGGTCCCCTGGTCCGGGGCGGTCGTCAAAGCACGCGACAACGCTACCCGATCCGGGTTCCGGGACGGCCCGCGCGGCCGACTACGACGCGGGGAGGCGGCAGTGCCGGTGCGCGGACCGTCCGGAGGAGCCGGGACCTCTGCCCTGCACAGCGGAGGTACCGGCTCCTGTCGGGAGTCTGCCGGAACATCGCCCGGAATCCAGCACCACACGGACAATTTCAGTCGCGTTGCGTATCCTCTCAGCTACCAACCGGTGAAGATTCAAGTTCGTGGCAGCGGCTGCCACCTGGCGGATTCAGCTCCGCACTGCCGCGTACCGGACGAATCGCCGCACCCGCAACACGGCTGGAAATCATGGGCTTTTGACCGCATCGGCAGCGGATGGGCTGGTCAGAGACATATGCCAGGGCCGTCCACGGCCACTCGGCGGCGTGTCGGCGCCCGGAAGGACGCTATCAATCAGCCAGTTTTCGTGGGCTACTTCACACGGATGTCATCGTCCTCACCCCGGCGCCACCGCCAACGCGGCGGCAACCGCGGCGATATGGCCGGGACCAACCCGGCAGCACCCGCCGATCAGCCGGGCGCCCGCCGCGCGCCAGGCGACCGCCGCCCCGGGGTCGTACGTCACCGGCCCGCGCCAGCGGCGGGCCACCGGATCCCATGCCTCGCCGCTGTTCGGGTAGGCCACCACGGGCTTGCCGGTCACCTCCGCCGCCAGCGCCACGGCGTCCGCGACGTCACCGGGGTCACAGCAGTTGACCCCCACCGCGACCACCCCCGGCTCGTCCGCCGCCAGCGCGAAGGCGTCGGCCAGCGGCTGCCCGGCCCGGGTGCGGTCGCCCGCGATCGTGTACGACAGCCAGACCGGAATCCCGCAGTCCCCGACCGCGCGCAGCAGCGCCTCCGCCTCGGTCACATCGGGCACCGTCTCCAGGGCCAGCACATCGGGCCCGGCCGCCGCCAGCGCCGCCACCCGCGGCCGGTGGAACCGGGCAAGCTCGCCGACGCTCAGCCCGTACCGTCCCCGGTACTCGCTGCCGTCGGCGAGCACCGCGCCGTAGGGACCGACCGAGGCGGCGACCCACTCCGCCCCGGCCCGCCGGGCCAGCCGCACGCTGTCCCCGAACAGCCGGGCCGCCGCCGCCCGGCCGATGCCCCGGCGGGCGAAGCCCTCGAACGACGCCTGGTAGCTGGCGGTGATCACCACCCGGGCGCCCGCCCGCACATAGGCGGCATGGGCCGCCGTGAGCTGCTCCGGCTCCTCGGTCAGCAGCCGGGCCGTCCACAGCTCGTCCGACAGGGCGCGGCCCTGGGCCCGGAGCTGGTTGGACAGGCCGCCGTCGAGGACCAGGGTGGCGCGGTCCAGGGGTGGCGCGGTCACCGGCGTTCCCCGCTCACCGCACCCGGGGCAGGACCCGGTCGGCGATCAGCTCCAGGTGGTCGAGGTCGTCCAGGTCCAGGATCTGGAGGTAGATCCGGGAGGAGCCGGTCGCGGCATAGCGGCCGATCTTCTCCACGACCTCCTCGGGCGTCCCGGCCAGGCCGTTGGCCTTCAGCTCCTCGACCTCACGGCCGATGGCCGCCGCCCGGCGGGCCACCTCGGCGTCGTCCCGGCCGACGCAGGCGACCAGCGCGTTGGAGTAGACCAGGTCGTCCGGCTTGCGGCCGGCCTCCTCGGCGGCCCGGCGCACCCGGCCGAACTGGTCGGCGCTGTCCTCGGCCGAGGCGAACGGGACGTTGAACTCGTCGGCGTACCGGGCCGCCAGGCGCGGGGTGCGCTCCTTGCCCATGCCGCCGAGCAGCACCGGCACCCGCCGCTGCGCGGGCTTGGGCAGCGCGGGCGAGTCGGTGAGCCGGTAGTGGACGCCTTCGTGGGAGAACGTCTCCCCGGCCGGCGTCTCCCACAACCCGGTGACGATGGCGAGTTGCTCCTCCAGCCGGGAGAACTTCTCCTTCGGGAACGGGATCCCGTACGCCGTGTGCTCCGCCGCGTACCACCCGGCGCCCAGGCCGAGTTCGACCCGGCCGCCGGACATCGCGTCCACCTGCGCGACCTGGATGGCGAGCACGCCCGGCAGCCGGAAGGTGCCGGCCGTCATCAGGGTGCCGAGCCGGATACGGCTGGTCTCCCGGGCGAGCCCGGCAAGGGTGATCCAGGCGTCCGTGGGGCCGGGCAGCCCGTCGACCCCGCCCATCTTGAGGTAGTGGTCGGACCGGAAGAAGGCGTCGAATCCCAGCTCCTCGGTCGCCCTGGCGACGGAGAGGAGGGTGTCGTAGCTCGCGCCCTGCTGCGGTTCGGTGAAGATGCGAAGATCCATGACGCCCATTCTCCGCCCCCCGCCGACGGCCCGCGGATCGGCGGCCCGCGGATCAGCGGCCCGCGGGCCGGGCCGGGGTGAGCGGGGCCGTCTCGACCGGGGAGATGCCGGGCGCGGGACGAGCCCGGCGCCGGGCCAACAGCGCGATCCGGCCGGGGGCCAGGGCCGCCGTGATCCGGGCCACGGCTTCGCCGAGAAGGCCGACGACCCCGTCGGCGAAGCCGGATGGGGCGGGCGTATCGCCCCATCAGCGTGCACGGCACGGCACTTCCGCCTCGCCCCAACGAACGGCCACCGGAAGCACGCCGATTCCTCAGATCGAATACCTCTCCTCACTGCGCACGCGCAAGTGACTGTTCTCGCGGCTGTTGAGATCCTGGAGTATCGCCTGGGCCTGCGTCTCCTCGGCCCGCGCCGACTCCTCGCGGCCGAGCCCGCGCAACGCCGCCGCCAGCCAGGTGCGCTGCTGCGCCACCACGAACGGGTCGAACGGCTGCTCTTCGGCGTGGCTCAGCGCCCGGCCGGCCCAGCGCGCCGCCTCTTCGAACTCGCCGACCTCCAAGTGGTACTCGGCCAGCACCCCGGCGGCGATCGTCCGCTCGTACGGCAGCGGCGCGGTCTCATAGTTCCGGCTCAGCAGGTCGTGCGCCGTCGCGTGGTGGCCGAGGTACAGGTGGCACCGGGCGAGGTTGTTGATGATCTGTGGGCGGAACTCGTCGACGCCCGCCGCCCGCACCTCGGCCAGCGTCCGTTCGGCCACGTCGACCGCCTCGGCCAGCCGGCCCGAAGACCCCAGGCACGGTACGAGATTGAGCGTCATGGCGAGGGCCTCCGTCCGCTCGCCGACGGACCGGCAGAGCGCGATGCCCCGGTGCAGCAGCTCGACTCCCCTGATGCCGCCGCCCTGCTGGCCCGCCGCCTTGCCCAACTGCCCGTACGCCACGGCCCGCGCGAAACGGTCACCGCGCCGCTCCCCGACCTCCAGCGTGATCTCGCACAGCCGCCGCTGGGCCCGCCAGCTCAGCCGCGTCCCGAAGTAACTCTCCAGCGCCCGCACGCTCTCCAGCGCGAACGCCGACAGCGGCTGCCCGGCCAGCTCGTCCCCCGTGTCGTACTCGGGCGCGGCGAGCTGGTGCGCCAGCGCGATCACGTCCTCCAGCACCTCGTCCGCCCAGGGCAGCGACTCGTCCACCGACGTGAACAGCCGTCCCCCCGGAAAGCGGTCGGCCCCCGCCCGGTACCGCCCGCGGTAGTGCTCCGGCAGCGCCAGCGGCCCGTTCACCCGGTACAGCGAGCCGAGATACCAGCGGGCCAGCTCCGCCAGCCGCCGCGTCGCCCGCTCCGGGGGCAGCCGTGTCGCCTGCCACGCCGCCGCCGACCGCACCAGATCATGCAGCGTGTACACGTCCGGCCGGGGACTACCCGCTATCTGCGCGTCCGTCAGCCGGTCCAGGGCCCGCCGCGCCTCGCCGGCCCCGCAGCCGACGAGCGCGGCCACCGACCCCGGGCTGAACGACCGCACCGCCGCCGCGCCCAGCAGCGGGAACATCCCGGCCGCGAGCTGATGATCCGGCTCGGCGCCCGCCGCGAGCTGGTCGATGCTCACCATCAGACTGGCCCGCACGTCCAGGTCGTCCGCTGTCAGCTCGTCCGTCCGCCGCCGCTCGTCCGCCAGCACCGCCGTCCAGTCCGCCACCCGCCGGCACGGCCGGGCGGCCATCCGGGCGGCGACGATCCGCAACGCCAACGGCAGCCGTCCGCACAGCGTCACCAGCTCCTCCCACTCGCGCCGCGTCCCGCGCCCGGCCGCCCCGCCCGCGATCGCCTGCACGAAGGTCACGGCCTCCGCGACGGTCAGCGCCGTCAGATGGAGATGGTGCCCGCGCCCGAGCCCGGTGAGCGCGGTCCGGCTCGTGACCAGGGCCGCCGAGCCCGGCTCGGTGGGCAGCAGCGGCGCCACCTGCGCGGCGTCGAGCGCGTTGTCGAGCAGCAACAGCACCCGTCTCCCCCGCAGCCGCTCCTGATAGAACGCCGCGGCGGCGGCCGGGTCCTGCGGCAGCTCCTTGCCCGGCGTACCCAGCGTGGCGAGCAGCAGCAGCCGCGCCTCGGGCACGTCGCGGGGCGGATTGCGCGGGTCGGCGCCGCGCAGGTCGACATAGACGAGCCCGTCGGGGAACCGGTCGGCGACCTCGTGGGCGGCCCGCACCGCGAGCGTCGACTTGCCGACCCCGCCCGGCCCGTCGATCAGGCAGACGGCGGGCGCGGCGACCGCGTTGGTCAGCCGACCCCTGATCCGGCCCAGCTCCAGCCCGCGCGCGACGAACGTGGCGGTGCCCGGCGGGAACGCCGCGGACGGCGCGGCGTTCCCGCCGGGCACCGCGCGCCGGGCCAAGGTCGCGCGGCGCACGGCCGGCGCCGCCGGCCGGGGACCGGCGCGCAGCACCGCCCGTTCCAGGCCGCGCAGCTCGGCGCTCGGCCCAGCACCGGAATCGGCGAACCGCTCGCACGCGCGCCGGACGGTCGCCAGCGCCTCGGCGGTCCGGCCGCAGCGGTGGAGGGCGATCACCGTCTGCCGGGCGAGGCGCTCGCGCAGCGGGTGGGCGCGGCTCTCCGCCGTCAGCTCGCCCATCACCGCGTCGTGTTCGCCCAGCGCCAGCCGCAGCTCGAAGCGTTCCTCGACGGCGATCAGCCGCAGCTCCGCGAGCCGGGGCTGTTCCAGGACACGCAGCGGGCAGTCGTCCAGATCGGCCAGCGGCGCTCCCCGCCACAGCCCCAGCGCCTCGTCCAGCAGGGCCACCGCCCGGGCCGGGGCCCGCGCGGACAGCTCGCGGGACAGCCGCAGCGCGTCCTGGAACCGCCCGAGATCGGTCTCCTCCCGGTCGGCCCGCAGCAGATACCCGCCGGGCACGTCGCGGACCCGCGCGCCGGGAACCACGGCGCCCAGCCGGGCGACGCCGCCACGCAGCGCCGCCCCGGCACCACCGGGCGGCTCGCCGACCCAGACCTGCGCGGCCAGCTCGGCGGCGGGCACGACCTGCCCGGCCCGCAGCGCGAGCGCGGACAGCACCGCACGCGGCACGGAAGCCGTGACGGGCAGCGGCGTGCCGTCGTCCGCGAGCACCTGAAGTGGACCGAGGAGCCGGATGTCCAAGGGAAACTCCCAACCGACACAACGCCGACACACGCCGAGCCCGCGATCCTCGCACGGGGACCGGCGCGGCTCCAACCACCTTTCCCGGCTGGGTCACCGCCACACCGCCCGTCCGGGCCGCCCACCCTACCGATGGTCCATCACAACGGGGTTACCGCGCGGTGGCCCGCCGCACCGGCTGCAGGATCGCCACGCACTCCAGGTGCCGCGTCATGGGGAAGAGATCGAACGCCCGCAGGAAGTGCGGCACATACCCCACCGCCCGGAAGTGCGCCAGGTCGCGGGCCAGGGCCGCCGGGTCGCAGGCGACGTACGCGATCCGGCGCGCGTTCAGCCCGGCCAGCCGCCGCACGACCTCCTCGCCCGCGCCCGCCCGGGGCGGGTCGAGGACCACGAGGTCGGCCTCGGTGATACCCGTCCTCGGCAGCACCCGGGCCACCGTGCCGTGCTCGACGCGGACCCGGGGGAAGTCCGCGAGGTTGTGGCGGGCGTCCTCGACGGCCCGCTTGGACGCCTCGATGCCGAGCACCGCGCCGCGCTCCCCCAGCCGGTCGGCGAGCGCCCCGGCGAACAGGCCCGCCCCGCAGTACAGATCGAGCGCCATCTCACCCTTGCGCGGCGTCAGCCCCCGCATCACCGCGTCCACCAGCACGCCCGCCGCCTCGCGGTGGCCCTGCCAGAACCCGCCGCCGCTCACCCGCCAGGTGCGGCCGTCAGCCCGCTCCCGGACGAACGCCCGGCCGTGCACCCGGTGCACCGAGTGCTCGCCGCCACGTCCGCGCTCCTCCTCGGCCCGCATCAGGGAGACCGGCCGGTCCAGCTCCACCAGCGGCAGCCGGGCGCCGGGGCGCGGGGTGAGGATCGCCATCCGGTCGCTGGAGCCGGTGGCGGCGATCGCCTCCACCGTCGCCATCCCGGGCCAGCGGCGATGCTCGACGCCCAGCTCGGTGACGCCCTCGGCGGCGATCAGGCAGCGGTCGACGGGCTCCACCTCGTGCGAACGGTGGCGCCGCAGCCCGGCCCGGCCCTCGTCGTCCACCGCGTACTGCACGCGCGTGCGCCAGGCGGGCACCTCGCCGGGCGCCACCTTGTCACCGGGCGCGGGCTCCACCGTGCCGTCCCAGCCGGCCTCCTCGGGGGTGAGCCCGGCCAGCGCGCGGAGCTGCTCGGCCAGCACCTCGCCCTTCAGCCGCCGCTGCGCCCCCGGCTTCACGTGCTGCCAGTCACAGCCGCCGCACTTCCCCGGCCCGGAGAACGGGCACGGCGCCGGGACACGGTCCTTCGACGCGGTCAGCACCTCCACGGCGTCGGCCCGCAGGAAACGGGACTCCTCGTGGCCCTCGGTGACGCGGGCGACGATCCGCTCGCCGGGCAGCGTGTGGCGGACGAACAGCACCCGCCCCTCGGCGGTGCGGGCGACACAGTGCCCGCCATGCGCCACCGGGCCGACCTCGACCTCGTACTCCCGGCCCACCAGAGAAGCGGCGGCCGTGGACGAGGAGTGTGCGGTGGGCATGACGAAGGACTCCAAGGGGGTCGGAAGGCGGGGAGACGGTCCAGTCTACGGCCGCCGGTCCCGGTGCCCCGCCCCGCGCCGGACGGCCCCGGGGGCGTTCAGCGGGTGTCGCCGCCTGGCCCGTTCGCGGGCGGCCTCGGCGGAGTCGAGCTGCCAGGGCACCGAGGTCACGGTGACGCCCGGGGTGAGCAGCAGCCGGGCCTTGAGCCGCAGAGCGCTCTGGTTGTGCAGGATCGCCTCGTACCAGTGGCCGACCACGTACTCCGGGATGATCACGCTCACCACATCGTGCGGATGGGCCTTGCGGAGCTTCTTCACGAAGCGGATGAACGGCTGCGTGATCTCCCGGTACGGGGCGTCGAGCACCTTCAGCGGCACGTCGAGGTGGCGGTGCCGCCACTCGGCCTTGAGCGCCGCCGCCTCCTCGGGGTCCACGGCGATGGTGACCGCCACCAGACTGTCGGAGCGCAGCAGCTTGGCGTACGACAGGGCGCGCAGCGTCGGCTTGTGGATCTTCGAGACCAGCACGACGGCGTGCACCTGTGAGGGCCGCACGTCGAGCTCCTCCTCCGGCACGTCCAGAGCCAGCTCCGCGGCCACCCGGTCGTAGTGGCTCCTGATCCCCGTCATCACCGCGTAGAAGCACGCCATGCCGACGATCGACACCCAGGCGCCGTGGCTGAACTTGGTGATCAGCACGATCACCAGGACGACGACGCACAGCACCGCGCCGAACCCGTTGAGGGCGCGGGCCCGGTGCATGCGGCGGCGCGCGGCGCGGTCGCGCTCCTGGCCGAGCAGGCGGTTCCAGTGCCGGACCATGCCGCTCTGGCTGAAGGTGAAGGAGACGAAGACGCCGACGATGTAGAGCTGGATCAGCCGGTTGACGTCGGCGTTGAAGGCGACGACGAGCAGCGCGGCGAGGCCGGTCAGGAAGACGATGCCGTTGCTGAACCCGAGCCGGTCGCCCCGGGTGTGGAGCTGCCGAGGCAGATAGCGGTCCTGGGCGAGGATCGAGCCGAGCACCGGGAAGCCGTTGTAGGCGGTGTTGGCGGCCAGGAAGAGGATGAGGGCGGTCGCCGTGGTGAGGAAGACGAACGCGGCCGAGCCGGAGCCGAACACCGCCGCCCCGACCTGGGCGATCACCGGGTCCTGGTGATAGCCGGAGCCCGCCGGATCGCCACCGATCAGCAGATCGTGGGCCGGGTCCTCGGCCAGACGCACGTCGGTGCTCAGGGCGAGCGCCATCACCCCGAGGAACATGGTGGCCGCGATCCCGCCCATCAGGGCCAGCGTCCCGGCGGCGTTGCGCCCCTTGGGCTCGCGAAACGCGGGCACCCCGTTGCTGATGGCCTCCACCCCGGTGAGCGCGGCGCAGCCGGAGGAGAACGCGCGCAGCAGCAGGAAGGCCATGGCGAAGCCGGCCAGGTCGGTCTGCTCGGGCACGATGTCGTAGTCGGCGGTCGGCGCGCGCATGGTGTCGTCGAGGACCAGCGCCCGGAAACCGCCCCAGGCCACCGTCCCGAGCACGCCCACGACGAACGCGTAGGTGGGGATGGCGAAGAGCGTGCCGGACTCCTTGACGCCGCGCAGGTTCATCAGCATCAGCACGGCGATGATGGCGAGCGCGCACAGCACCTCGTTGCGCTCCACGAAGTGCGCCGCGGAGCCGAGGTTGTCCACTCCGGCGGAGACCGAGACGGCGACCGTCAGCACGTAGTCCACCAGCAGCGCGCTGCCGACGGTGAGTCCGGAGCGGCGGCCGAAGTTACTGGAGACGACCTCGTAGGCGCCGCCGCCGTTGGGATAGGCGTGGACGGTCTGCCGGTAGGAGGCGACCACGGTGAGCATCAGCACCACGACGGCCGCCGTGATCCACACGCTGTTGTGGTAGGCCGACACCCCCGCGATGGACAGGATGAGCAGCACCTCACCGGGCGCGTAGGCCACCGAGGACAGCGGGTCGGAGGCGAACACCGGCAGCGCGACGCGCTTGCGCAGCAGCGTCTCCCCCAACGCGTCACTGCGCAACGCGCGGCCGAGCAGCAGGCGTTTGGTGCCATCCATGGGCACACCGTATAGCGTGGTCGCGCGGAGGAGATCTATGCACATCGTGATCATGGGCTGCGGCCGGGTCGGCGCGACCCTGGCGCAGAACCTGGAGGCCCGCGGCCACTCGGTCGCGGTCATCGACCAGGACCCCACGGCCTTTCGCCGTCTCGGCTCGCGGTTCGGCGGCCGTCGGGTGACCGGGCTCGGCTTCGACCGGGACACGCTCACCGAGGCCGGCCTCGCGGACGCGGGCGCCTTCGCGGCGGTGAGCAGCGGGGACAACTCCAACATCATCGCGGCCCGGGTGGCCCGCGAGGTGTTCGGCGTGGAGAACGTCACCGCCCGCATCTACGACTCCCGCCGCGCCGAGGTCTACGAGCGCTTCGGCATCCCCACGGTCGCCACCGTCCGCTGGACCGCCGACCAGATGCTGCGCCGCCTGCTCCCGGCGGGCGCCGAGCCGCTGTGGCGCGACCCGAGCGGCGGGCTGCAGCTCTCCGAGGTGCACGTCACGCAGGCGTGGGTGGGCCACCGGGTGAGCGCGTTCCAGGAGCGCACGGGCGTGCGGGTGGCGTTCCTGACCCGCATGGGCGCGCCGACGCTGCCGGACGCGCGGACGGTGCTACAGGAGGGTGACCTGGTGCACGTGATGATGTACAGCGACCGGGTCGCCGAGGTGGAGACCGTGTGCCTGCTGGGACCGGAGGACCCCGCATGAGGGTCGTGGTCGCGGGAGCCGGCGCGGTGGGGCGCTCGATCGCGGCGGAGCTGCTGGAGAACGGCCACGAGGTGCTGCTGATCGACAAGTCGCCCCAGGCGGTCTCGGTCGCGCGGGTCCCGCAGGCGGAATGGCTGCTGGCCGACGCCTGCGAGATCACGACGCTGGACGAGGCCGCGCTGGAACGCTGCCAGGTGGTGATCGCGGCGAGCGGCGACGACAAGGTGAACCTGGTGGTGTCCCTGCTGGCGAAGACCGAGTACGGCGTGCCGCGCGTGGTGGCGCGGGTGAACAACCCGAAGAACGAGTGGCTGTTCAACGACGCCTGGGGCGTGGACGTCGCGGTCTCCACCCCGCGCCTGATGTCGGCGCTGGTGGAGGAGGCGGTGAGCGTGGGCGACCTGGTCCGCCTGCTCCGCTTCAGCCAGGGCGAGGCGAACCTGGTCGAGCTGACCCTCCCCGAGGGCGCCACCCTGGTCGGCACCCGCGTCGGTGAGGTGGCCTGGCCCCAGGACACGGCCCTGGTGACGATCATCAGAGGCGCCCGAGTCCTGATCCCCGACCCCGACGACGCCCTGGCGGCGGGCGACGAACTCCTCTTCGTGGCCGCCCCGGCCCGCGAGGCACAGCTCGAAGAGCTCCTCTCCCCCCGCCCCCCGAAGCCCTGAGGGGCCTCCCGAGTCGGCGAGTGGGGAACCCTCGCGACCACACGACGCGGAAAGGCCCGGATGACCGGGCCACCCGAAAACCCACAGCCGGCCCGGACCCGGGCGGGCGGGCCGACCGCGGGCCGGCCCGGCCGCGGGCGTCAGCGTGCCGTGGGGCGTTCTCCGTCGCCGGCCAGGGGTGGGCGGGTGGGCGAGAACCCCGCGGCCTTCGCCCCGTCGGCCGCCTCCGCCTCAGCGGCCTCCCTGGCCTCCCACTCGGCGATCACGTCGATCGGCGCCGGCGCCTTCACCAGGATGATCCATGTGAAGTAGACGGCTACCAGGAACGGCGGAATCCCCAGCGCCACCCGCAGCCACCCGAGCTGCGTGGCGTCGCCCCAGAAGTAGATGGGAAAGGTGATCGCCGACTTCGCCAGCAGGATCCCGCCCCACACGTAGCTGGCCTTGACATACGCCCGCTTGCGCCCCGGGTTCCGCGTCCGCCAGGACAGGTTCTCCCGGAAGACCGGCCCCAGGATCAGGCCGAGCAGCGGCACCCCGGCCAGCGACGTCACCACGTAGGCCACGCCCAGCACCAGCGTGTACAGCATGCCGGGCAGATAGAAGTTCTTCGCGTCTCCCGACATCATCGCGAAGGCCGCCCCGAACGCGACCCCGAAGACACCGCCGAGGGCGTGCTTGAGGGTGTCCCGCCGGGCCAGCCGGGCCACGGCCAGCACGGCGGAGATGCTGAGCGCGGCGATGGCGGAGACGTTGATGTTCCGGTTGATCGTGTAGCTGAGCACGAAGACGAGCCCGGGCACCGTGGTCTCCACCATGCCCCGCACGCCGCCGAAGGCTTCGAAGAAAGCCGCCCGCGTCGCGGCCTCGTCCGCGACCTGCTCCGCGATCTGTCTGTCGGGACTCTGGGGACTCTGGGACCTCTCGGATGGGGTCACCCGGCTACTCCTGTCCACGGGGTTGCAGTCGGTATCGGGGATTGAACAGCACCGGCCGGCCGTGTGTCATCGCGATACGCCCGGAGGCGACCAGCGCGCGGCCCGGCTCTATGCCGGCGATCGAGCGCCTGCCCAGCCAGACCACGTCGAGCGAGGCCGAGCCGTCGTCCAGCTCGGCCTGGAGGGCGGGCATCCCCGCCACGGTCCGCTCGGTGACCGAGCGCAGCGTACCCGTCACACGCACCACGGGCCGCCCCCCGGGCCGCTCGCCGCAGTCGCCGATACGGGTGCAGCCGGCGTCCGCCGGCTCCGCCGCGACGGCCAGGTCCCCGCCGTCGTCCGGCCCGGAACGTCCCAGCAGCCGCCACAGCCGGCCGCCTCGCCGCCCGGTCCCCGAGCCGCCATCCGCACTCATGCCATCAGCGTAACGGTCGGCGCTCGAAGCGGTAGCCCATCCAGCGTCCGGTGATCAGGTGGCGTGGCGCGGCCCGCGCACCCCGTCCCGCCGGACGGGACGGGTTCCCCCGCAACCGTGTCCCGCGCGCGGACAGGAACGATACGGTGACTGTCAGTCTCCGGACCGTCGCACAGATGGGGTGATCCCGATCGCCGCAGAGTCCCCGCTGGCCGCTTGGCTGCACCGGCTCGACGCCGGGCGGCTGCGCGACCTGCTCGCCGCCCGCCCGGACGTCGCCCGCCACCCCGGCCCGCACAATCTGGGAGAGCTCGCCGGCCGGCTCTCGGAGCAGAAGTCGGTGGCGCGGGCCATGGCCCGGCTCCCGCTGCGCTGCTTCCAGGCCGCCGAGGCGCTCGCCGCGCTCACCGCCCTCGCGCCGCCGGACGAGGGCGTGCCCCGGGACCGCCTCACCACCCTGCTGGGCGACCCCGGCCCAGGTGTGGAGGCGGCGCTGACCGAGCTGACCCAGTACGCGCTGACCTGGCCGGACGAGGACGGGCTGCTGCGCATGGCCGATCCGTTGCGCGAGACGTGGCCGACGCCGCTCGGCCTGGGGCGAGGGCTGCGGCATCTGATGGGCGAGAAGAGCACCGAGGACCTGCACGCGGTGCTGTCGGTCGTGGGCGTCACCCCGCCGGCCGCCAGGCACCAGCGGCTGACCGCGCTGCTCGACCACCACAGTGACCCCGACCGGGTGGCCGCGCTCGCCGCGGCGGCGCCCCGGGAGACGCGGGAGTTGCTGGCGAAGCACAGCCGGGCCGTCTCCGAGGAGCGGGAGTCGGGGTCCGCCCCGGCCCTGCGGTGGGCGCTCGACCGCGGCCTGCTGGTCCGCGCCCGCTACGGATACGGGCCGGCCCGGATGCCCGCCGAGGTGGCGCTCGCGCTGCGCGGCAAGGACTGGCGCGCGCCGTTCGCCCCGACCCCGCCCGTACCGGCCCTCACGCCGGTCAGTGAGGAGGCCGTCGCCGGGGAGGCCGCGGCGGCGGCCTACGCCTTCGCCGGGCAGGCCGCGTCCGTTCTCGCCGCGTGCGCGGCCGAGCCGCCGGCCCGGCTGAAGACGGGCGGCGTCGGCACCCGCGAGCTGGCCCGGCTGAGCGCCACCGCGCAGTGCGGGGAGACCGAGGTGCGGCTGGTGCTGGAGACCGCCGTGGCGGCCGGACTGCTGGCCCGCGACGGCGACCGTTTCCCGGTCACCGACGCCTATGACCAGTGGGTGGAGCGGGACCCGGCGTTCCGGGTGGCCGCCTTGCTGCGTGCCTGGTGGTCGATCGCGGGCTCCCCCACCCGGTCCCGGGACGCGGAGGGCCGGGTGCTGCCCGCCCTGGTGGACGGGGTTCCGCCGCGCAACGACCGGCTGGCCGCCCGTCGCGCGCTGCTCGGCGCCGCCGCCCGCCTGCCCGCGGGCCGGGGCGCGCGGGACGTCCTGGCGTTCGGCGCCGCCGTCGCCTGGCACCGCCCGATGGCCAGGCGGCTGGACGACGACTCCCCGCCCTTCGCCACACTGCTGCGCGAGGCGACGATGTTCGGCGTGCTGGCCCGGGGGACGCTCTCGCCGCTCGGCGCGGCCCTGCGTTCCGGCGACGAAGAGCGCCTGGCGGAGACGGCCCGCCGGCTGCTGCCCGCCGCCACCGAACGGGCGCGGATCGGCGGCGACCTGACCGCCGTCGTCACCGGGGCGCCCTCCGCCCGGCTGGAGCGCCTCCTCGACGCCGTCGCGGACCGGGAGGCGCGCGGCACGGCCTCGGTGTGGCGGTTCACGCCCGCCAGCGTCCGCCGCGCCCTGGACGTGGGCGGGACGGCGGAGTCGATCGAGACCGACCTGACCGCCGTCACCGACGGCCCGTTGCCGCAGCCGCTCGTCTACCTGATCACCGACGCCGCCCGCCGCCACGGCCGCCTCCAAGTGGTGGCCGCCGCCTGCGTGATCCACGCGGACGAGCCGGCGCTGATCACCGAGATCCTCTACCACCGCAGGCTGGCCGGCCTTGGCCTGCGCCTGCTCGCGCCCACGGTCCTGGTCAGCCGCACCCCGGTGAACGACACCCTGTCCGCCCTGCGGGACCAGGGCTACGCTCCCGTCTCCGAGACGGCCGACGGCACGGTCCGCGTCGAACGCCCGGAGCGCGCCCGCGCCAAGCCGGTCCCGGCTCAGCGGCGCTACGGCGTCCCCCGCGTGGACCCGGGCGATCTGGACCTCCTGGCCGTCCGGCTGGCGGCCGTCCGCACCGAGACGGAGCGCGTCATCTCCGATCTGGCCACGGACCTGCCGCGCTCCGAGATCCGGCTGCTGGCCCACGCGATCGACAACGACCGCCCGGTGACCATCGAGTGCGAGGACGAGAGCGAGCTGCTGACGATCCACGACATCTCTCTGGAGGCACCCGGGATCTACGCCCGCTGCGAGGGGGACAACGCCCGCCGCCGCTTCCTCATCTCCCGCCTCGTCGGCGTCCTCACCCCCCGGTAGGACCCGCCGACAGCACCCCCCGGTAGCACCCGCCGACAGCACCCGGCCGGGCGCTTCCGCGGTGAGGCGCCGGGCGCGCGGCCCACTACGGCGGTGGCGGCGTCAGGCGGTCCCGGCCCTCGCGCTGGGCGCGCCTGCGGCGCAGGACGACGACCAGGTCGATCGCGGCCAGCAGGGTCAGCACGGCACACCCGAGGGTCAGCCGGCCCAGCTCGGCGGGACTGGGCTGGTCACCGGAGTCGCTCGCGGCCCACCACACGGCGAACGCGGTGGTGACGGCGGCGAAGAACGGCACGAAGATCCCGGACAGCAGCAGCCGCAGGCGCAGCGCGCTGTAGGCGGTGACCGGCTCGGTGCCGGTCCGCGGACGGCGTCCTCGGGTCATGGCGGCCTCCTCGGGGCCTCCCGGGTACCCGTCGGACAGACCGATGACACACCCCGCCGCCCGAGGGCGGGGGGTGTGCGGTGGTGTGTCGCGCGCTAGCGGACCTCGGAGATCTCCGGGCCGCGGCGGAGCTGGTCCAGACCGCCGGCGAAGCGGGAGACGGTGCCGCCCTCGGCGGCCTCCTCCTTCTTCACGCCGTCGGGGACCATCTGGGCGTCCTGCGGCAGCTTGAGGACGATCGGGTCGCGGGGCGCCATGGGCGAGTCGCCGCGGACCACGACGGTGTCCCGGAAGATCTGCTCCAGCAGGCCGGCCGCCTGCGGCTGGACCGCGCCCTGGCCGGAGATGACGCCGCGCAGGAACCAGCGCGGACCGTCCACCCCGACGAACCGCACGACCTGCATGCCGCGCTTGCCGTCGGGAAGCTGCACCGGCACCCGCGCGCGCAGCTCCCAGCCGAGCGGACCCTCGATCTCGTCGATCACACCGCCCTGCTGAGTGATCCCGGCGGCGATCTCCTCGCGGACCTCGGACCAGATGCCCTCGCGGCGCGGCGCGGCGAACGCCTGGAGCTGCACGGCGCTGTCCTTGACCACCACGGTCGCGGCGACGATCGCGTCCCCGGCCACCTCGACGCGCAGCTCCATGCCCTGCACACCGGGCACGAACAGGCCCCCGAGGTCGACCCTGCCCTCGGACGGCTTGCCGACCTCGCTCACGTCCCAGGGGCCGTCCGGCCGAGGGGCCGGCTCCAGCCTGACCCGGCGCACCTCTTCCTCGTCGGGCTCGCCGGGAGCCTCCTCCTCAGCGGTGGCCTCGACCGCTTCCTCGGGCTCCTCGTTCCGCTTACGACGACGTCCGAACACGTCATTGTCCTTTCCGGTCGGCAGTCCCGCCGGGACCGACCGCAGCGTAGGGGTGGTGCGCGCCGGTGTGCCCGCCCGTGGAGCCGAAACCGCCCGTGGCCCGCGCCGATCCCGGCAGCTCCGTGACCTCGTGGAAACGCACCGTCTCCACCCGCTGGACGACGAGCTGGGCGACCCGGTCGAATGGCTGGAACCGAACGGTCTCCCGCGGGTCCAGATTGATCAGGATGACCTTGAGTTCCCCACGGTACCCGGCGTCGATGGTCCCGGGCGCGTTCACCATGGCGACTCCGCAGCGGGCGGCGAGGCCGGAACGCGGATGCACGAAGGCGGCGTACCCGTCGGGGAGGGCGATCGAAACCCCGGTGGGCAGGACCGCGCGCTCGCCGGGAGCCAGCTCCGCGGCCTCGGTCGTCACCAGGTCGACGCCGGCGTCACCGGGGTGGGCCCGGGCCGGGATCGGGACCGCCGGATCGGTCCGCCGGATCAGCACGTCAACCGGGGCTCTGCTGTGGGCACTCACGATGCAGACCCTACCGCCGTCGGCGGGACCCGGAGGCGAGCCTGCCATGCTTGGCCATATGAAGCCGTATGACGAGCGACTGACCGTTCCGAGGGCCTGGTGGGCGATCACCGCGCTGGGTGTCGTCCTGCTCGGGGTCGCCCTGGCGCCACTCGGGGCGGTCCCGCTGCTGTGCGGGCTGGCGGCTGGCGGGGCGCTCGCCGGCGTCGCGCTGAGCACCTATGGCTCGGCGCGCATCCGGGTGGTGGCCGACTCGCTGATCGCGGGCCAGGCCAGGATCCCACTCACCGCCCTGGGCGAGGCCCGGGCGCTCGACGCCGATGAGGCGCGCGCCTGGCGCACCCACCGTGCGGATGCCCGGGCTCATATGTTGCTACGGGCCTATATTCCGACAGCCGTACGGGTCGAGGTGACGGACCCGGCCGATCCGACGCCCTATCTGTATCTCTCGACCCGCCGCCCCGACCGCCTGACCGCGGCCCTGACCGCTGCCCGCCGCCCGGACGCGGTCTAGCCCCGGTCCGGGCGGTCCACTCACGCCGCGCAGTCGCGGCAGACCGGCTGACCGTCCTTCTCACTCGCGAGCTGGGACCGGTGGTGTACCAGGAAGCAGCTCATGCAGGTGAACTCGTCGGCCTGGCGCGGCAGCACCCGGACGGACAGCTCCTCGTTGGAGAGGTCGGCCCCGGGCAGCTCCAGGCCCTCCGCCTGCTCGAACTCGTCCACGTCGACCGTGGAAGCGGACTTGTCGTTCCGCCGGGCCTTCAGCTCTTCGATGCTGTCCTCGTTGACGTCATCGTCGGTCTTGCGTGGAGTGTCGTAGTCGGTTGCCATTTCGTTCTCCCCCTCCGGGTGTCTTTGGTATCTCCAGCGCACGTAACGCGCGGGGGGTCCGACTTTGTGCCCGACCCGAGGCGGAGATTTTGCCTCACATCAAGTGGTGTTACTCAATCGACACCCAACCGAACGCCTGAAGAGGTGATCATTCCGGCTGCCGATCGGACCGCGGACTGGCGAAAAAGCCTGCTACGGCCCCTTTGGGCCCGCTTCCGCGGGCATGTGTATGTGATTGATCACATCTCTCTCTTTCCCGTCCCGACCTGCCCTCAGACCGGAATCGCCACCCGCATGACGAGCCCGCCGGACTCCCGGGGCTCGGCCACGACATAGCCGCCGTGGGCACGCGCCACCGATCTGACGATGGACAGCCCGAGACCGACTCCCTTGTCGCTACCCGTGCGCTGCGTGCGTAGCCGCCGGAAGGGCTCGAACATGTTGTCGATCTCATACGCGGGCACCACCGGACCCGTATTCTCCACTACGAGAACCGCCTGCCCTGGCCTGACCTCCGTGTCCACGCGCACCCAGCCGCCTTCGGGAACGTTGTATCGCACCGCGTTCTGCACCAGGTTCAGCGCGATCCGCTCCAGCAGCACGCCGTTGCCCAGGATGTGGACCGGCGGGCGGACGCCCCGCAGCGCCACGCCCCGGGCGTGGGCCTCGCCCCGGGTCTGCTCGACGGCCTGACCGGCCACCTCCGCCAGGTCCACGGGCTTCCGGTCCACCAGCTCGTTCTCGCTGCGGGCGAGCAGCAGAAGGCCCTCCACGAGCTGCTCGCTGCGCTCGTTGGTGGCGAGCAGGGTGTTCCCGAGCTGGATCAGCTCCGTGGAGGCGTCCGGGTCGGAGAGCTGGACCTCCAGCAGCGTGCGGTTGATCGCGAGCGGGGTGCGCAGCTCGTGCGAGGCGTTGGCGACGAAGCGCTGCTGCGCGGTGAACGCCCGGTCGAGCCGGTCCAGCATCTCGTCGAAGGTGTCCGCCAGCTCCTTGAGCTCGTCGTCGGGACCGTCGAGCTCGATCCGCCGGTGCAGGTCGGAGCCGGCCACCCGGCGGGCGGTGCGGGTGATCCGGCCCAGCGGGGAGAGCACCCGGCCGGCCATCACATAGCCGAACGCGAACGCCGCCACCGCCAGCCCCAGCAGGGCGAGGAGCGAGCTGCGCAGGAGCTGGTCGAGGGCGATGGCGCGCTGAGTGCCGGTGCACTCCTCGAACCACGCCTTGAACTCCTCCTTGGTCACCGACTCGGGGAGCGGAGCGCAGACGTCCGAGACGATCGTCACGTCCGTCTGCATGTCGTTGAACTCGAACGGCAGGGCCGTGCCGCGGTCGAGGGACTGGGCCGCCAACAGATAGATGATCGTCAGCAGCACGACCCCGGCGATCAGGAACATCCCGCCGTACAGCAGGGTGAGCCGGATGCGGATCGTGGGCCGGAGCCAGCTGTGCGGCTGATCCGTCTCGCGCGGGTCCCACGGCGGCTTCGGCGGGGCCGCGGGCATCGGCGGGGTGAGGGGGCTGGGAGAGGGCGATGCTGCCATGGCTCAGACCCGGTACCCCGCGCCGGGGACGGTGGTGATCACGGGCGGATCACCGAGCTTGCGGCGCAGCGTCATCACCGTGACACGGACCACGTTGGTGAAGGGGTCGGTGTTCTCATCCCACGCCTTCTCCAGGAGCTGCTCGGCCGAGACGACCGTGCCCTCGCTGCGCATCAGGACCTCCAGCACCGCGAACTCCTTCGGCGCCAGATTCACCTGCCTGCCCTCCCGGAAGACCTCCCTGCGGTTCGGATCGAGCCTGATCCCCGACCGCTCCAGCACCGGTGGCAGCGGCGCGGTGGCGCGGCGGCCCAGGGCACGGACCCGGGCGATCAGCTCACTGAAGGCGAACGGCTTCGGCAGATAGTCGTCCGCGCCGATCTCCAGGCCCTCCACACGGTCGCTGACGTCGCCCGAGGCGGTGAGCATCAGCACCCGCGTCGCGCGCCCGCTGCCGACGATGTGGCGGCAGACGTCGTCCCCGTGAATGAGGGGGAGATCGCGGTCGAGGACGACCACGTCGTAATCGTTGAGATCGACGCGCTCCGTCGCGGCGGCCCCGTCGTAGACCACGTCCACCGCCATGGCTTGGCGGCGCAACCCGGTGGCCACGGCGTCAGCGAGCAACTGCTCGTCCTCCACCACCAGTACGCGCACGTCCTGTCCTTCCTCATCAAGTCGGGACGGGATCCTGGCCGGCCGCCCCGGTCCATCCTGCCCTGACCCCCCGTAAACGACCGGTAAGGGGACGACGGGGACGGCTCCGCGGTGATTCTTGTTGCCGGGAGGTTTCCGCTGTGAGCGCATCGGGGAGGAAGCTCCACAACCCCGCGACCACCCCCTTGTAGGCGGTAAGCCACCCCCTGCGCTGCCGACCGTTCCACGGGGTCCGCTGTGGTCGCACCCACCCTCGGCACTCCCCAGTGCCGCCGATCGAAGACGAGGGGGCGCACCTTGGACGCGTTCACCGCTGGAATCCTGCAGCGCATCGAGAACACCGAGTCCGATCTGCACCGCGCTCGTGAGGCCGGAGATGTGTTCACGATGGATGTGGAGCAGGCCGAGCTGGACGACCTGCGCCGACTGGCGGCAGAGCACGGCGTGCACATCGGCTGAGGCCGTCTGACACATCGACGACAGAGCGCCCCCGGGCTGGTCCCGGGGGCGCTCTGTCGTGCCGTGCGGGGGCGCGACCGTGCCGCCCTCCCCGGCCGTGGGGTCAGTCGTGCCAGGCGCCGAGCTCGTCCAGGAACGGCTGGAGCACGGCGAAGACGCCGGGGCTCGCGGCGACGGTCAGGTCCCCGCCCGGCCGCTGCCCCACCCGGCCGCCGGTCAGCGCGCCGGCCTCCCGGGCGATGAGGTCGCCGGCGGCCAGGTCCCAGGGGGCGAGACCGCGCTCGTAGAAGCCATCCAGCCGGCCGCAGGCCACGTCGCACAGGTCGACGGCGGCCGACCCCGAGCGGCGGATGTCGCGGACCCGGGGGATCAGCCGGTGGGCGACGGCGGCCTGTGCGGCGCGGACGGTGGCCACGTAGTTGAAGCCGGTGCCGATCAGCGCCTGCTCCAGCGGCGGCGACGGGCGCGGGCGCACCGGCTCGGGGGCCGCGTCCGGCCGCAGCCGTTCGGCGCCGCCGCCGCGCACGGCCCGGTAGGTCTCGCCGCGCATCGGCGCCTCGACCACGGCGGCCACCACCTCGCCATCCACCTCGGCGGCGATGGACACCGCCCACTGGGGCAGCCCGTAGAGATAGTTGACGGTCCCGTCGAGCGGGTCGATGACCCAGCGCACGCCGCTGGTCCCGCCGCTGACGCCGCCCTCCTCGCCGAGGAACCCGTCGTCCGGGCGCCGTTCGGACAGGAAGCCCGTGATCAGCTTCTCGGCCGCGATGTCCATCTCGGTGACGATGTCGATCGGGCTGGACTTGGTGGCCGCCACGCCCAGGTCGGCGGGACGGCCCTCGCGCAGCAGTCGGCCCGCCCGCCCGGCGGCCTCCTGGGCCAGCGCGAGCAGCTCTCCGGCGAGTCGGTCGGGGGACGGCCGGTCGGCCGCGGCTCGGTCAGGCATGGCGCGGTGCTCCTCCACTCGGGCGTACGTCACGCATACGGGCTGTCGGCGCCCGCGGCGGCGGGCTTGAGCAGGCGGCCCGGGCAGCAGCCCACCGGGCAGACGTCGTGGCCGGGGCCCAGCGCGCCCCGCGCGGGGCGCCGGGGCGTCTCGCCGCGCTCCTCGGCCGCCCGCTCCAGCACCAGGTCGCGCACCGCCGCCACGAAGCGTGGGTCGGCGCCGACCGTGGCGGACCTGACCACCGGCATGCCCAGCTCCTCGGCGGTCGCCGTGGCCTCGGTGTCGAGGTCGTACAGCACCTCCATGTGGTCCGAGACGAAGCCGATCGGGACCATGACGGCGCCCGGGACTCCCTTGGCGTGCAGGGCCCTGAGGTGGTCGGAGATGTCCGGCTCCAGCCATGGGATGTGCGGCGCGCCGCTGCGCGACTGGTAGACCAGCTCCCACGGGTGGTCGATGCCGGTGGCCTCGCGCACCGCGCGGGCCACGACGCGGGCGGCGTCCAGGTGCTGGGCGACATACGCCCCGCCCGCGGGACCGTGCTCGACCGGCGGGCCCGAGGCCTCCGCCGCGGCCTCCGGGATGGAGTGGGTGGTGAACGCCAGGTGGGCGCCGTCGCGCGCCTCCGGGGGAAGCGTCACCAGGGCGGTCAGCACGCCATCGATCACGGTGTCCAGGAAGCCCGGGTGGTTGTAGTAGTGCCGCAGCTTGTCGACGCGCGGCAGGTCCGCGCCCTCGGCCTCCAGCGCCGCCAGGGCGCCCGCCAGGTCCTCCCGGTACTGCCGGCAGCCGGAGTAGGAGGCGTAGGCGCTGGTGGCCAGGGTGAGGACACGGCGGCGGCCGTCGGCGGCCATCTCGCGGACGGTGTCGGTGACGTACGGCGCCCAGTTCCGGTTGCCCCAGTAGACCGGCAGGTCCAGACCCTGCTCGGCGAAATCGGCGCGGAGCGCGTCGAGCAGCGTCCGGTTCTGCTCGTTGATCGGGCTGACGCCGCCGAAGAGGTTGTAGTGGGCGCCCACTTCGGCCAGCCGCTCACGCGGGATGCCGCGCCCCCGGGTGACGTTCTCCAGGAACGGCAGGATGTCGTCCGGGCCTTCGGGGCCGCCGAAGGAGAGCAGCAGCAGGGCGTCATAGGGATGCGGGTTGAGCGCGCGGTCCATGTCTCCGCATCCTGCCACGGGCGGCCCGCCTCCCGCCCGGCGCCAATGGCCCGGGCGGAGGCGCCCGCGACCCCCGATTCGCCCGTTCGGCCGTATGCACACAGTCCCTGCACGTCATCCCCGCAAGTGGCTTCCGTCACGTGGTGATAGACGGGCTTTTGGGGCTTCCGCGAGCCTTGCGGCCCATGTCTGCCGTGTGCCGACAGGCCAACTCCCTTGCTCGGGGAGAACTTCACCGGCGCCGCACCCCACCCCCGCGGGCCCTAATGGAGTAGTGTGAAGCTCCCTTGGTCCTGGTTCCTGCGGTCCACGCGCGTGCACCGACGCTCGCGCCGGTCACCGCACGTGGCAAAGTGGTGACTGTGCCACAACCGCGGCTCAAGACCATGGCCCGACACGCCGGGCAAGTCGGCAAGGTTGTGGCAGGCTGCGCCCGGGCAAGTCACACTCGTCTAGCGGGAGCAGCGACGTAGGTGACGTCGGCAGGCACCACCGGGAGGTCCTCGTGCCCGAACTGCGTGTCGTGGCCGTGAGCAATGACGGCACACGCCTGGTGCTCAAGGCTGCCGACAACACGGAATACACGCTTCCCATCGACGAGCGGCTGCGCGCCGCCGTCCGGAACGACAGGGCGCGGCTCGGCCAGATCGAGATCGAGGTCGAGAACCACCTGCGCCCGCGCGACATCCAGGCGCGGATACGAGCCGGTGCGACGGCCGAAGAGGTGGCCCAGTTCGCCGGCATCCCCGTGGAACGGGTGCGCCGCTTCGAGGGTCCCGTGCTGGCCGAGCGGGCCTTCATGGCCGAGCGGGCCCGTAAGACGCCGCTGCGGCGTCCCGGCGAGACCGCCGGGCCGCAGCTCGGTGACGCGGTCACCGAGCGCCTGATGCTGCGCGGTGCCGAGAAGGACGCCGTCCGCTGGGACTCCTGGCGGCGCGACGACGGCACCTGGGAGGTGCTGCTCGTCTACCGGGTGGCCGGCGAGACGCACTCGGCGAGCTGGGCCTACGACCCGCCGCGCCGTCTGGTCCAGGCGGTGGATGACGAGGCGCGCTCGCTGCTGGGCGAGACGGACGACATGCCGGAGCCGAGCACGCCGTTCGTGCCGCGCATCGCCCGGCTGCCGCGCGACGGCGAGCGACCGCCGGCGCCGCGCGTGTCCAGCGAGAGCGACGCCGACTCGCTCACCAGCCTGCTGGAGGCCGTCCCGAGCTTCCGCGGCGACCTGGTGGTGCCCGAGCAGGCCGGACCGCCCGCGGCGGCCTCGGTCACCGCGCCGTCCGGGGACGAGGCGGAGGCCGAGGACGAAGAGGCGGCGGTGCCCGCGCCGGCGGCCAGCGCGGGATCCACCTACGCGGACGTGCTCATGCCGCGCTCCGTGGGCGGACACCGCGACCGGCTGACGGGCAGCACCGACCGCCAGGCCGAGGCGGACGGCGTCCGCCCCGGCCGCCGGGCGGCCGTGCCGAGCTGGGACGAGATCGTGTTCGGCACCCGCCGCAAGAAGAAAGACTGAGCGGGGCCGGTCAGCCCGGCTCCGGGCCCCTGGCGACGGGGCGCCCGGGGTCGGCGGTCCACTCGCTCCACGACCCCGGGTAGAGGGCCGCGTCGACTCCCGCCACGGCGAGCGCGAGGATCTCGTGCGCCCCGGAGACCCCCGAGCCGCAGTAGACGCCCACCGCGGCGCCCGGTACCGCGCCCAGCTCCGCGAACCGCGCGGCCAGCTCCGCCGCCGACCGGAGCCGGCCGTCCGGGCCGACGTTCTCCGTGGTCGGCGCCGAGCGGGCGCCGGGGATGTGGCCGCCGACCGGATCGATGGGCTCCACCTCGCCGCGGTACCGCTCCCCCGCCCTCGCGTCGAGCAGCACCCCGCTCCTGGCCAGCCGGGCCGCCGCCGCCGCGTCGAGCACGGGCAGCGCCCCCGGCCGCGGCGTGAAGTCGCCCCCGGCGGGCTCGGGCACCTCGGTGGTCAACTCGCCGTCCCACGCCGCCAGCCCACCGTCCAGCACCCGCACCCGTTCGTGGCCGGTCCAGCGCAGCAGCCACCAGGCCCGCGCCGCGCCCCACCCCTGGCCGCCGTCGTAGATCACGACCGGGCGCCCGTGCGAGACACCCGCCCGGCGCATCGCGGCCCCGAAGACCTCCAGG